>NZ_JAALXT010000004.1:0-300000 GCF_011634775.1 Thalassoroseus pseudoceratinae
TACAGTGTCAGTTGAGCTTGCCCATGATTCTGGCACGGTTTTAGTCGCATTTACAGATCATCCGCATCCGGACTGCTATACAACAGCAACACCACATCCTATCACGCCGAAACACATTGCTGATTGTGTTCGCCAAGCTCTTTCTAAAGGTTGGCGGCCGTCAGCCAAAGGTCCACAATTCACAATCCACTTCTCATCAATGGATACTCCACCTCTGGTAGAGCCAACAGGCGATTGAGCTTGAACGTCAGGCATAGCCTGACCTACAACTGATAATGGTATGCCGCCCACTAGGACAACTAGCATGGCACTTGTCTTTTCTGTTGCTGTACCGAACACTATGTTCACTGAGCCGTTCGCGTCGCAGGTTGCCGACACGCTTCGAGGGATGTTCGGAGATGACATTGACTTCAACAGCCAAACCGAACGTCATAGCGATGAGCTAGGCTGGTCCGGTTGGAGCGAACTGCAGGAGCGGGGTGTCGAAGCCCTTGGGGCAGACAAGCTGCCTCACTTCTTGTCGATGGAAGCATGGCACGGATGTTACTTACCCGTGAAAACCGATATCGGTTCGCTTGAATTCTCCGACGATTCCCCGAATCTGGATGTCGGCGCACTCGACAACTTGATACCCGAACTCGAGTCGCTTGGCAATGCGTTATCACTGCCCACCGAAGACTCGGCATTGGATGAGCTATTTCAAAAATACATTGAGGACGATGATCTAATCGACGAAGATATGGACGTCCAAACATTTACGCAGTTGCTGCCGCTCGCTCGTTTCGCGCGTGCTCAACGATTGCCACTTTGGGTCGTCAAATAGCGACTCAGTCTAGCTGTGCCGGACTTATGACTCGAACAGCATGAAACAATGCTCTACTTATGGTGGTCCCTTTCGATTCTGTTGATTGGGTTCTCGGTGTTGTTGGCGGTTGGTCAATGGTGGGCGATTTACTGGGTTCCTCGGACGCTCAATGCGCAGGGGCAACCGAGGAATTATTCGATGATTCCGCTGCTGGGTGGTTTGATCGGCACGGGCGGTTGTTTGTTGGCCCCCTCATCGACAGTGCAATCACTTTGGTGGATTCCACTCGTTCTTGACCCCGGTTGCGGACTGCTGTTTGGCCACCTTGCCGTATTCCTACTAACAGATGCCGTCAAGCGGTACTTCGGGAGGAAACCAAACGATGATTGACGCTTCGCCAGACCTACGGTTGATCATTCGTTAGCCATTCGACGGCAATCGGAATCAAGTGGTGTTGGCCTTCCGTGGATTCGGGGTGGGGGCTGTAGCAGAAGACTCGGCCGTCACCATATTGGCAGCGGACGGCAGCGGAGGTGCCGATCATCACGCCACGGGGAGCGCCTTTCTTGGCGATTTCCGAGGCGAAGATCGCGAGACTTTCGTAGTTGGGGACTTTGGGATCGTCCCACTCCCGGCGGGCGAGCAATGGGCCTTGACCGTAGTACAACGAAATTTCGTCGCGATCCGACTCAAAGAATTTGGTGCCCTGCGGTGAGAGGCGAAGCTTTACCGCTCCCGTGCCTCGGGCCCAATGCAATCGGTCAAGAACTTTGGCATCAATCAGATTCAGCGACCATGAATAATCATTCGTCGCCAGATACGCTCCCGCGCAAACGCCAAGATAACCACCACCGCCACGAACGAACTGCCGCACATTTTCGCGGCCAAGTTCTCCCAACGCTTTTCCCTGCTTGCTCCCACTGCCACCGGGGTGGACGAGCACATCAACATCGTCAAGCCGACCATTCTGGATTTCCTCCGCTGTGATCTTTTGCACCTCCACAGGGAAACTCTCCCGTGATTGCAAAGCATCGATCAGCTTGGTCGAACTGGCCCCTGTGCCACTGTCCTGGAAGACAGCCACACGAACGACCGGTTCCGCGGCACCCATCATCCGGGAGCCGAACACAAGCACATTCAGCAGTACCAAAAACTTCATCATGGTTGGAACCTTGCGAACGATATCTGTCCTAGTGATTCGGATACTCTGCCTCTCATATCCGACAGTCTAACATCGAACTCACTTCGAACACCAACCGTCGCGAGGTTGCCGAGACGACACTCGAAAAGAATCCAAAAACTGTACACTTGACCCTAAACGCATCGGCAATTCCAATACGGTTCAGCCTTCAAATCCGTCTGGTTTTCGGGAGTGATTCAATGGGTCGTCGAGAGTCTTACGCACCGCATCAGTTTTGTTGGGTCGATTTGATGTCCCATGGTTTGATGGGTGCCCACGATTTTTACTGTGAGTTGTTCGGTTGGACGGCCGAAGAGCAAGACACGCACAACGGACCTCCATATTACATCTTCAAGAAAGATGGCCACGCCGTCGCCGGCTTGGGTGAAATGCCTGGTAAAGTGAGGGAAAGTGGGGCACCACCGCACTGGAATAGCTATGTGCACACGCCGGATTTGGAAGGCGTTTTGGCGAAGGTGGCCGATGCGGGCGGAACCATCACGATGCCTGCGATGCAAGTCGTGCATGCGGGAGAGATGGCGGTGATTGCCGACCCCGAAGGCGCGATGGTCGCTCTCTGGAAGCCGATCGATCACCCCGGTGCCGGTTGGGTGAACGATGCGAACACCTGGGGTTGGAACGAACTCATCAGCCGGGATGTCGAAGCGTCGCAAGCGTTCTACAGCAAGTTATTCGGCTGGACGTTCGACGAAGACGAGTCGATGACCGACTACGTTGTGATCAAAAACGGCGAACAATTAAACGGCGGCATTCTGCCCTGGCGACAAGAAATGGGCGAGATTCCATCATTTTGGACAGCCTATTTCACGGTCGAGGACATCGAAAAAGCCACCAGCAAAGTCCAAGAACTGGGCGGCCAACTGATCCAACCGGTGATGGATCTCCCTGTGGGCAAGTTGGGCGTTGTTTCGGACTGCCAAGGTGCGATGTTCAACATCATCCAATTGAACGGACCGGCGGACGAATAACGATCGTTGTCGATGGGTCTGGTCGCGAGGCGTTGTGTCTTGATGACGAATCGCCTCCCGCCTGACTCATTTTGGAATCGATCATGCCACGCGATTGGTTTCCATGAGCGGATGGTGGCCGGGCAGCCAAATCGGTTCGATACCCAACGATTCGCAATACTGTGCCTGATGCATGTGACAGGTCAGCAGCAACACTTGGTGTCCACGCTCAGCGAATCGGTGAAGCGTTTCCACCACGGCGGCCGTGCGTTGGTGATCGAAATTGACGAGCACATCATCGAGAATCAAAGGCAACTCGATTCCATCTTCAGCGAATTGTTCCACCAAAGCCAATCGGATGGAAAGGAACAATTGCTCGCGGGTTCCGTTGCTGAGAGCATCGACAGCAAAACTCTGACCAGCTTCATCTTCGATGAGCAAATGCTGTTGATCGACCGGTGACCAAATTCGCCGGTAACGGCCGTCGGTGAATTCGTAGAGGAATTCTGACGCCAGTTCCAGTGTTCCTGTTTGGCCATCGCGTTCCAAATTCGAACGCAACCCACTCACCGCATCGGCGGTCGTTTCGGTTGCGATCCATTGCGTCACAGTTTGCTGGAGTTGCAACCGAGCATTGGCCAACTCCCGCCGCAACCTTGTGCCTGTGCGGTCATCGGTGAGTGTTGCCAACTCCTGTTTGACGCGTCCCAGATCCTCGCTCCGTTTCTGAAGTTCCGCTTCGACTTGTTCCAGTTGCCGAGTCAATTCTTCGCGGCTTTCCTGATTCCCGTGAGTGTCGTGGGAATGCAAATCGTCTTCGACGATCGCCAACTCGGGGGCTTCCTCCCGTGCAGCTTCGAGTTCCAACTTCGCCATCGCGATCAACTCTTCGAGTTCTTGCCGTCGACCGCCGTGTTGTTGTCGAGACTCCAATTCCTCACGGGAAGAGACACCAACTTCCGCCAACAATTCTCGCCGGCGTTTTTTCAACGCGACCATTCGACGTTTCAATCGCACGGCCTCGCGTCGGTACTTGCGAGCCGTCTTCAGAAACTTCTGCCGTTCGCTGTCGTCGATTTCCGGTGGAGTCGTCGCGACGGGAGCGGGAATCGTTTGCGGTTTGGCCTGCAACTGCGTGAGTTCGCGTTCCCACCGTGAAAGCACATCCAACGGGTGGGCGTAGTCTTCTTTATGCCGTTTGAATTGCCGACCGGTTGTCTCGATGCGTCCGCGGTACTGTTCCATCCGGCGGCTGGCATCGCGGGCGGCATTCTCGCTGAGATCCCATGCGTATTTGTATTCGCGTACCTCAGCGACTTGCTGCCAAGTTCGCAGGGCATCATCAACGTTGACTGTCTCCGGCAGACGGACTTGTCGAACACCGTCACACCACGCTTGGCGGGCGGCATCGTGTTCTCGACCGACGGTTTGAATACTTTTTCGCATTCGTCCGAGTCGTTTGCGATCCCGCTTCAAACGTCGTTGCACGGTGACAAGTCGTTTCAGTTCGGACAACCGTTGCGACGCCCGAGCAATGAGCTGAGCTTGCGGTCCTTCTGGGTGTGCGGTGTCAGTCCGACCGTCGGGCAGGCGGTGACGAATTACCTCGTGAATGTCTTTCAGCTCGGCTTCGTGTGTGCGAATCCGCATGCGAAGTTCCGCCAAATCTTCGTGCAGATGCCCTTCAGAGTGATGTTGGAATCCGCGTGCAATGAAGAACCCCGCCAAACCGATCAACGCCAAAATAAGCCCGGCAACACCGTTAGTGGTGAGCCCAGTGATGAAACCGAGTGTGGACAGAATCGCTCCGCCAATCCCCAGAAACAGCAAGAATCCTGGTGCCCACGGTGGCAAATCGGGGCGGCTTTCCAAACGGGCCAATTCGCGTTGCAGGTTGGAAATCCGTTGATCGACTTCGCTCTCGCGGAACTGCAATTGGGCCAATCCCTCACCGTCAGCGAGTTGCCGTTTTGCTTCGACGATGGCTTCTTTCAGGGTCGATTCTGGAATCTGACCGATCGCGGCATCGAACTCGCTTTGCAGCTTGTGACAGGCGTCGGCGGTCTTTTTGTACTTCTTCTGCATGCGGTTTTTGCGAGCCGCCAGCGATTGAAACTTCCGACCGGCATCCGCCAACCGATGATACGCCGTATGCGTGGAGTCGATGGAATCCAACCGCTCTGCCGACCAGTCCGGACCGAGCGTGCGAAGTCGAGCATCGAATTCGGCCTTTTTCTTGGTCGCTTCGGCTTGGGATTGCTCGGCGTGTCGGGCAGCTTCGGCGATAATCGGCCGTTGTGCCACCAACCCTTGGAGTACGAACATTTCCTCCGTCCACGGAGACGAAGATACCGCCACCGTTTCCGTCTGATTCGGAATGACCTTCGGTTTGGCGGAGTCAGCTTTCTTTCGCGCGGAGTTTTCCCGCCGTCGTGCGTCTCGATATTGTGGTTTCAATTCGGCAAAATCGAGATCAATCTCTTCGATCACACTCCAATCGAATTTCGGAGCCGAATTGGTTTTCGGGAGCGACGCCAACTCGCGTTCCAATTCGCGAAGTTGTCGCCACGGTGTCGCCACGCGATTGACGATTTCGTGCCCTTGCAATTGCTGCCGTAGTCCCGCTCGCTTTGCTTTCAGCGATTCGATTTGCGTTTGCCATTCGGTTTGCTTGGCGAGTAACTTGGCGTACTGACGCCGTTGATCACCAATCCGGTTGACCGCCGCATCCAGTTCCTTCACTCGCGAAAGTTGCCGCAACAGTTCGCCACGGTGTCGGTTCGACACAAAGAACCGTCGCCGGAATTGGTCTGCATCGCTGATCATTTTGACCAGTTCGCCACCATCCGGACCAAGCGACAAACCGTAGATGCGTCGAGCGACTTCGGCGTTTTGGAGCGTGGAAAGTTCCTGCAGCTCACTCAAACCGATCGCGAAGACATGCCGAAAAGTCTGCTCGCCAGTCTCGCCGAGAATGTGAGTCAGCTTGTCTTGCGGGGCCAGGTTCTGAAACTCGCTGGGCAAATCCGACCCATCGGCCAGATTTGAAAGCGAATCCGCCACACGTTCGACGGACAGCGTTCCGCGTCCATCGCCGTCGGCATGTCGGGTCACTTCAAACTCATGACCGTCATGCGTCAACCGAAGCGAACCCCCGAAAACCGTCGGTTCGTCCTCAAACTCAGACCGTTCCCATCTCGGTCGAGCCGCTCCCGAATCGAACCCGAACAGATTCCCGCGAATGAACTGGAGCAACGTTGATTTCCCGGCCTCATTCGGACCGTAAACCACGTTGATTCCCCCTGGACGCAACGGCATTGCGAGTCGCCGCCACACACCGAAACGATCGATCTGAATATCGGTCAATTGCATGGTCTGGGTCCTTCCATGACTCCAGGCCCGCCGTTTTTGTGGCGGGAGTTTCCCGGTTGCAGCGTCTTGAGTTAGGCGTTGGTTTCCAATTCGTTCTGGAGCCAATCGTTGCCGATGGTCCAGGCGAGTTGCCGAATGGCGTCCTTGTCGTGGCTCGAAATGTGCTCGTCCAAAAGTTCCCGTCCACCAACAACTCGCTCGGCTTCCGGAACAGCTTGCCAATGGTCCTCGAGTCGTTGCGACAACTCGTGAGTCGTCAACGATTCCAGTGAGTCCAATCGTTGTGCGAAACGCGTGGGCAGACTTTCATTCGAGAAGTCCACTGGCATGGCTCGGTGCAAACGAACGGCATGACACAGGATCGGAGACTGCGGTGGTTCCGCGGTGAGAATTACGTCTTCGAGTAGACTTTCCCATGTCGTCCGGTCGCGAAGTGAAGCCCAGAGCGTTCCCGTGCCTCGAAGTTCCCATTGAATCAGTAAGAAGTCTTCGTCTCGATCGGTCGCAGCGTCCAACAGGGCTTCGGCCATTGTTGTGAGAAGATCGTCGCGGGTGATTTCGTTGGGAACGTCGATGTTGATGCAATCAAATCGCACAACCGCTGTCGGTAGCACCGTTTCGTGTTGACGACCATCAGGCCGAACCTCGACGAGTTTCACACCAGCCTGTGCACGTTCACTGTCCCGAAGTGGTTGCGTCGTCAACGGTCGGGAAATCGATTCGCCATTTGTCTGACGCAGCAATTCTGACTGAAACCGTCCGGTCTGCGATGCCCATGTCAAATAGTTGAAGCGTGCAGATTCTTTGACCGGCGTCTCTTGGCTCGGTTGCGGTTCGATTTCGGATTCCGGTTCAGTCGTCGGTCGTGCCCACGAGGGTCGTTGCCAATCGGTCTCTTTGGGGAGTTCGTTCGATTCTTTGATCGATTCGCGATCGGGGCGGTTCGACAAGGGAGTCACGATCGGGGCGGTCATCACGCCGAGACGGAACGGTGTGACGTGCCGATGATGTCCGTTGGTCGCTCCATTCGTGTGGCCATTCACGTAGGGAACGGCGTCTTCCGTTTCCGCCCCCGCCCAGACCGTGGCAATCGTTTCGTGATCGCGGTGAACGGGCAGGGTGACGCCGGGTTCGCAAATCGTGACGTTCTCCGGCAGATCCGAAATCGCCCTCCATGCGGGAAGCGGGGCTTCATCGCTGGGTACGACAAACACGGCAATGTCGTCGCCTGCAAGATTCTTCAGACCATCCACCAATGCAATCCGAGCCCGCAAGCTGAGATCGGAATCGATGAAAGTCGCGCCGGTGAGCAATACAAAATCGACCTGCCGCTCTTTCGCAGTCTCGACGGCCAATTCGAACGCCGTCAGCGTGGCATCGTCAATGTTGTCCAACAAATCTTCCGGCACATCACCTATGTACTCCAGCGGGCAATCCAACCGGGCATCGGCAATGTGGAGAAATGTCAGCGAGGCAAACGTCATGGCAGATTCCTTCCCGCCAACTCGAAACTGGTCTCTATGGACGAACGCTCATCAACTGTTCCCAACTTGAGCGTGTTCGGTGAAGTTTAGCGGAATTGTAAAAACGTTAAAAGACCGGATCGTCTGCCTGCCGTAGTGTCCGTGAACCAGTACAATTTGCCCAAAATCACTGCGGATTTTCGTCATCAACTGGAATTCGGATCACCATGACATCACCAATTCTGCAAATGCTGACCGTCGGACTGGGCGGTTTCTTCGGAGCGATCGCCCGATTTACACTGACCGGTCTGGCAAGGCGGTGGGTTCCAAGTTTCCCACCGATCGGCACGCTCGCCGTGAATGTGCTGGGTTGTTTCTTGATCGGTGCGTTGATGGCCTGGGTGATCGACATCCCCCGCACCACCGATCGCCAACCTCTTCCCGAACTCGCCCGCATGCTGCTGGTGACCGGCATGTTGGGTTCCCTCACCACGTTCTCGGCATTCGGATACGAAGCGGTCGAACTCATGCGAGAATCCCGCTGGCAGTTGGCGTTCGCATATGTCGCGGGGAACCTGTTCATCGGGTTAGGAGCGGTCGTCGGTGGACGGCTTCTCGCCTGTCGCATTTGGGGTTAATGGTTTCTCACGGCAACCATTTGAGGGCCGCAGTCGCTTCGCGGATGACATCTTCACGTCCAATCTCGACGCGACCTTCTTGGGTGAAGACGGACGACGATTTTACGCTGTCCAGTCGAGTCGCCTCGGTGATTGCTTGCCTCGACAACGGATCGTCAAAGATTCGCAGTTCCCGAATCGCACGGATTTTCTCAGCGGCCGGCCCGTCTTTTAACATCTTGATGAAGTAGTCTCGCCGCTCGGTCGTGAACGGAACAATCAAGACAAACGTCTCGCCCCCCGATTCAAGTGGAAAGTCCGAGTGCGCGACGACTCCAGATTTGCGAGCGTGGGCCACTCGTGGATTGGGATCAATGGTCGGCCCCGTTTTGGCACGCAAACGGCCCGAGAGCGTTTCCAAGAGCACTCGCTCGGAGAGCACAACGTTTCCATATTGAGTGACGCCGTAGTAGACATCCAGCAGCGTGGGGAAGTCGATCGGGCTTCGGCGGCCGATCTCAATTTCCTCAAGAAGTTCGCTTGTCCCACGGATAAATCGCAACCGGATTGGCCCTTCAACCATTCTCGAAAAGTAGAGATAGCCGTCGAATTTCGGAGGGGCTAGCGGATATTCGATGTTCGCGGCATCCCCTTTGAATGTGTGCAGCACCGCCGGTGGCTTGGTCTCATCGACTTGGAAAACGCCAATTGTGTCGGAGTTATCCACCAGCCATTCAATTGTCCGCAGACGATACTGGTTCAGATCGGCGAACGCGCCAGTTGTGTTGACGAACAACATCCAGATGCCGCAGAGCCATGTCGTCGGTTTCATGTCAGCAACTCCAAGGTTTGATGAGTTCCACCTGCTCAACGGTTTGGACGTGGGTCGAAAAAACCACACGGTCGTTGTGAGTCTTGTTCAGTCTCGCGGAGACACGGATTTCAAGCGACGTTCGACTTGGGCTTGATGGAGATTCGCCGGTGCGAAGCGTCCCGGAGTTTGTGGCTCGTAATACCAACCGTTTGGCAGCGTGACTGGTTTCTTCACACCGCCGTCGTACGCATTGAGTCCAACGAAGAGCAAACCCGCTGGTCCGAAATCCGGTTTCGGCGGCGTGATCTTCGTTCGAGAATCGATGTTCCAAAAAACGTTGCCCGTCCCGGCGTGTCTTCCTTTGCCCCGCGTCCCACCGGAATTCCACGGTCGCGATGCTTTCCCAAGACTGATCTGCGTAAACAGATTTTCGTAGGGTGCCTCACGGTGGAAATCAAAACAGAGGTCGACACCATTGCCTTCGGAAAACACATTCCCCACGGAACCGCGTGTGACGGTGACATCGTGAATGAACCGTGTCCGAATGCGAAATTTCGTCACCAAACAATCCTGACCAGCGGCGGTGAATCCATGGTGGCCAGTACGACCTTCCCGATCGGGCTGCCGATCGGACCGAATCGTGACGTCGGTCACGGTGTGAAATTGGCCATGAATGAAGATTCCCGAATCGCAATTGAGAATCTCAACGTCGCGGACCCAATTGTTCGTTCCGATCAAATCGATGCCGTTGAACCCGACCTCTTTGAAATGCCCGCCGTATGGTGTTACGGGGAATTCGATCGACACGCCTTCCAACCCGCTGTTCTGTGTTCGCGGCTGAAATTTCGTCAGCGTTGGTTGCCAACGGGGATTGATGTCCGCGCGCAACGGACGATCAAGCGTGACGCGATCACCCGAAACCGCCGTCACACGGGCAACTTGGACGATCGAAAGTTTGCCACGCACCGTCTTGTCATCCCCCGAGTCTCCCCGGTAGAGGTAATCCGTCAAACTGCCCGCGTCGTCGTCGGTCATTTTGAGTTGGACATCGTCACCAACCTGAACATCTTGCAGATTGGCGACTTGAACTTCGGTGTCTCCACGCTCGGCCGTTCCGCTGATCGGTTGTTTCTTTGCCGACGCGACACCCCATCCGCCAACCGTGATCAAACCGCCCGACCAGGAATACTTGGTTGTGGCCTGACCGCCGCCAGTTTGCGTTTGTGTCGGCTCGATTTCTTGCAGACTCCGCGTGAAGAACAACGTTGTCTGTCGTGAGCCTTCTCCCTGAAGCACCGTGCCCGCGGTTTGGATCCGGAGTCGATCCGACAGCACAAAACGCCCCGCTGGAACGCCGATGCACTGACCGGGATTCTTTTCAATGGCTTCCTGAAACGCCTTTGTGGCATCGATACCCGGTTGGGCTCCGTAGTCCGTGACTGAGACCGTGGGCGTTCGTTCCGGAATTGGTTGTTCACTCCGCTGATACCCGGCGAACGAGAAATCGGGCAACGGGCCTTTCGGATCCCACTTCTCCCCAGTTCGCCCCCAGAGACTTGTCTGGGCAACGAGTTCACCGCTCGCGGCATGGAACACCAGCAGTGCGAGAAGAATTCCCCCGAGACTCCACCGTGTCATTTCATATTCCTTTGCGGGCCGGTTTTCGCCCGTCAGCGAATTCAGACTTTGTGTTACGGCATCGAAATCGTATTTAGTATCAAGATTTGTCGATGCCATCGCAACGGGGCAGGGTTTGATTTCGAAGCGTGACAGTTCGATGACCGGAGGAATCGGTTCATCCGTCAAAGTCACCGGACGAGTTGCCAAAAATCAACGGAATGCGGATGGGATCGGCGAGCACTGCGGCGACACAACCCACACTTGGGATGAGACCGTCTCTTCCGCGATTCACGTTTGGGCTGCCCCTCGCTCATGATCGGCATTCTTGTCACCTATTCGCTGACGCTGTTCGGCACACTGGCTGGGCTGGTGGTGCCGTTCTACGGTCTGTTGGCGTATGTGGCCTTGGCGATTCTCAAGCCGGAAGCACTTTGGGCGTGGTCCGTCCCAGCGAGCAACTACAGCCGACTCGTGGCACTTTCGATGCTTCTTGGCTGGGCTCTTCGCGGTTGCGGTGATTGGCGACTCGGGAAAGCGAAGGGAATCACGCTGGCGTTGGTGGGGTTTTGGTTCTCCAGTATCTTCGGAGCCGCCACAAGCGAAGTCCCCGAAGCCGGTTGGTATTTCGCCTCACAGATCGGCAAGATCGTCGCGCCGTTTATTGTCGGCATTACAACCGTCCGCACGACGAAGCAAGTCCGCATCTTGGCATGGGTGATTCTCATCTGCCAAGGTTATATCGCCATGCAAATGAACCTCTATTACTTCGGCGGCTACAACAAGCTGAAGGAAGAGGGCTTCGGCGGACTGGACAACAACGGTTATGCCATTTCGCTCAATGCGGCCATTGGGCTGGCGTTCTTTCTCGGGTTGTATGAAGAGAAACTGTGGAAGAAGGGCATCGCGTTTTTCTTCTGGTTGATGATGGTCAACGCGGTGTTGTTTAGCTACTCCCGAGGTGGAATGCTGGCGTTGTGCATCACCGGCGGAATCGCGTTTCTGCTGATTCCCAAACGCTCGACGCACTATCTGATGCTCGGATTGGCGATCGCGCTCGGCGTGCGGTTGGCGGGGGAAGAAGTTACCGAACGGTTCATGACGATCTTCGCCGACGCCAAAGAACGCGACCGCTCCGCCGAAAGCCGACTCGAACTCTGGGGGGCATGCTGGCAAGCAATGCTCGACAACCCGCTGTTCGGCATCGGTCCCGATCACTTCCAAATCAAAGCTCACACCTTTGGATTCAAAAAAGGAAAAGCCGCCCACTCGTTGTGGTTCGAGGTCGGTGCGGAACTCGGTTTTCCGGGAATCATCTGTCTGATTGCGTTTTACTTCCTGTGCATTAAGGGGCTGTGGCGTTTGAGTCGAAAGTTATCGAACTCACCCGATGCCGACCCGTGGCTCAAACCGATTGCATCGATGGTGATCAGTTCCTTGATCGGGTTCATCGTCTCCGCACAGTTCGTGACCGTCGAAGCCGTGGAAATTCCGTACTACGTGACACTCCTGGGGGCCATCGTGCTGAAACTCCAATCCGGTCGCCCTCAACAAACGTACGAAGATGACGAGGAGGAGTGGATCGACGAGGAACCAGAGTTCGACTACGCCGAAGCGGACGTCGTCGGTGCGGTATGATAGAATCTCGGAATCGTGTTTCGTGCCCGATCCGAGAATCAAACCATGTCCACACCGCTGCCAAAGACCGTTGAGTTTCCATCTCTGGGAACCGTTTGCCGACTCGGTTTGGCGTCTCGAGGGAATACCGAGTTGCCCGCCGATGCGGTTCACGAGGCGATCGAGCAGGGCGTGAACTATCTCAATTGGTGCGGCACCGAGAACGGTATGCAACGGGCAATCCGTGAACTCGGTTCGCGTCGTGATGACGTGCGAATCGCCGTTCAGTTGGAATCTCGCAGTGCGGAAGTTGCTCGACGGGAATTCGAGCAAATCTGTGAGGAACTCCAAAGCGAGGTGATCGACGTTGTCACCTATTACTACGTCGAAGACCAAGAAGATTGGGACCGCATTCACGAACCCGATGGTGCCGCCGGCTATTTGGAGATGCTCAAGTCGGAGGGGCGTGTGAAGTCGATTGGTTTGACCAGCCATCAACGACCGCTCGCCGCGAGTTTCATCCAAAACTCTGACTACCTCGACATGCTGATGCTCCGCTACAACGCCGCCCATCGCGGTGCGGAAAACGATGTGTTCCCAATCACACAAGGTCGGTTGCCGGTCGTCTCGTTCACGGCTCTGCGTTGGGGTGCGTTGTTGCGTCCCACCCCGACCGATCCGCCGGATTTCGTCATTCCACCAGCGACTGATTGGTACCGCTTCGCTTTGGCACATCCGGCCGTGAGCGTCACGCTAATGGCTCCCAACGACGCCGACGAACTTCGGCAAAATCTTTCGCTGCTCGAATCTTGGGACGCACTCTCCCCCGAACGCCATGCCGAACTCGCCGCCCACGGCGACCGTGTGCGTGAACATGCGGGCCGGTTCCCGTGATCGTCGAATGAGGAGAATAAGGATTGCGAGTGGCGAATGACGCTTTTTCAAACTGTCAAACTTCACCGCTCCACATTTGCTCAATCTCGACATCAACTATGGGCGACGTTACCATGAAGACGAATGCTTGAACGTTAATATGTTTCCATTGGAGTCTCCGTCGTGAGCGAACCCGCCCCAACATCTTCAAATGTTTCCCGCCGTTCATTTCTGCAAGTTGCCGGTGCTGCGGCAGCGACGACAGGCATGACCGCTGCCAGTTATGCTCGTGTTCTCGGTGCGAACGACCGTATCCGCACGAGTTTCATCGGCGTCGGCGGCATGGGAACTGGCCACCTCAATGCCATCAAAAAATTGACCGGCCCAGACAACCTGCAACCCGTTTCTGTCGCGGACTGCTGGCAGAAGCGAGCCGAAGAAGGTGCCGCCCGTGTCGGTGCCGAAAACGCTTACCAAGACTATCGTCGTGTGCTCGATGAAGAAGTCGATTACGTCACCATCGCCACGCCAGAACACTGGCACGCGAAGATGACAATTGACGCCTTCGATGCCGGGAAAGCCGTCTACTGCGAAAAGCCGATGACGCACAACATTCCCGAAGCGATCGAAGTCGTCAACAAGCAGAAAGAAACGGGCTTGGCCCTTCAAGTCGGCGTGCAGGGCATGTCTGACGACAGCTACTCATCCGCCGCGAAAGCCATCGAAGACGGCGTACTCGGGCAAGTCGTGCAAGCTCAGATTGAGTATGTGCGTCGCTACGGTTCACAAGGCCCCTGGCGAAAACCGGGTCTGAAAGACGACATGCCCAAACCGGAAGATCTCGACTGGAACGCTTGGCTCGGGAAAGCTCCCAAGACCGATTGGAATCCGCACCATTACTTCGAATGGCGATGCTACTCGATGTACTCCGGCGGGGTCGCGACGGACTTGTTCATCCACCGCATCACGCGGATTATGAAAGCGTGTAACTTGCTCTACCCGAACCGCGTTGTCGGCATGGGTGGCATCTGGCAATGGCCGGACGGTCGGAACTTGCCGGACAACTTCGAAATGATCTGCGAGTACCCCCGCGGCATGACGGTCTACGTGCTCGGTACGCAGAGCAACCGGGTGGGTGTCGATCACCTCATCCGTGGGTATCGGGGCACGTTGTACTTCACCCGAGAAGGGTGGGTCGCCAAGGACAAAGACGGCAAAGTCCTCGCCGAACACAAAAAGTCCGGTGCCGAAGACATCCACTTGCATCACACCAACCTGCACAACCATCTCCGCAACGGCGAAGAATTGAACTGCCCGCCGGAGTTGGGCCTGGCTGGCGTGGTCGCCGTGAACTTGGCCAACGAATCCTGGCGAAGCGGTCGCATGATGGCCTGGGACAAAGACAAAGGCGAAATGGTCTCCGCCGACCAAATCAAATGGGATCCCTACCCAGACACCGACCCCGACGCTGCCTAAGCGATGATGAGGTCTAATGTGATGATGTGAAAGAAGCCGCCGGTTCCCGACCGGCGGCTGTTCTTATTGCGCTCGTCGCAGAATCACCACGCGACAATCCACATTCAGAACCTGTGTGCCGTTTGCCATTTCGACCAGTGGAATCGGCCAATGAGAATGACCGCGAACCACCAGCGTTTTGGGAAATCGCTCAAGGGTTCCTCGGATATTCGATGAACCCCTCAAGTCATTTGCCGGAAAATCAGGACCGTCATGCATCACCAACACGTCAGGAAGCTGATCTAGTAGCAATTCCGTATAGGTGAGAAAATCCGATTCGGTTTTGCGGTGGAGTTTGTTTGGATAACCTATGATGCCACCTATCCCGGCCACGACCAGGCTATCGAGATTCGTTGAGTTGCCATCAAGATAATGAGCATTGCCGGACACGTTACGTGTGGGTTCGTCGCGGTTTCCGAAGGTATCGTGATTGCCCGCCACCCCAGCGACCCAGCGAAAACTCTCTGCAAACGCTCTCCAGACTGGCAGGACATCGCCGGAGCCCCCACGTTTGTCGAGATTGGGCACTGTATAGAAATCCCCAGCGAGAATCACACCGGTTCGATTCGGATCGAGATTTAACTCCGGCAAAAGCTCCGAGCACAAGCGTTCTGGCAGTGCTTCACCAAGCAATCGCTGCGGACCGCAGTTGGCTTCTTGAAATCGTTCGCGTCCTTGCAAGTCCGCCGTTGCCAGAAGTGCTTCGAGATCGCCGGGGAGCCCCGAGACTTCTCCGGTGTGAACCGGCAACCGATCCGTATAAAACGCTCCCGGCCCTTTCCCCGCATTGAGGAACGGAATTTCAAGGATTGGATGCTCAGTGATTGATACGATTCTCATTAACGACTACGACAACGAACCGGAGCAAGAAGTTCGCCATTAATGCCAAATAAACAAGCCGCCGGAGGGAACCGGCGGCTTGTTTCACATGATCACATCAGACCACATCACATCATCACTTCTTCTCAACAATCGTCGCTTTCTTGATGTAATCGAGCTTCGGAAAGTTTTCTTTCAGATACTCATTCCCACGACGGGTGATCATCGCTTGGCTGGGTTGTTCGCGGTATTGGGCGTTGATCTTCTTGACGACGTCCATGCCCTTCGAGACTTTCCCGAAAGCGGCGAAACCGTAGCCGCCGTAGTTGTCGAGACGAGAGTTGTCGGCCAAGTTGATGAAGAGTTGTGTCGTGCGGGTATTGGGGCCGGAGTTCGCGAAGGTCAGCGTGCCTTCTTCGTTGGTGTGCTTCGGCGGATCGTCGGGAATGCGGGCTTCGGCCCACTTCTGTTGAATGTCTGGGTTGCCGTTCATGCCGAATTGTACAACGAACCCAGGCACGACGCGGAAGAACCGGCACTCGTTGTAGAAACCCTTCTTGACGGCGTCGTGGAACCGATCGACACCACGCGGGGCCCAATCCCGATGCACATCGACAATGAAATCACCAGCGGTCGTTTCAAATTTGACCTGAAACTCCGCGGGTGCGGGACCACCCTCGTCCGCCGCCATTGCCGACCGCCATGCCAACGCCGTGAGGGCCAAAGCCGTTGCAAACTTCAGAAACTTCGACATCCGTTCCTCTCCTGTCATCATAGAAAATGGTTTCCGTTCGGGGGGATTGATCATAGCATTGCGAACCGGCGAACCCAACCGGCAACCATCCTGTCCTTCGCACCAAGTGTGCCACTGACGCGCTAGCCGAACGCGCCGATCATGCGTTGCGAGCACAATGCGGCCAGCATGGCTTCGTCATCGACTCGGCGGACGTCAATTCCCTCGGCCACCAGCCGACCACCGCAGGCGACGAAGTGGTGTTCATCATAGGTGACCACCACCGCCGTAACCGAGTACCCGCTGCGTTTGAGCGTTCCAAGCGCAATGGCGGTTTCCTCGGGGACATCCGGCAGAATGGCAATGACGGTGGCGTCGCGAGGCAGACGACCGGACACTTCGACGACCAATTCGGAAAACGTCAGGCCATCGGTGAGTTCAAGCCGTGCGAGTGTTTCCAGAGTGCGTTGAAATTGATCGGGACCGCGTGCCGATCGCAACTCGACGGGACGGAGTCGATCGCTTGAGGTCTCTTGGGACGCATCTGTTTGAGCAGCAACGCGAGACCGGAATTCCAAGCGGTGTCCTTGCTGACGAATTCGATCGGCGGCGTCTCGTCCGTTGGAATACAAACCAAATTGCTGACCGAGCAAATACACCTGATTCGCCAATGCTGTTGCCGTTGTCACGGCGAGTTCCGAGCGGTGCGGTTCGGCTCGGCTGTTGTAACCGTCTTGATGGAAGTCCACCAGCAGCGTTGCCCCAGCGACAGTCGATGGCTCGTAGACCTTGCTATGAAGTTCGCCAGTGCGAGCCGTCGCGTGCCAGTGAATTCGCCGCAATGGGTCGCCTTCTTCGTACGCCCGCACACCGGCAATCCGCGTTGGGTCTTCGAACAACCGATACGTCATCCGCACTTCACCGATCGGACGCCGCGAAGCGATATCGTACCCCGACAGCGGAACGACAGTCGGGGTAATTAACACGTAGACCGGTTCCGTCAGAACGCGATACCGGCGATGCAAACCGAACAAATCCCCAGTTTCTGCCAAGAGTGGACCGAGTTGGTAATAACCGCGATAGTCGAATCGAACACGGTAGGAAAGCTTCTTCGTTTCTCCCGGCTTCAGTCGCATGATCGCCGATCGCGGTTTCTTGATGCCGATTCGCGGCGGACGCTGCATCATCGCCGACTTGGGCACCGAGTCTTCGAGCAGCAACCACGCAATCGTCCAGCGACCGGTATTCTTGATGGTCACGGTCACGGTTGCTTGATCGCCAATCACACCGTTCGTGATGTTACAACCTCGCTCGGCCGTCACGCTTTCGATCCAACTGCGTGCGAAAAACCGACTGGTTAACATCACGCCAAGCAACGCATACATGGCGTAAACCAACAGCCCGAGTTGGAACACCAAACCCACGACTAACAATAAAACGACGACCAAATACCAACGCATCGAGCAAGCCGTTTCGAGTGAAAAAGTTCTCAATTTCCCTTCACGGTGCCAGTTTGCCGACGATTCGGCAAGCCTCTGACGTGGAATGCACGATATGGTTTTTCCATGAATTCCGGCTCCGAGTGTTGCGAGAGTGCCCGCCCCGCGTAAGATAAACGCCATGTCGAAACTTATCGTTTTCAATTTTGAACTTCTTCGTCGCGTCGTTGACAGCCGGTCTCCGCAACTCGTGCTTTGTTTCGCGGTGGTGGCTTGGTCTCATTTGGCATCCGCCGACGAACCTGCAGGCCGATCGAAGCCAACGGCTCTTTTGAAGACCTTCACCGACGAGCTGGTTTCGATCACACCGGGCCAGGGGAAGTTTCCAAAGTCCTTCCGCATGGGAAGCGAAGACGGCAAACCCGCCGAACGCCCCGTTCACGAAGTGACGTTTTCCAAACCATTCGCGATTGGTTGCTACGAAGTTCCACAGAATCTGTACGAAATTGTGATGGGCGAGAATCCCAGCCGATGGAAGGGGCCTCGGAATTCGGTTGAAATGATGTCCTGGCAAGATGCCAACACATTTTGTAACCGGCTGACGAAATTACTTCGCCAAGAAAAACTCATCGCCGACAACGAACTCATTCGACTGCCCACGGAAGCGGAATGGGAGTACTGTTGCCGAGCGGGCACCGAGTCGGCTTATAGTTTCGGTGCATTCGCGACGAAACCCGGCGACGTCGGCAAGACGGCCAGTGTTCTCGATGCGTACGGTTGGCACACTGGCAATGCCGCCGGCAACGATCCCCCTGTCGGCGCTCTGAAGCCGAACCCGTGGGGACTTTACGACATGCACGGATACCTTGCGGAATTCGTTGCCGACGACTGGCACGAGAACTATCAAAACGCCCCTGTCGATGGAACAGCATGGGCGACGAAAAAACCAACGAAATCGGCCGCCACTCGGAAAGTCATCCGCAGTGGATCGTGGCGAGACGCCTATCCAGAATTGCGATCCGCGGCTCGGCAGGCGTTCGGTCAAAACGAAAAAAGCGATGCGGTCGGGTTCCGATGTGTTAAGAGCACAACCCGGTCAAACAAGAATTGAGACAAGACTTCACAGAGATTTCACGAAACAGGACTCCTAGATTTCTTGAAATTCCTGTCTTGACAGAAAAATTTAGATTCCGTCCGGAAGATGGTTTTTTCTCTGAACTTTGGGTATTCTGCACCCCTCAACCCGTAGAGGGGAAAAGATTTCAGACAAAAGCACTTCTGGAATTCAAAAAGAGTTGCCCGCCGGTTGTATCGGCTAACGGTAAGATGTGTAGGACTGTGGAATAAGGTTGGAATGCGATGAGCTCCGACGAACAAGCACCCCGCGACGAAGACACTCAAGAAACGAATCAGCAAACGGCGACTGAAACGCAGGCGGAGCAAAATGCTCCACCGACGCCAACGTCACCGGCTGAATCGACCACTCCGGAGCCAACGGCATCGGCTGAAAACGCGAGTTCCGCAGAGAATTCGAGTGGTGATCAGAGTGTCCCGCCGTCGGAACCAACGGCGGTAACGCCAACGCCCCCCGAGCCTGTAACGCCCGCGGAACCCGCCAACACACCGGCCGAGCCAACGGCCTCGTCGGAACCTGAGGCAGCAACACCTGCCGAAGCTGCCAGCGACGAAGACAAGCCGCGCGTGCAAGTTGGTGTGACGTCTGGTTCGGCTAAAGCCGTCCCGAACTTGCAAGCCGGCGATGTGCAATCGGCCACCGCTCCAGCACACGTTGAACAAAAAGAAGGCGAGCAACCAGCGTCTCAGAAAGATCCGTCGGCGGAAGTTGTTCCTCCGCAGAAGCCGGTGGACATCCCTAAGGCGGACGATCTCGACAAGGATTTGGAATCCCAGATCACCAGCGCCCTGTCGAGCAGCACCAGCGAACCGACTGCGAACGTGCCGGAATCTTCCGTCGCTCCTGCGGTTCCCGCAGGTGGTGAGACCGAATCCGCCACGCCAGCAACCCCGCCCGAAGACGCGGCACCGAAGTCCGAAGAAGAACTCGAACCACGTCAAAAACTCAAAGCGAAAGTGCAATCCATCAGCGACGACGACGTTTTCGTCGATGTCGGTTTGCGTTCGCCGGGCTTGGTTTCGTTACGACAGTTCGACAAAAACAAGCCACCGGAAGTTGGTCAAGAACTGACCGTCTCTGTCGATCGCTATGACGCAGAGAATGGATTGATCCACGTCAGCCTTCCTCGTGGCAAACGAAAAGTCGGTGCCGACTGGAGTGCCGTGGAAGTCGGTCAACTCGTCGACGCCACAGTCACCAAGAGCAACAAAGGCGGCTTGGAAGTTAACATCAGTTCGCTTCGAGGTTTCCTACCAGCTAGCCAAGTCGATCTGCAATACGTTTCAGACTTGGAACCATTTGTCGGTCAAAAGCTGACCGTCAAAGTGATGGAAGTGAACCCGGCGAAACGCAATCTGATCGTGAGTCGTCGCGAGTATCTCAAGATCGAGCGTGAGGAACAGGAAAAAGAGCTCTGGGAAAAACTATCCCTCGGGCAAACCTTCACCGGCACGATCAAGACCATCAAAGACTACGGTGCCTTTGTTGACATCGGTGGTGCGGATGGCTTCTTGCACATCGGCGAAATCAGCTGGACGCGAATCCGTCACCCCAGCGATGTCCTGAAAGAAGGACAGCAATGCGAAGTCCAAGTGATTTCGCTTGACGCCGATCGCAAGCGAATCGGGCTGGGAATGAAACAGCTCAAACGAAATCCATGGGAAACGGTGGAAAGCACTTACCCAACGGATTCAACGGTCAGCGGTCGGGTCACACGGGTTACCGATTTCGGTGCTTTCGTCGAGTTGGAACCCGGCGTGGAAGGGTTGGTTCACATCAGCGAACTGGACCATCGTCGCGTGAATCGTGTGGCTGACGTCCTGAAAGAAGGCGACACTTCAGAATTCAAAGTTCTTGAAGTGGATCCCAACAAGAAACGCATTAGCCTTTCGCTCAAAGCACTCAAGGAAGTGCCCGAAGAGTTCAAAAAGAAGACTGACGAAGAGATGGCTCCCGGTGGCGACAAACCTTACAAACGCCAACGCAAAGGTCCGTTAAAAGGTGGTTACGCACCGAAGGGCGGAGGCGGAAAACCCAGCAGCGGTGGCGGCTTGTTCGGCAACCCGGATGACTTTTAGACCGTATTACAGTGTTCTAGGCCCGTGGCGGGCGTGAAGATGCGTGCGTTTTCCGGCCGCCACAAGACTGCACCCACTGCGATCTTGAGTGAACTGTCCTCGATCTCTCGCCGAAAAATTGAAAAGCCCGCTGGTGACACGCCAGCGGGCTTTTTTTGTTGATCGGTGGTTTGGTTACGCACTCACGGAGACTTCGTCGGCAAGCTCCCGCAGAACGTTCGCGAGGATGGCACAGCCTTCATCGACTTCTTCCGGAGTCACGTTGATGGCGGGCAACAATCGCACGACCGTGTCGTGTGTCGCATTGACAAGCAAGCCCCGCTCCATGCATTTTCCGACCACAGGCGTCGCAGCGACGGTCAGATCCAACCCAATCATCATGCCCTGAATTCGCAGTTCCGAAATGATAGGAAGTTCGGCCATCAGAGCTTCAAAATGCTCGCGAAATCGATCGGCCATTTGCAGGCAGTGTTCGAGCAAGCCTTCCGCTTCGATCGTTTCCGCCGTGGCGATTCCCGCCGCCATCGCAAGCGGATTTCCACCGAACGTGCTGGCGTGCGTGCCTGGTTTCAAACTTGGAGCCACTTCATCGGTTGCCAAGAACGCCCCGCAAGCGACACCACCCGCCAGACCTTTCGCCAGCGTCATGATGTCCGGCTGAACGCCCCAATGTTGATGGGCAAACCAAGCTCCCGTGCGGCCCATGCCGGCTTGAACTTCATCGAAGATCAGCAAGCAATTCGCCTCATCCGCGATCTGCCGCAATCCTGCCAGAAACTCGTCACTCGGCAAATTCACGCCGCCTTCCCCTTGGATCGGTTCGACCAAGATTGCACAGGTTTCGTCATCGACCAGCGAACGCACGGCTTCCAAATTGTTGAACGGTGCGTATCGAAAACCGGGGAGCAGGGGACCGATCCCTTGATGATATTTCGGCTGTCCGGTCGCGGAGATCGCGCCGAACGTCCGCCCGTGAAAGCTGTTCTCGAACGTGATGATTCGATGCCGTCCAGGACCTCCGTGCAACCGGGCCAACTTGATCGCTCCTTCAATCGCTTCGGCACCGCTGTTGCAAAAGAAGGCTTTGCCAAAGGCCCGAGTCGAAAGAATCTCCGCGAATCGTCCTTGGGCTTCAGTGTACCAGGTATTTGGCACGTGAATCAGTTTTGCAACCTGTTCTTGCAACGCTTCCACAACGCGGGGCGGACAGTAGCCAAGCACATTGCAGCCCCAGCCAGGGAACAAGTCGAGATAGCAATTCCCCTCCGCATCCCAGACCCGCGAACCTTCGCCACGCACTAAACAAATCGGATACCGTCCGTAATTGGGAATCACAAACTGTTCAAACTGGGCGATCACATTCGGGCTGGTTACGTCGGTGGTGGTCACGATGGTTCCTTAACGAACTGCAATAGAGGAGCGGACAGAATCGATCTTAAACGGACAAAGCGGACCGGGAAATGGTTCAGCGGATTTCTCCGCAAAGTTGCGAGGCGTTTACAAAACAATTTCCGTGCCAACGCCGGTATTCGAATAAATCTCAAGCAATACCGAGTGCGGCATCCGCCCATCGACGATGTGTACTTTTTTCACGCCGGCCTGCAACGCTTCGATAGCGGCATCGACTTTTGGCACCATTCCGGAATCGATCACGCCTTCCGCGATCAGTTGCCGACATTGGTCCGCGGTCAAATGGGAGATGAGCGTACTCGGGTCGTTCTTATCTCGAAAGATGCCAGGCACGTCGGAGAGGAACACCAGTTTTTCGGATTGCATCATGCCCGCGACCGCAGCAGCGGCGGTATCGGCGTTCACATTCAATTTTCCACCGTCGGCATCGAGCACAACGGACGGAATCACCGGAATGCAACCGGATCGGCAAGTGTCTTCGATTAAACTGCGGTCGATGGAAACGACTTTCCCGACGGCTCCCAGGTCGAGTGATTCACCGTTCTCACCCGGCAACTCGATCCGTTCACCCACGAGGGCGTTTTGCGTCAGGTAGCTGAGTTCCACAGCTCGTCCGCCGGATTTCCGAATCAATCGGACCAGTGATCGGCAAATATCACGGGCGAGGACTTCAGCCACGATGTCCAAGGTTTTTTCATCGGTGTACCGTCGTCCTTGGACAAAATGCGGAGCGATTCCCGCAGCGGTCATTGCGGCGGAAATTGCTTTGCCGCCACCGTGTAACAACACCGGACGCATCCCCACGGTTTCCATGAAGACCACGTCTGTCAGGAAGCTGCGAACAGCGTCTGATTGTTCTAACGCACTTCCGCCAAACTTGATGACGACATGCTGACCGCGAAATCGCCGAATCCAACTCAGCGCCTCAATAAGGACGCCCGCCTTACGGATGGCTTCGTCGTGGGTTTCAACTTCGGAGCTTGTCACGGTTTGCACTCCCAACACCGGGAAAAACCGCCTATTGTAGAGTCCGCCGGTCGAGTGTCAATTTTCGCCGAAGGATCTTTGCTCAACTGCGACATACACACTTGGAAATCAAGGATGATCACCACACACAATCATTTTCTGAGAGGAATCACGATTGTCCTCTCCCAATGAATCCATTGAGTTCGATCACGACTGGCATACCCGAGCACTCTCAGGCGATGCGAACGCCGTTACGCAATTGGCGCAGCGAACCATCAATCCATTGTTCGCGTTTTGCCTGCATCGACTGCGGGGAGATCGCCATTTGTGCGAGGAAGTTGTGCAGGAAGTCTTGTTACGGGCTTTGCGTGAACTCCCGAAGTACGACCCAGAGCGATCGGCAAACGAAATTTTTCCGTGGCTTCAGGGATTGGCCCGGAATGAAATTCGTCGCAAACTCGATCAGGAAAAGCAGTCCGCACGATGGCAAGCCGTTTGGCAGCGAATCGATCAGGACTTGTTCGCCGAGTTGGCACGGATAGAATCCCAACCCATCAACCAAACTGCTTTGGATCGACAGGAAACCGAGACGTTGGTCAACGCAGCATTGTCGCAACTTCCGCCTCACTATCGGGATACGCTCGCCGGTAAGTATTTGCATGGTCGAAGCGTACGCGAGATTGCAGCGAAACTGCATGTGACCGAGAAGACGATTGAATCCCGTTTGACGCGGGCACGAACCGCGTTCCGTGTTGCGTTCGTATCTCTCGCGAAGTCGATGAATTTGGAATTTGAAGGCTAAGATTCGTCGGCTCGATCAAATGTCGAATTAAGCAATGTCCCATGTCCAATTCACAACCGAGTCGCAACGATGTCACAAACTCCTCAGAAGCAAACGTGGAGAATCTTTTGGCTCGCATGAGTTCGGCGGACCGTCCCGATGCGGAATTCGTGACCCGATTGCAAACCGAAATGTGCCAGGAAGCCAAGCGATTAGCCGATTCTCGAGCCGCTAAACTTCCGGCGGCAAATCCCTTTCGGTGGCGTTTCGCGTTGCCAACCGTGGCGGCGGTTGCAGTCGTGTTCCTGCTGGGATACTGGGTTGGAGTTCAACACAACCAAACGGTGGATCACCCGATTGTGAAGTCCCGTACGTTGGTCAACGCCTCGGATGAAACGCCCGCCCCCCCGAACACCATGACGAAACCGATTTCCGTTGCGGTGATGGCTTCACCGCGAATTCCGTTTCACCGGCAACTCACGACGGTTGGGCCGGAGAATGCGGTTTGCCTGTCCTACGATGATCTGGCTGTTCCACCGAAATCGAGTGCAGCTGGTCTGAATACCCAGAAGCTACAACCGCTTTCGGGACAACGAGTTCGTATTCGCGGGTTCATGCGTCCGAGCTTCGAGGAAACCGACCTCACCCGGTTTTGGTTGGCGCGAGACAATCAGTTTTGCTGCTTCGGCCCGAATCCAAAACTGTGCGACATTATCCGGGTGACGCTCCGCGATGGATCGACGACGGATTATATCGAAGGTCGGCCGTTCGATGTCGTTGGGGTTTTGCACATCGATTCCAAAACCGACGATCAAACCCCCGAATTGCTGACACTGAACGATGCCATTGTGGTTTCCCGGTAAGGTCACTTCACGTTCAGCGATTCAACCCAAACACTGCCGCAACCGCCAGAGCGGCTGTTTCAATGCGGAGAATGCGAGGACCAAGCGAGATGGGAGTCGCACCGGCCGCCATTGCTTGATCGACTTCCCCATTCGTCAGACCGCCCTCGGGACCAATCACGATGAGATGTTCGGCCGCGTCGGTTTCCCAGTTGGCGGCTTGCCAATCGGTTCCCGTCGGATGAGCCACCCAACAGGTGCACTTTGGAACCCATTTCTCAAGCAATTCGTCCCAAGCCGTCGGAGCGGTAATTTCCATCAACCGATTTCGCCGAGACTGCTTGCACGCCGCAATGACGGTTTGCCGCATCTTATCTAACTTGCCATCACGGGGATTCACGACGCCGCGTCGGGTTTCGAGCGGGATCAGCTGATCCACCCCCAACTCGGTTGCCTTCTCGACCAACCAGCGGAAACGGTCCCCCTTGGGGGGAGCGACGGCGAGCGTCAGAGTTGGTGTCGTAATTGGCTCGGTCGGAAGTTTCTCGTCGATTTGTAGAGTAACTTTTCGTTTTTCGATCCGTTCGACGCTGGCCGTCACCGAACGACCGTTTCCATCGAAGACCTCGACCATTTCCCCAACATTCTTCCGCAACACCTTGGACAAATGGCGGGCCTCCATCTCATCGAGCGTAACTGATGGGGCGTTCCAGTCGAGTTCAGCGGCGAAGAATCGGTCCATCGATCTTTTGAGATTCCGGTCGAGAAAACGGGGAAGAGGTTCATGGGCGCGCGAATTTATACCGATTATAACAATACGATGGATTCGGATGCCATCGGTGTCACGTTTTATGACGACGCTTGAGCCGATTCGAGGGTTCGGAATGTACGCCAGCTATTGGGGGTTGGAAACGGCTCCTTTCTCGAAGTCGCATGACATTCGTCACTTCCACGAAAGTGAAGTTCACGAAGAAGCACTGTCGCGGTTGTTGTACCTCATTGAGGAACGTCGCCGCTGCGGTTTGCTCTGTGGCGGACCGGGCACGGGGAAATCCCTGTTGCTCAAAATTGTCGACGACCAAGTGCGTCGCTCCCAACGCCAGAGCGTCTTGATGAACTTGCCCGGTCTGACCGGCGAGGAAATTCCGCGACGGCTCGCCCAGGAACTTGGCATCTACCCCGTCCCGACGGATATTTTTCGGGCGTGGACAGCCGTCGAAGACCATTTGCTGTCGATGTTGGCGTTTGAGCACCAAGCTGTCGTCATTTTCGATGGTTTGGAACGTGCCGGAAGCGGTGGATTAGAAGCCGTCGAACGACTCGTTCAACTCGCCGATAACGTCGCCGGTGGGCTTACGGTGATTCTGGCAACCCGGGCAGAGCGTTTGCCAGCCGGAGCGGCTCGTGTGGCGGAACAAATTGATTTGCGTGCCGATCTTATTCCCCTCGATACCACGCAGATCGCGGATTATGTGACCGACATTTTGGCCCAATGCGGCCGGACCGATGTCACATTCACGCCGGAAGCATTCCGAAAACTTGCGGAACTTTCTGAAGGGATTCCCCGAGCCATCGACCGTCTGGCCGACCTGTCGATGTTGGCCGCAATGAGCGAAGACATGCCCTACGTGGACGAATCCATTCTCGAGCAAGTGGCCGCCGAGTTGCAGCCGCAATCTGAGCGAGTCGCGCAACCGGTGAGTTTTAGTTGATTGAAACGAGACGCCATGCGGACGCTCGGTTTGGATATTGGTGGCGCGAACATCAAAGCCGCCGATGTTGACGGTATGGCTCGGTCAATGGCGTTCCCACTGTGGGAGCAACCCGATCGCCTTTCCGAAGTCCTGCGGGATTTCATCGCGGAATTCCCACCACCGGATCGGTTTGCCGTCACGATGACCGGCGAATTGGCCGACTGCTTTCGAACAAAAGCGGATGGTGTTGACTCAATCCTCGCAGCCGTTGAGCAAGTTGCTAACGACCGACCGATTGTCGTCTGGCAAACGGGGGCGGAATTCGTCAGCCCCGAAGTCGCCCGAGAAATTCCCCTGCTCGTTGCGGCGGCGAATTGGCACGCGTTGGCAACGTGGGTTGGACGGATACTTCCCGCGGACTCGTTCGCGATTCTACTCGACGTCGGCAGCACGACCACCGATGTCATTCCGCTGACGAATGGCGTCCCGACTCCAACCGGCTTGACCGACACCGAACGTCTGTGTTCCGGAGAGTTGGTGTATACGGGCGTCCACCGCACACCAATCGTGGCCTTGGCGAATGAAGTTCCCTGGCGAGATGGGCATTGCTCGCTGGCGGCGGAGTTATTCGCCACCACACAAGATGTCTACCTTCTGACCGGCGAACTTCCAGAGGAACCCACCAACTCCGACACTGCCAACAATCGCCCCGCGACACGTGAGGCCGCCTGCGACCGATTGGCAAGAATGCTCTGTGCCGACACTACAGAGGTCGCGGAAGAAGAAATCACGTCGCTGGCTCACGATCTTTCGGCCATCCAAATTCGTCGTATCCTCTCGTCCATCGATCAAGTGCTCGCCACGCAAGCTTCTGTTCCAACGCACGTCTTGACGTCTGGCTCCGGCTCTTTTCTGGCCGAGCGTGTGACTCAAACGCATCCACAACTCCGAACGTGTGAACACGTCGATTTGGCCCGGATGTTTGCCGACCGTATCTCCGAAGCCGCATGCGCATTTGCGGTTGCTCGACTGGCTGTCGAACGCGACGTTTGACGCCTGCGAACCGACCCGCCAAACTGTCTCTCAACACAAGCAGTTTGCAGCGATCAAGCAGCTCGCAGAGACGTCACGCGCAATTATCGGAAACGGAAGAAAGAAACATGGTTAATATCGGCATCGTGGGTATCGGGTTCATGGGTTACACCCACTTCACCGCCGCCGAACATCTCAACGGTGGGCGAGTCACTGCCATTTGCACACGAAGTCAGAAGAAACTCGACGGTGATTGGACGGGAATTCAAGGCAACTTCGGGCCACCGGCAGGGCAGGTCGATACGTCGAATCTCAAGAAGTTCACTGACTATCATGACATGCTGGCTGACCCAGAGATTGACCTCATCGACATCTGTCTGCCGCCGGACATGCACGAAGAAGTCGCCGTCGCAGCCGCCAAAGCAGGCAAAGCGGTGTTCGTTGAGAAGCCGATCGCCGTCGATCTGGGTGCGGCCGAACGGATGGTTGCCGCCGCGAACGAAGCGAACGTCCCACTCATGGTCGGACAAGTGCTCCCGTTCTTTCCTCAATTCCGCTGGGCTGCCGACGCCGTTCGGAATGGGCACTATGGGAAACTGAAAGCGGCTCATTTCCGTCGGGTGATCTGCCCGCCAAACTGGTCGGACGACATGAGCGACTTCCGCAACCTCGGCGGATGGGGAATTGATCTTCACATCCACGACAACCATTTCCTTTCGCTACTCTGCGGCGTTCCGAAAGCGGTCTTCTCGCGGGGGATGCTCGTTGATGGATTCGTGAACCACGTTCACTCTCAGTACATCTACGACACACCGGATCTTGCGGTCTCCTGTGTTGCGGGTGGTATCGCCGCTCAAGGGTTGCAGTTTGCTCATGGGATCGAACTGTACTTGGAAGAAGCGACGATTATGTATTCTGCTGGAACTGTCGGCGGTGAATGGGTGATTGATCGTCCACTGTCCCTGATTCTCCAAGACGGCACTGTCACCGAACCGGAACTCACCGGCGGAACCGAGTGGTACTCGGCATTTACCGCCGAACTCCAAGCCGCCGTAGACGGTCTTCAATCCAAGTCGACACCGCGAGCACTCAGTGGCGACCTCGCACTCGATGCCCTCAAACTCTGTTACGCAGAAGCTGACAGCATCGCCAAGAATGAGGTCATCACCCTCAGCTAGCGTCGTGGTACAATTGTCACACGTGTCACACCATTCCGGGTCACAGTTGAAACAAGGACTGAAAATGCCATGAGTCAGTTCGACGATTTTGATGACGACGAAAATGGCCCGGAGTGGTGGGAACCGCCGGAGGAAGTCGTGACACATGCCGGAACAGAAATCCCGGTAACGATGATTTTCTTCGAGCCACCACCTGCAGAAATTGGCAAAGTCCTCAGTGCTTGGTCGAGTTTAAAAGAAGGCAAGGAACCACATTCGGGACTAGTCCAACTATTGATCGTGGGAATGGTGGCGATTGGAATCACACTGGCATTGCTAGTCATCGCGGCAGCAACCTTCGGTGGCCTTGATCCTGACGTCGTCTATATTTCTATTGGATTCGGTTTGCTAGCCGGCATCATCACCTACTTTGTATCCATTTTCCGCCATCAATGCAGTTATGTGGGTGAGCAGGGTGTTGCAATTCTAAAAATCCGAGGAGACTGGGATTCAGAAATCAAAGAACAACTACTGCTATTTGAAGACGCCGTTAGTCTCAATGCGGCTCAAACCCGTAATTACACAAACGGAATCTACACAGGCACAAGCTATGATTTCACTTGGAAGAACGGTGCCGGCGAACGGCTAATGCGACTCAATGGCAACTACCATTCTAAGACCGGGAACCCGAAAGAGAAATCGCCGTTCCACTTGGCTCGCATGGCAGAACACGCATGGAACATCCATCTGACCGATCGTTTGCAAGACGAACTTGATGAATATGGCTATGTCGAGTTTCTTGTGAACAAAAAAGATGCCGTCCGTGTCGGACCACAGTTCATTGAGTTCTGTTTCAAAGGACGCACCGAACGTGTCCCGGCTCATGCCATCAAGAATCTTTCGATCAATAACGGGATATTCGCGATTCATACAAATGAAGCGAAATGGTTTAGTTCGAAAGGTAAGTTTTCGTTTAACTACAGCAGTCTAGCAAACGCCGGCATGTTCATTTTCTCACTAGAACGATTGCTGGGTTACGAGTTCAGCGACTAATCGTTTCGACATTCAATTTAACATTGAACCAACGTGTCGAATCATCCACCATTCGATGCAATCACACGCATCAAACGAATATAGTTTTGACATATGTTAGAGAATCTTCCGCTGCTTACTTTGCAGCATAAAGCTTTGACCATTGAAGGCTACTCACGAGCGGCGGTCCAAACGTATTGGCGGATTCCGGAACTAAAACTCGGGTTCGACCTGGGTGCTAGTCCTTGGGCATTCATGGGAACCGGTACTTATTTCATCTCACACTCGCACTTAGATCACATGGCGGCGTTGCCGGTGCTCGTTGCTCGACGAAAAATGATGAAGATGGAACCACCGACCATCTACGTCCCCGCCGAAGTCGTCGAGAATGTCACTCGAATGCTCCGCGCGTGGCAGAAGCTCGATCGTGGGCGGATGCTCTGTGAACTCGTGGGAGTCTCGCCTGGTGATGAAATTGAACTTTCTCGCGAGCATGTCGTCACAGTTTTTGAGACAACACACACGGTCCCGAGTGTCGGTTTTCTTGTGTGGGATCGTCGTCGAAAACTCAAGACGGAATATCAAGGTTTACCGCAGGATCAAATTCGTGACATTCGACTCTCAGGGGAAGATGTCAGCGAGGAGGTTCGCGTTCCGTTAGTGTGTTATACCGGGGATACATCGCCAGCCGGTCTTGATAGTGACCCGGCGGTCTACGAAGCTCAAGTCTTGATTACAGAGATGACTTTCTTCCGACCGGAACACCGCAAAGAGAAAATTCATAAGCACGGTCACACCCACCTCGATGACATTCTCGAGCGAGCCGATCGTTTCCAAAACGAATTGATCATTCTCTCGCACTTCAGCACTCGCTATCACGAGCGGCAAGTGAAACGAGCCGTGGAAAAACGCCTACCGCCGCAACTGCAAGACCGAATTCACATGTGGATGTAAAACGTGACTTCAAACTCCCAGACCGATCGGGATGATGAATCAGACCGAGAAGCCGTTCTTTGGAATCTCTTGGAATCGTTGCTGACCAGCCACGGTGATCGCCAACCGGATTGGTCGCAAGTCGCGACGGAGCACTCGGAATACGTCAATGAGTTGCGGGAGTTGTACGCCACGGCAATGGTGGCGGAGGAATTTGGGAAGCTCGCAAATTCCGATGCCCAAGAAACCATCAGTGTTTCGCCTCCGATCTCGACTTCATCGGACGGGGCAGGGCGTGTTCACGTTCTGCCAGACGTTTCGCTGGGCTGTATCGGCGACTACGAGTTGCTAGAGGAGATCGGGCGTGGGGGAATGGGCGTGGTGTTCCGGGCTCGGCAGATCAGTCTCGATCGGATTGTCGCACTCAAGATGATCCTGCAAGGAAACTTGGCGTCGGAGGAAGAGCTGACCCGGTTTCGGTCTGAAGCCGAGGCCATTGCCAAGCTCGACCACCCTCATATCGTGCCGATCTATGAGGTTGGTGAGTGGGAAGGGCAGCCGTTCTTCAGCATGCGATACGTGGACGGCCCCACGCTCTCGCAGCGGTTGATCGACGGTCCATTGTCGAATCGCGAGGCAACGGAACTCATGGTGCCGATTTGCGAAGCGATTGAGCATGCGCATCGTCAAGGAATTCTGCACCGGGACTTGAAGCCATCCAATATTCTTTTGGATCGGCAAGGGCGACCGTTTATCACGGATTTCGGGCTCGCGAAACAGTTTTCGAGACCTTCGGACGTCACCGCCCATCGTGAGCCGAGTCTCACGGAGAGCGGAGCCATTCTTGGAACCCCCTCGTACATGGCTCCTGAGCAAGCCGCCGGTCGACGCGGAGAAATCGGCCCGGCGTCAGACGTTTACAGCCTCGGAGCCATTCTCTATGCGATGCTCACCAGTCGTGCACCATTCCAAGCTGCGTCACCGGTTGACACGGTTTTGCTGGTCCTCGAGCAAGACCCGCTGCCACCGCGTTTGCTGAACAAAGGAGTGGATTCCGACTTGGAAATGATCACCCTCAAATGCTTGCAGAAACCAACCGATCTACGCTACCCCTCCGTCGATTCGCTCAAGCGTGACTTAGAGTCTGCCCAGCGTGGGGAGGTACCGTCTGTGCGGTCGTCCCATTTCACGCAGGTGCTCAGTCGAATGTTTCGTGAAACGCACCATGCTGGCATCTTGGAAAACTGGGGCCTGCTATGGATGTGGCATAGTCTGGTGCTGTTCGGGTTGTGCGTGGTGACAAACGGTTTTCAGCTTGCCAACGTGACCGCTCGCTGGCCGTACGTGACTTTATGGACGCTGGGGCTGGGAATTTGGGCGGCCTGCTTTTGGAGTTTGCGTCATCTGGCCGGGCCGGTCACGTTTGTCGAACGTCAGGTGGCGCACGTGTGGGCGGGAGCAATCGGCGTCAGCTCGTTTCTGTTTTGGGTGGAAGCCGTGCTTGAGTTGCCAGTGCTGTCGATGTCTTGCGTCCTGCCGCTGATCGCAGCCATGGTCTTTATGGTCAAAGCTGGCATTCTCTCGGGGCATTTTTATGTCCAAGCGTTGATCATGTATTTCTCTGCCGTCGTGATGGCGGGATTGCGGATGCTCTCCGAATCACACGGTTGGCCGGATCTCAGTTTGACCTTCTACGGCCTGGTGTCCGCCGGATGCTTTTTCGTTCCCGGCTGGAAGTATTGGAAGCAACGTCAACGCGGTGAATCCGATTGACACCCAGGCGGTCAAACGCCATCCATTTGGAGGATGATGCGAAGTTTCTCGCGGAGTTCTACACGGCCACGGTGAATCCGGCTGCGGACGGTGCCAATCGGGCAACCTACGATTTCCGCGATTTCCTCGTAACTGAGATTCTCCATCTCTTTGAGGACCAACACCTCTCGGTATTCCTCGGACAACTCCGCAAGGGCTCGGCGGACCTGCGTCTGTTGTTCAGCGAGTTCCATAGAGTGTGACGGATGAGCTTCCGGATGGAAATCGGTTGGATCGACGCCGGCTTTCTCACGAGCGGCATCCAACGAAGTCGTCGCTCGGCGTTTTTTGCGTTTTCGGCTGACGAGTACGTTGTACGCAATCCGGAACAGCCAAGAATAAAACGCCGATTCGCCGCGAAAGGTGTCCAACTTTGTGAACGCCAACACGAACGCCTCCTGAGAGATGTCGCGGGCATCTTCCGTCGACCCGAGCATCTTGGCGAGCGTGTTGTGAAGTCGGTTTTGGTGGCGCAGCACCAAGTCCCCGAACGCTTCGGTTCGGCCATTCAAACATTCCGTGATCAGTCGCTGGTCGTCGGCGTTCACGGGAACCGTTGCGAAACTACAGGAATCTCCAGACGAATTGTGGTCGCGGCCCACTCGATTCCGCCAGAGCGTAAGTTGATATTTTGATGGACTCAGTCATTCACTCGTCGTTACCGAAGCTATCGTCTCCTCGCCAGAGAATACTGTCAAGGAGTCCGCGTTTGAACGCCGCAGTCGACTCGTCTCCACCCATAAGGAACAGTGCAAATCGGCAAAATACGAATAACGTGTCACTAGGTAGACGTTCCAACAGCCGGTTTCTTGATCACATTTTCGGACGATGGTGCGAAAATTCGCGAAGTTGTTAACTTGCCAGGGCGATTTAGCAACCAAGCAGTGTACACAACCCCAGAAACAAACATCGTCACACTAACCCACTGAGAGATGGTGAGAGAAGTCCCGAACTTGCCCATTTCATCACCGCGTAGATACTCAATGATGAATCGTGCAATCGGGTACAGAAGCATCCCAACCGAAAGCACCAAACCGTTGCGGGTCCGGTAACGGAACACCACCAAGGCCACGCAGCAAAGCATCAACGCATTGATCGTGCTATAGATTTGTGACGGTTGTAGCATCATGACCGAGGTGGAATCAGGACTGAGGAATCCACGGTGCACCAATGCCATATCCGGCACGCTGCCCATCGGAAATTGAATTGCCCAGGGAAGTTCGCAGCGATCGCCGTAACAGCATCCGTTCATCAAGCAGCCTAACCGACCGAAGGCCAACGCCAAGAAGAATGCAGGAACCGCGATATCCGCGAGTAACAACGGACTGACCTTCTGTTTCCAGCAGTACCAGATCATCGCGCTCGAACCGGCGATCACACCACCGAGCAGGACCAGTCCACCTTCTTGCAGTTGAAACGGTGCGAACAGAAGTTCCGTTCCCGTTTTTCCGCCAAAGACTCGGTCACTGTATTGGACGATATAGAACAACCTTCCACCGACAATTCCCGCCAACAACCCAAAGACACCAATATCCCAGATAAATTCGCGAGGAATTCCGACTCGTGTGGCCAATCGCGAAGCCAACACCATACAGAGCACAAATCCAATGAACAGCATAAACCCATAACCGTAAATCGGCAGGGATTGCGGAAACGTCTTCGCGATCCGGCTCATGCGAAACGCTTCGTTTCCTTGATACAATTGAATTCGTTCACGAATTTCTGCCAGACCGATTGACGTATTCGGCGAGTACGAAGCAATGTTCGCCGCTTTTCGTTCTGACGCAATTGCGTTCTCGAAGTCCCCCTGATCCGCGTATGCGGCGGCCAACGTATCGTACATCCTTGCTGTTTGCACGCGGCCAATTTCGATCGCTCGCCGAGCGGCTTGTAAGGCACGTTCTCCATCGCGAATTTCCGGATCCGGAGCCGTCGCCAACAACCATCCTAACCGCTGATAACCTTCCGCGAGATTCGGAGCCGATTTGATTGACTCGGCATAGTCATCATGAGCGGCTTGGTAATCTCGTAACGCGAGTTGTGTATCACCACGGACGATCAATAGCTCAGCCATCGGCACGCCATTCATTGCCGACTCCATCGCCACAGATGTCTCAGCCAGCTTCTGATGGAGAGATTTAGTCGCCCAGGCGGGAGCTTTGATGATCACCATCGCCCCGACAACCCAAATCACGACTGGTACACCAAGCGTTTGGAGATCAAGTTGCTTCCGGTATTGCCACAGCCGAATCAGGCCATACAAAACCCACAGTAGCAGCACCAGGCCCACACCGAACAATGGCAGTTCCCAGGAACCAAGCGGAATTCCCACGTCAATCGGAATTCGAAATAACGTTTGTCGCATGGTGGGAGTGCTTCCGTTCTATGGTTAGCTGAAGTCAATCCGAGGGGCGGTCACTGTGTTAGGAAAGATGAATGAGTCGATTGTCGATCAAACGGGTCTGTCCGACCCGAGCCGCAACCAACGCCACCATCTCAAGTTGAGCTTCGGTCAACTCGATCAATGTATGGGGATCAGCAATGGTGGCGTAGTCGAGGTTAACTTGAGGATCGCCCCGGAATCGATCGTGCATCGCTTGTCGGACACGCGAAACATCGGTTTCGCCCGCTGCAAGCTGATCGTCCGCGAGTTGCAATGACTCCGAAAGAATCAATGCCGACCGTCGCTCGTCAGGAGAGAGGTAGACATTTCGACTGCTCAACGCGAGTCCGTCCGCCTCACGGACGGTCTCGACGGTTTCGATCTCGATTGGCAAATTCAAATCCCGGACCATTCGCCGAATGATCAACTGTTGCTGATAGTCCTTCCGACCGAAAAACGCCACATCCGCCGGAGCAATCGAAAAGAGTTTTAACACGACCGTCGTCACGCCATCGAAGTGGTCCGGACGATGGGCACCTTCCCACACCCGAGCCAACTTCCCAACAGAAACCGTCGTCTGAAACTCTGGCGGATACATGACTTCGGGCGTCGGATGGAAGATGACGTCGACACCAGCGGCCCGGCACTTTTCCAGATCGTCTTGAAAGGGACGCGGATATTGCTCCAAGTCTTCCTGCGGCCCGAACTGCGTGGGATTGACGAAAATCGTGACGACGACAAAATCGCACGTCTTCCGAGCTTCCTCGACCAACCGCAGATGCCCCGCGTGCAACGCTCCCATCGTCGGCACCAACCCGACGCGTTCGCCTTGCCGCTGAGCCGACAAAATCCGAGCCCGCACAGCATCCGGCTGCTCAAGCACCATCAGTTCACGTGATTCGGCATCGGACATAGAAGGTTTTGATTCTGGAGAAAATTAGAGCCCGCAATGCCGGAATTTTAGCCGGTTCGATCGTTCGAGGAAACACCACGTGTGCCACTGGCAACTTCTTTACAAGTGGCGTCCTAAGAGTCAAACACACCATCACCCCAGTCGTAGGGTGCGTCATGACGCACCTCTTTTCCACGCGGAATCATGGTGCGTCACGACGCACCCGACAAATTCTTCATACCATCACCCCAGGCTTCATCACCTCATCACGCTTCGTCTTCATCGTCCCGCACACGTGACCGGAAGTACAGACGAATTGGCACTTCTTCGAACGGTGTGGACTCGCGGAGAAATCCGAGCAAGTAGCGTTTCCAAGACGGTTCAAATAGTTTTGGATCGTTGACCTTGAGCACAATTGTCGGCGGGTCGGTCGCAACTTGCGTGGCGAAGAAGATTTTCGGCCGACGATTGCGACGGTAGGGCGGATTCCGATTGTCGACCGCCGCCTGCACGATGCGGTTGAGTTCACCGGTGCCGACACGTTCGTGTGCCTGCTTGAAAATCGCCTGAGCCAGGTTGATCAATTGGCGGATGTTTTTGCCGTCCATCGCCGTAATGAATGCCACCGGCACATGCCGCATCGAAGCGAAAGTCTCGAACAGATATTCCGCCCACTTCTCGGTCGTCATGTCCTCTTCGAGACCGAGATCCCACTTGTTGACCACGAAAATGCAGGGTTTGCTGCGTTCGTTGATTTCGTCGACGAGTTGCTTGTCGACTTTGGAAATGGTTTGTGAGGCATCGAAGAACATCAGCACCACATCCGCTCGGCGAATGCTCTTCTGAGCCCGCACGAGACCGTAGAACTCAATGTCATTCGCCAGACTTTTCTTCTTCCGCACACCAGGCGTGTCGATCGCCAAGAAAGATTGCTCATCGACATCGAACCGCACGTCGATGCTGTCCCGCGTGGTGCCGGCGACTTCGCTGACGATCACACGTTCCTCGTTGGCCAGCGAGTTGATGAATGTGCTCTTGCCGACGTTTCGCCGCCCGACAATTGCTAACTTCATCAACGGATCGGATGTCTCCGACTGAGCAGACTGCTCCTCGTCTTCGGCGGCTGGAGGAAGTTGCTCGACGACAAGGTCTAACAGTTCCTTCCGATTCCGTCCACCGATCACGCTGGTCACAATCACCGGAGCATTCGGAGCAAGCCCGAGAAACTCTGGCACCTCGGCATCGGTTTTGGTGGAATCGCACTTATTGACCACCAACACGCAGTCTTTTTCGATCTTCCGCAGTCGGTCGGCAACCAATTTGTCCAACGGCACGACACCGGTTTTGCCATCGACGACGAACAGAATCACGTCGGCATCTTGTAGACCGACTTCGATTTGCCGTTCAACGTCGGCGGTGAGATCGTCCGTGTCTTCGACGCCCATCCCACCGGTATCGACGACTTCGAAATACCGTCCGCGATGATGCATCAAGTACGTAACACGATCGCGGGTGACGCCGGAGGTCGGATCGACGACCGACACCAACTTACCGGCCAACCAGTTGAGAATGGAACTTTTGCCAACGTTGGGACGGCCAACGATGACCACGCGAGGAATCGACATACAATCGGCCATATCAGTGCGGAGTCTGTTTCTGGATCGGCGTCGGAGAGTCTCCGAATGACACGACGCCCGCACATCATAACGAATCGATTCAGCTGCGAGAATCCTACCGACCCGGCTCATCATGGGCATTTGTTTCCGGTTGGCGGATTCTTTGTTTGCAACTCCCTCGCCGATTCGTGAGAATGTGTGTTCAAGATTTCGCCGTGAACGGCACGGCTTCAGATATTTCTGCGAGGTCCAAACCTCGTGCGTGATCAACTTGCGGGGCAGCAATCAATGAACATGCGGATTCGATCGGGTTTCACTCTGGCATTGTTGGCCGGAACGATCATGACGAGCGCGGTGACGAGCATTTCCGCTCAGGACTCAAAAAAGATCACCCTTAAACGCCCCGTTCAAGATCAAGCCATCGCGGACCAAGACGGCGGTTTGCAGCTCACTGTTCCCGACGGCTGGACGGCCGAACTCAAAGAGCCTCAAGCCACCCCCAACTCTCAAGACACGATCTTGCTGCAAAGGTTCAAGACCAGCGAGGGATTGTCGGTGCCGGTTTATCTTCTCGCCGGTGGTGGTGCCAAGGTGCGAAGCAGTGTCGAACGTTGGCAAGATCAATTCCCAAAACCACCGACCGGTGCCGATGTTGAGAACACCCGGCAAACCCGCTCGGCGATCATCTCCAAAGATGACCCACAAGACCCATCCCAGAAGCTGGCCATTCGTTATGTCTTTGTGGACATTACGGGCAACTTCAAAGGAGCATCAGAGCCGCTGTTGCAACATGCCGGTGCAATTGAAGATGGTCGCTTGCTCGGTGCAATCATCGGTGTTCCGGACTCTGGAATTTACGTGATCACGATGGTTGGCTCGCAAGACAACGTGGAAGCTGAATTCGATGCCTTCCGAAGTTCCTTTGGTGCACTTCCCGAGGACAGCGAAAACGACATCGACCTGAGTCCCGCCCCGGAAACGTCTGGCGGAGCTGAATAATCTGACGTGCCGAGAAGTCGTTCAATTGATTCTTCGCAACAAACCGGTGGCTTCGGCTTCCGGTTTGTTTGCGTTTGACACTTGCTTTCGGCAATCGTTTGCTCTCTCAGAGGTTGGCTGACATACTGGGAAACCGCCTCAATAAAAAAGCTCGACTAACCACCCCCGCCGACCGCGAATCGCAAGATCGACTCATGCCGGATCTCCCGCCCGAACAACAGACTCGTTCACAAATCCTCGAAATTCAGTCCCGTCGCTTGCGAGAGTTGATCAGCGAGGTTGTTGGAAAGAATCCATTCTGGACGCGTAAATACGAGTCGATCGACGTTCAAGCCGTGCAGTCGGTCGATGACCTGCGTCGCTTGCCGATTTGTACCAAGGCAGAACTCGTTGCCGATCAAACCGATCAGCCGCCGTATGGCACAAATCTCACGTACTCGAACACCGATTACTCACGATTGCACCAAACGTCCGGCACAACCGGTCGACCGATGCGTTGGCTGGACACGCCCGCCAGTTGGAACTGGTTTATGGATTGCTGGGAGTGCATTTATCGGCTGACGGGAATCACATCGGAAGACGTGTTCGCGTTCCCGTTCTCGTTCGGACCGTTCATCGGTTTTTGGGCCGCTTTCGAAGGAGCGGGACGGCTCGGCAATCTCTGTTTGCCAGGCGGCGGCATGAGTAGCCAAGCCCGGTTGCGTTTGATCGAAGAAAACGCCGCCACCGTCGTGTGTTGCACACCGACCTACGCTCTACGACTTGCGGAAGTTGCTGCGGAGCAGGGCATCGACTTGGCAAGCGGAAGCGTGAAGAAACTCATCGTCGCTGGCGAACCCGGTGCGAGTATCCCAGCCACGAAACAACGGATCGAATCCGCATGGGGAGCGGAGTTGTTCGACCACTGGGGCATGACAGAGATCGGCGCGCTCGCCGTGGAACCGATGGGGCGTCGTGGCGGATTGACAGTCCTCGAACACCAGTGCATCGCCGAAATCCTCGATCCAGAAACCCTCGAACCAGTCACTCCCGGCGAACAAGGTGAGTTGGTCATCACGAATTTGGGACGACTTGGTTCCCCTCTCATCCGTTATCGGACCGGGGATCTGGTGCAAGCCGCTACGGAACCCGCTGATTCCACCTGCAGCTTTCTCCATCTAGAAGGTGGGATTCTCGGGCGAGCGGATGACATGGTCACGATTCGGGGCAACAATGTGTTCCCGTCCAGTTTGGAAGCCATCCTACGGGAGTTTGACGCGGTTGCAGAATACCGCATCGAAGTCCGTGAAGTTCGTTCGATGCATCATCTCAAATTGGAAATCGAACCGACACCAGAGACCAACCCCGATACCCTCATTGGGCAAGTCGCCCGGACCATCAAAGACCGGCTAAATTTTCAAGCCGAAGTGTTAGCGGTCCCGGTGGGCTCGTTGCCACGGTTTGAATTGAAAGGGCGACGGTTCACAAAGGTGTAGGTCAGCGACGTCGCGAGCTATTCTTTGATCGTCATCCACGGTCGCAATTTCGCGAGCGTTTTCACACCGATGCCTTTGACACGCTGCACGTCTTCGATCGAGGAAAATGGTCCGTGGATTTCTCGGTTCTCGACAATCCGCCGAGCCAACGTCTCGCCAATGCCGGGGAGTTGCATCCACTCCACCCACGTTGCGGAATTCACATCGAGTTGATATTCGAAGACTTTCTCGACCGGGCGATTGATTTCAATTTCCCGTAGTCCCCATCCACTGAGTCGCCCCCAATGCCAAACGGCGAACGTCAAACAGGTGATGACCAACGCTACGCCGACCACGTTATCACTGCGGCGAAGTCCCCACCATGCCTGCCCCGAAACGGGCGAGACGGGCGTCGGTTGTGGGGGCGGTAGCGGCGACGCTGACCGGTCGTGCGTCTCCACCGGTTGCGGGTCAGTTTCCGGAAGCGATTGGGAATCCGTGGTCGCAGACACGCCCGTCCTGCCAAACTCAAATTCAAAGTGACTTCACCACAGGGTTGCATGGCATGATGCCGGTTTGATCGGCATAATGAAAGCGTGGACGGATCGGAAATCGCCTCAGGAGTTTTCACAATGGTCGCAAAAATTCTTGGTTGCTTGCTGCTTGTTGTCGCGATGGTCGGCGGCGGGACGGTCATGTCGGCGGACAAACCGAAAAGTTCCGAACCGCCGAAACTACAAGATACGGCCCCCGATTTTGCGTTGAAAAACCTTCAAGGTAGAACAGTGAAACTCTCCAAACTGCGAAAAGACGGCCCCGTGGTCGTTTTGATGCTTCGCGGTTGGCCCGGTTATCAATGTCCCATTTGCAGTCGGCAAGTGACCCAGTTCTTGAACAAGGCTGACGAATTCGCCGAACACAACGCCACCGTCGTTTTGGTTTACCCTGGACCGGCGGACAAGTTGGCGGGACGGGCCGACGAATTCATCTCTGGCAAAACGCTGCCAAAGAACTTTGAACTCGTGATCGATCCCGATTACACCATGACCAATCAGTACAACTTGCGATGGGATGCCCCTCGCGAAACCGCTTATCCGTCCACCTTCGTCGTCGATCGCGCTGGCAAAATCCAATTTACGAAAGTCAGCAAGACCCACGCCGGACGTTCCCGCGCTCCCGAAGTGTTGGCCGCTCTTCAGAAACTCTAGACAACATTTGAAAATCGTCTTTCATCATGACACGCACCGCGAGCATTCACCGCGAAACTGCCGAAACGCAGATCACCTTGGAATTGAACCTCGATGGCACCGGCCAATCCGACATTCGCACAGGTGTCGGATTTTTCGATCACATGCTCACGCTTTTTGCCAAGCATGGATTGTTCGATCTTACGGTCCATGCCCAGGGCGACTTGCACATTGATTCCCATCATACGGTCGAAGATGTCGGCATTTGTCTCGGCCAGGCGTTGCGGGAATCGTTGGGTGACAAACGGGGCGTGACCCGATACGGCAGCATGACGTTGCCGATGGAAGAAACGCTCGTTACATCGGCTCTCGATTTCAGCGGTCGAATGCTGTTCGTCTGGAAGACCGAATTTCCCACTGAGAAAGTCGGTGAATTCGACACGGAATTGGTCCGTGAGTTTTGGCAAGCGGTCTCGTCGAATGCGCTCATGAACTTGCATCTCGTGTTGCATCACGGGGCGAACAGCCATCACATTGCGGAGGCACTTTTCAAAGCGACCGCACGAGCCATGCGTCAGGCAATCACGATCGATCCGCGTCAACCCGGTGTCCCGTCGTCAAAGGGTTCGCTGTAACCACACTGAGTTCATCAGGCGGGCACAAACGCTTTCAGTGCCGATGGGAGCACCCGAACTTCCGCGGGTGCCAACCCAGCCGGATCGCCGTCCACTTGTGCCGGGATCGGTTCATCGCATTCGATGCGAACACTCGTCGCACGAATACATTCCACATCGTCTCGTTTTTCATGACGACACCGCACGACGCTCAAGAACATGCTCACTAACTGTCGTCGTGACTTGGGTCGAAACAAGCGGATGTCGAGCAGACCATCATGTCCATCCGCATCGGCGGCCAAGGGTAACCGCATCGCGTATGAGGGCAAATTGACAATCATCGCAACCGAAGCCGTCAGCGGGGTCGTCGCATCGTCGATGAAGAACCGCATTTCCGGAAATGAATACCGGCGAAACACATCGAAAATCGGGCGGACATAACTCAGGTGGGTAATGTGCCCTCCACGTTGTGCGTGCAGGCGGTGGACGATATCCGCGTCAAAACCAAATCCTGCCATCAACGCGAACCGTCGATCTCCAATGGTTGCGAGATCGAAATGCTTCGTGTGACCGGCGGCGATCATGTCAGCGACGAACTTCCCGGAGCAGGGCACTTTCAGATACTTTGCCAGAAGGTTTTCGGTTCCCAGCGGTAACACTGCCAGCGGCAAACCAGGAAAACGATTGATCAGGTCATCCGCCGTGCCGTCGCCACCCGCTCCGACGATACACACAAGGTCGTCCTGGTCTCGCTCGATCTCAAGTCGTTCGGTCAGTTTTTCCCGCCGCGAATACAAACGAGGACGGAGTCCGTGGTACTTCAGTCGAGCAATCAGTTCCAGCAACACTTTCCGACGCGGCCCCGAGCCGGAACGCGGATTGCGTTGAATGGCGACCCAAGGCTGAGCCATCGGCTTGTTCCCAGACGAGTAAAATGCGGAATTGCAATCGGAGTGGACGCGCCGATTAATGAGGCGATTTCAGTTCGCGAATCCGTTGTTCTTGCTTGGCGATCAGTGCGTTGAACTCGGCCAACTCGGCAGCGTTCTGGCCTTGTTCATGTTTCCGGAAGCCAGTGAGATACGTGATATTCTGCGGCCGCCATTGTTGGAAGTAATAGCGATTTTTCAGCACGATTGCTTGTCGCAGGGGTTCATGCTCGGCACTAGTTTTGACTTCGCCAAAAATCGTTTTGGCACTGAGTCGAAACCCATCACGATTGGGAATCACACCATCATCCGTCGCGCGATTTGCTCCATCGACGTTCTGGTATCGGGACAGCAAATTCAAGGCGGAAATGTACGAGACCCCGCGATCAACCGCCATTGCTTGAATGCCCTTGGCGTAAGCTGCGATCAAACGGTTGTTGTGTTCCACGACTTTCTCCGGTGCGATCACCGGGGTCTGTAACGTTGGTGAGAGCAAAACGAACCGGGCGTTTGCTTCCGTCGCAGCTTGTAAGTCATCGAGCAATTTGCCGTATTGCTTGAGAAATTTCGGAAGCTCCGCGACTCCTTTCAGCGCCTCGTTGTTGCCGTATTGGAGGAAAAACACGTTCGGTTGCAACTCGCGGACTTGCTCGATCAATCGACGATACCCAACGGCTGGCGAATCAAAGATGCCACGCGATTCCGCCCAGACGGTGTCGCCACTCCAACCGAGATTCCGAAACGTGAGATCCCGATCTGCATTGAGCAAAGTGAGCGCGGTTTCCCAGTAGCCGAAACGTTGCTCTCGTTCCACAAGTGTCCCGCCCAGAAAGACCACACGGTCGCCATCTTGCAGTTCCACATGCGGTTCGGCGGCGGTCGCTAACTGAGCCGGCAGAAAGAACAGACACATCCAATAAATGGGCAAACGGAGCACGATCGGCCTCGGATTGAAAACACGGAGTCGCAAGAACGATCCATTTTTGCCGGGCAGTTCGCAAATGTCCAATCAGTCGGGAGAAGATCCGGTTTGCCACTTTCCTGTCGGATGAGTACAGTTCATCGACGCGGCCCAACGAGGGCAACATTTATTGCAACGTGGAGAGAATTATGTTCGGGCAAGCCCGTCCGACGGCATTCGATATGTACTTTCGGCTCGGCCCCATTCCGGTTCGTGTCGTGCCTTGGTTTTGGGTCATCACGATTCTGATGGGATATCGAGGCACAATGCCGGACCGTCCCGATTTGCTCCTCACCTGGATGGGCTGTGTGTTCATTTCGATCCTGGTTCACGAACTCGGTCATGCAATCGCCGGGCTGGCATTCGGCTGGCACCCCGAGGTGTGGTTGTACCATTTCGGAGGCTATGCATCGTTCCGCGACCAACCGAATTGGACCGTCGGCAAAAACATTGTGATGCTGTTCGCTGGCCCGTGGGCCGGTTTTCTGCTCTACGGTCTTGTGGTTCTTGGAGAGTATCTTTTTAGCGGCGAAATACGGAACGCAATCGTGAGTGGCGTTGTGACAGACGGTCCGCAAAGTTATCGAATCCCGTGGTGGTACGAAGCCATTCACCAGCTGAAGTACATCAATCTCTATTGGGGATTGGTGAATCTGCTGCCCGTGTTTCCGCTGGACGGTGGACAGATCGCCGGCACCTTGCTCGAAAAATACCGCTACCGGGATGGTCGCGAATTGACGTTCAAGTTGGGCATCGGCGTCGGGATTGCCGCGGCAGTCTTCTTCATCAGCCAAGAACGCCGATACCCCGCGTTTCTGTTCGGATATCTGGCATTCATGAACTACCAGAATCTCGAAATGCACCGCCGTGGATACTACTAGGATTTCGCGCCGCTTACTATTGATTGTGGCGGGTTCTGTCTCGCGGCGGGCAGGAAACAAACGCTCTTTTCGCGTCCACCGTGAAGATAGAAAACCATAATACGGTCTAGAACCCCAAACCGATGCCGTCCAGACTTCCGGTATGGACGGTACCGTCGGTGATGTCGAACATGCCGGGGAACCGCTTGGTCCAACTCTTGTTAGCGGCCGGGCAGTATTGCCGACCGTTCCCCTCGATCGCAGCGACCGCCGGAATGTGAGCCGCCAGCGAAGCCGATTGAAGGAATGAGAACCCCGGGCATGTCAAATCTTGCACACAGAGGAACATATCGAATTTCTGCGCGGCGGCGGCCAACAGCAGAGAATCCGTTTGCCCTTTGCACGCTTTGAGCGCCACTCCCGAGTACCCCAATTCACGGGCCATCAAGAGGGAATCGTAGTCGATCAGCGATTCATCGATCACAACCGGCTTGATCTTCGCCGCCTCGTGCATTTTGTTCTGCGGATTCGCTTCAAGGTCGCGATGCGTAGGTTGTTCGATGTACTGGATGCGATCAAACGCCGGAGCATTCTGCTCTTTGAGACGGTTCAAGAAGTCGAGCACATACTCAACCGTCTCGCACTTCTCATTGAAGTCGAGTGAATAATGCCAGTCGCTCACACCGCGTTCTTGCTGGGTTTCACTGGCGATCCGGTCCACAATGAGAACACGTTCCAAATCCCAGTCGGCGTTGTCACCGGCGAGCTTGATCTTGAGATGCGTCAGTCCGTCGGCTTTGATCCATTCGCTAAGCGTCTCGGGAAGCCCGTCATCGAGACGTTTTTCGATATCGCCATCGGTCAGGGGATCTGCTGCTCCAACCAGGTGATAAATCGGCAAACGATCCTTGGGTTGCTCCAGCGTGTATTGGTCGAGAAACTCGCCTTCGAATTGTTCGTCGAGGTACTCCGAAAGATCGTACGTCATGAATTCGTCGGAAAGCATCCGGAAGCAATTCATATCGTGCACACGACCGTAGGCATCGTGGAGAGCAGCATCAAACGGACTCGCCGCCACGAGCTGCGCCAGATCGGGCATCGGTTCGGGCAACCCGAGTCGTCCTGGCAGTGTCTGACCCAAGTGGTGGTATTCCGCCGAGAGATGAAATGTGAGGTCAATCGGATGACCGTATTCCGGATAGCGGTTGCCCAACTGAACCACTTCTTCGGCGAATTGCCGAATCACTTTCGCTGTTTGCTCGTCGGTAAGTTCTTTGGACGGCCAAGCCCAGACGTTCCCTAACGGCATGCTACCGAAGCCGTCGGCCATCAGGCCATCACGGGTTTCCACCGTGACTCGCACCTCGATCGTTTCCGTCTGTTCGACGACTCGCCCGCCGAACTTAAGAGGCGAACGAAATGGAACAGGCTTGTACTCCAATACAGCTTCAACGATACGAATGTCGGTCGACTTATCCATGGTCGAATCGGTGGGGTCTCGAATGAGGAAACAAAGAAGAAAAGCGATACGGCCACATTTTATCGGTGTCGTCAGTTTGTCGCAAGTTGCTATCAGTAATGATGCTGTGTTGACTCGCGACATCTATTTTTGATCGTACCGGGTTTTGTCTCACTGTGGTTAGGAAACATTCATTTTTTCATAGCAACCACGCATATTGAAGTCCGCAATCCGGCCGACTTTGACCATATCGTTCCGTGCTGATTCTCCCGCGTCTGGTCGATCGCATGCCCGTGGGTCGTGCGGGGAAGGGTGCGGTACTCAACTTTGGACGCGACTTGGTATATAACCAACTCCCACTAATCGAGAACCGACCACACATCTGGCGACCTGGCGACTGAAAACTTAATGACACTGTCGAATCATTCGAGCCCCCAAGAACTCAGCGAATTCATTCACGTGCGGAATGCGCGGACGCACAACCTGAAGAATTTGGATCTTCAAATTCCGCGAAATCGGCTGGTGGTGATTTCCGGGGTCAGCGGGAGCGGAAAAAGTTCGCTGGCGTTCGACACACTCTTCGCCGAAGGGCAGCGACGATATTTAGAAAGTCTGATGGTCGGCCGTCGGCAGCCGTTGCCACAGTTGCCACGTCCTCCGGTCGATGAGATCGACGGACTTCCGCCCACTCTCTCCGTGCGGCAAGGCGGACCACCGGCGAATCGACGCAGCACGTTGGCCACTCTCACGGAGATCGCGGACTACTTGCGACTCATCTACGCATACGCCGGCACCGCACACTGCCCGAAATGCTCGGCGGTCATCACTCGGCATACGTCGCGGCAAATCGTCGAGGAAGTTGCCAGTTGGCAGCCCCGCACGAAACTCATGGTGTTAGCACCATGGCCGACCGAGGACTCCAAAGATGGCCCAACGGTCGTGGAACAAATCAACCAAGCGGGTTTTGTCCGATTGCGAATCGCGGATGAAGTCGTCGACATCAGCGAAGCTCCTCCGGAGACAGGCACAAACATCGATGCGGTTGTTGACCGGTTAATCGTCAAGGACGGCTTTGAGTCTCGGTTGCGGGAATCGATTGATCTTGCGTTGCGACATGGTGAAGGTCGGTGTGTTGTCAGCCGACAGGACGAGCAAGGATGGACCGATCTCGCCTTCACAACACAATTTCGGTGCGGAGCCTGTGACCTCGAATTTTCCGAACTGACTCCCCAAACTTTCAACTTCAACAGCCATCGCGGAGCCTGCCCCCATTGCGAGGGGTTGGGGTCCCTCGAGCAGAACAACGAAACTAGCCCATGCCCCGAATGCGGTGGCTCGCGGCTGAATGAGTTTTCTCGGTCCGTCACGGTCGCCGACATTTCGATTTCGGATCTACAAGCCGATTCCATCGACGAGACAATTGCGGCCGTCGAAGCGTGGCGGCCCGAGACGTTCCGTTTGGATGCCGCCGCCGTGATCGAGCGGACTCGACCGGAATTGTTGGCAAGAATGCGTTTTCTTGAACAGCTTGGGCTAGGATATTTGTCCTTGAATCGAGCCGCTCCCACTCTTTCCGGCGGTGAATTGCAGCGGGCACGATTGGCGGGCGGACTCGGGGCGGGGTTGGTTGGTGTGTGTCACATTCTTGATGAACCCACGGCGGGACTTCACGCGAAAGACACCGACCGGCTGATTTCCGCACTGCAAGAACTTCGTGATCGCGGGAACACCGTGATTGTCGTTGAACACGACTTGCGTGTGATGCGTGCCGCCGATCACGTGATCGAAATTGGTCCAGGGGCCGGCGGAGAAGGGGGGCGGTTGCTAATTTCCGCACCGCCCGCAGATGTCGCCAACTGCGAGTCGGCTCCTTCAGCTCGTTTTTTGACGACACCGCAGAACTCAGAACCGTCGCGTCAACGGAATCCTGAAACGCAAGGTTGGCTCACATTGACTGGTGCATCGTTGCACAACTTGAAGAACACGACGCTCAAGTTTCCGCTGGGTTGCCTGACGAGCGTCGTTGGTGTGAGTGGTTCCGGCAAGAGTACGCTCGTGTTAGACACACTCGTGCCCGCCGTCGCAGCCCATCTTCAAAACGACACGAGTGCCAAAGCGAAACGAACATACTCGGAATTATCCGGCGTGGAATCCCTGCAACGAGTTCTCAAGATTGACCAATCGTCGCTAGGCCGCTCAAGCCGTTCCAACCCGGCCACTTTTAGCGGAGTCTGGGACGAAATTCGGCGAGTCTTCGCGAAAACTCGCGAGGCACGCATGCGGGGATTCACAGCGAAACGTTTTAGCTTCACGGACAAGTCTGGCCAATGTCCGGCGTGTCGTGGGTTGGGGATCGAAGCGGTCGATCGACACGTACTTCCCGACATCGAACTGCCGTGCGGAGTCTGCAACGGTCGTCGGTTCAACCCCCAAACACTTGCGGTGCGTTTTGCGGGTCGAAATGTCAGCGATATCTTGAACCTACGAGTCGACGACGCTCGGGAAGTTTTTCAGAACTTTCCCCGAATCACACAAACACTCGCAGTGTTTCAAGAAGTAGGGCTCGGATACCTGACGTTAGGGCAATCGACTCAGACACTTTCCGGAGGCGAGTGCCAGCGGATTCGTTTGGCCACGGAACTCGCCCGAGAGAACCATGAACTGACCCTTTTCGTGCTGGATGAACCCTCTACCGGACTGCATTCCGCTGATTTGGAACGTTTGCTATCCGTGTTTGACCGCTTACTCTCGGCAGGGCATACCGTGCTGGTTTGCGAACACCGACTGGATGTTATGCAACACGCGGATTGGCTGGTGGAACTTGGCCCGTCAGGTGGAGAAGCAGGTGGACGCGTGATTGCAGAAGGTCAACCGTCCCAATTCAGAACGGACTTCGACACCCCCACCGCGACAGCACTCCAACGGACCTAACGTCCGGCGTTTTACATCCTTCAAGAAGCCGATTCGGCAGCTTGTTCTTCGTCTTCCCAACGCATCAAGTGTTCATCGAGCGATGCGATAGTGACGGCGTCTTCTTTGTCGCTTGCATCTTCCAACTCGAGGCCACACTCGCGGAGTTTGTCTTCGTGTTCCGATCCTTTTTCGATCAAGCCGTTATCGTGAATGGCTCGCCACCACTGCAGATGTGACCAGTCCCGACGAACGGTCTTCAGTGTGGTGACCACAGTTCGACCGTTTGCACCAGCGCTGAATCCTGCACGTGAAGCAATTGCACTGTATGTGGCGAATTTGTCCGCCCGTTTGAGTTCAAAAAGAACCTCCGCAACATCTTGCGCTCGTGTGGATGCCATGAACGATACCTCTTCCGCAGAATGGAAACACTTCAAAGCCGAAGTGGTCGCAACGACACGTCCCTGATAAACTAGAACGAGCGAATCGAACGAGAATTGATCAATGATGGACTTGCGTCCTATGACCACGTTCCATTGCGACCAAGTATCTCCGTGGTTTGAGAAAGCGGTTTCCATACTCTCCAAACCTAGATTTCAGACTACTCTGAATTCCGGTTCGACTCAACCCTGATCGTATCTCGCCGCCTCCAAATCCCAAGGGGTTGCCTGCTCGAGCCAGGGAATCCGCAATTTTGAATGAGTCTGCACTCCAAACAGGGCACACCTGTATCCAGTCATGAATGTCTACCAAGAACACAATATCCGTCTGGAATACCCGACCGATTGGACCCTCGAAGAACAATCGCAAGACAATGATGTGACCATCACGATTCAAAGTCCGACCACAAGTGTGTGGGCCATCACACTGTTGTCTGGTCGGCCGGATCCGAGCCATGTGCTCAAAACGGCGATCGCCGCCTATGAAGCGGAGTACCCCGATCTCGAAATCGAAGACGATACCGAATCCGTACTGGAAGTCGACCACCTAGCCCGTGATTTGTACTGCGAACAGTACGACTTGGTAACGAGAATCTGTCTCCGGGTCTTCACGGTTGGAAATCGGACCGCGTTGGTCTGGTTTCAAGCTGCGGATGTCGAACTGAAAACGACCGGCGCCACTCTCGACAACATCACTGCCAGCCTTTTGATTGAAGACCCTCCTCAACCCTTTTGGCCATATTGACTTAAATCAACAGAAGGACAGCAGGAGACACAGGCACACGTGTATCCAAGATTTTCCCGAACGTGACCGGACCAATGGTGCCGGAACTCAACAACGAACCATCAATGATGTAGAATATCTTTGCATCGCATACAGCAACACCGATACAATATGGAAAATTTCTCTCTGGGTAGGAGCGAACAGTCAATGACCACAATTGTCGGACAGCAAGTCGAAAGTGTGGGTGTTGTTGCCGGATTGGTTTGGGAATATCTGCATGATCACGAGCCGGTCACACTCAGCAAGCTGGCTCGCGACATCGACGCCCCCCGCGACTTAGTCATGCAAGGCTTGGGTTGGTTGGCGTGTGAGCGGAAAATTGCATTCCACCCCGGCGAGAATTCCAAGTTGGTTTCCCTGAAAGACCTGTGAAGCGAAGCCGTCGCAATTCGGCGGCATTTTCAGTTAACGTCTCAGCGCTCTCTCCATCGGAATTTCAATCGGCCATGAGTACTGCCCCAACAGCCGAGAGTTGTCTTCGTGAAGGCCGAGCACGGTTGAAAGCGAAGGATATTGACGAAGCCATCCGCTTTTTCGAAGCGGGGTTGGCCCTCGATCCCGATGCCATCAAGTTGCATGATGGTTTGGGAGCCGCCCACTACATGCGGAAAGACTTCGCCAATGCAGCCAAGTGCTTCCAACGAATCATCGAGCTAGACCCACAGAACGGCCGAGCGTTTACGAACTTAGGTGCGGTCTATAATCGTCTTGGCGAGTTTCCCAAAGCGGTCGAAGCACTGCGAAAGGGTGTTCAACGCGAGAAAACCAGTGTCGGTTTCTACAACTTAGGAATCGCGCAGAAGAATATCGGGCAAGTCGCGATGGCAGTGTCGGCTTACCAACAAGCGGTCCGATTAGATCCACTCAATGCCGACGCCTATCTCAATTTGGCGAACTGCCTGGTTGAAATGAAGAACGTGCGGAAAGCGGTCGAGAGTTACCAAAAAGCTCTTGAGATTCGACCGGATTTCGAAGCCGCCAAACAAGGGCTCGCCAAAGCAAAATCCGACCAGACCGCCGCTCGGGAAGAAATCGACCCGTTTGGTCGTTTGGTCAGTGACAGTTCGCATAGCGGGGTCATTGAGTCATTCGGTCTTCAGGAAATGACGGAACTACAACGCCTGGAAGACCGGCAAAAAGTCCACGATCTTTGTCAAAACATCCAGGAGAAGTCCTCGGAAGTTCTCGAATTCCTACGCGAACAACTCTCACCAAGTTTGCATGGCCTCGTACGCGGGACCGCTGCGGTGGGACAATCCACGAAGGAATTACAGGCGGCCCATGACGACTACCAAACCGTTTTGACCGACCTCATTTCGCTTCGGCAACGCATGAAAAAACAGCTACTGGCATTGCGAGCCCACGAAGAGTTAATCCACACGCCCGACATTGATGACGTGAAGTAGCACCGACTGATCAATTGCGACCGATCCGATTGGTTGCGAACAACTGTCGAACGGCGTGCAGCCATGCACCCTCGTTCGCTGGCTTCACGATCCGAATGAACGCTGTTGAAGTTGCCTAGCGCACGCTGTTAACATTGGACGAAGGACGAAACGGATCGACGGCTCGTGCTGGATGCTCGACAGCGAGATTTTTCGCTCCCACCCAATTTGGATCCATCCACGATGTGTTTGCCTGCCTGCGATGGATCACCACCACAATGGATTGCCAACCCGACGGAGTCGTTTCATGGCCACCACTTCGTGTTGCCCATCAGTGCCTCGAAGCCTATTGGCATGTCTTGTGTTGATCGTTGGCTGGGTTCCGTCTGTCGGGCACGCTCAAGTTCAGGCCCCGAATCGGCCCATCTTTGTTCCGCCCAACGTTCGGCTCCGCCAGTTCCAACCGTCCCCCCGTGGCGTTCACAACGCGGAACCATCGTTCACCGTCGATCGCGAATCCACACAACTGCTGAACCGGGCCCGTGGATATCTTGAAAAATCGAAATACGACCTGGCTCTGCCGCGTCTACAAGCATTGCTGAACCAAGACAGCGATACGTTCTACCAACCCGATGCGGAAACGGACGCCAACCGTTACGTCAGTGTCAAAGCAGCCAGTCTCGCGATGATTGACAATCTCGCGGAGGATGGCCGAAGACTTTACGAGCTTCAATACGGTCCGGTGGCGAAGAGGTTGCTCGAACGTGGGATGCAAACCGGCGATCAAGTCGCCCTCGAAGACGCCGTGCGAAAATACAACTCCACAGAAGCGGGGTTTGAAGCCGGCTACCGTCTCGGTCAATGGCGACTCGATCAAGGCGAGCCCGCCGCGGCTGCGCTCCAGTTCCAAAGTTTGCTCAGACACCCAGACCGTGCCAAACGGTTTGAACCGACGTTGTCGGTGATGCTATCGGCCGCATGGGCCCAGGCCGGGCACCCGGAAGAAAGTCAGGCCGCTTGGGACCGGGCCGCCAAATTTGCACGGCAAGACCGCATCGAACTGGGCGGAAGGGAATACACAGTTGCAGAACTCTCCAAGAACTATATCGACTTGTTCTCTCCGCAATCCAATCGCTCTCAACTGACGAGTCGGTCTAACGATCGGGATTGGCTATTGTTTCGTGGAAACGCATCACGAACCGCGACCAGTCCAGCCGTTCTCCCATCGTCCGACATCGCCTGGAATCGTCCAACGCTTGTCACAGAATCCTTTTTCGGTCCGACAACCCGTCATCGCAACGAGATCGAACAGCTCGTTGACCATTTGCGAATGTACTACCGTCAGATCGGCCGACTGTCAGGAATTCCGACGATGCACCCGCTTGTAGTGGGCGACTTGGTCATCGTTCGCGCTCTTTCAAACGTGCAGGCGTATCGACAGTCGACAGGGGAATTGGCGTGGGAAACGGCTCGCCTTGACCGTTCCTTGCTGGAATTGCTGGACGATCCCAGCAGCCGACGACGGATCAATGGCGATGCACGATCCGATCTCGAGAACTACCTCACCCAACGACTTTGGCTGGATTCGACTTTCGGACAGATCAGCAGTGATGGCGTTCGCGTGTTTGCCATTGAAGAGATGGGGTTCCGCGGTCGGCGCCAACTGACGCAACGCGGGGAGCCCCACCCATCCGCACCGACCGACACCAACCGGCTCGTTGCCTACGACATTTCCACCGACGGTCAAATTGCCTGGCAAACCGGCGGCCCGTTGGCCGGGTATTTTTTTCTCGGACCACCCTTGCCGCTCGGCCCGGAACTGTATTGTCTCGCGGAATCCGGTGGCGAGGTTTCCCTGATTGTACTGCGAGCTGACACCGGTCAGCTGCAATGGCGACAGACATTGGTTCAACCAAGCCGAACCGTCTTGGCATCGGGAGTCCGGCGAACCGCAGGGATCAGTCCAGCTCGGGCTGCGGGTGTGCTCGTTTGCCCGACGGCTGGGGGTGCGGTCGTTGCTCTGGACTTGTCTCGTCGAATGCTGCTGTGGGGATATCAGTACCCTCAAAAACGTTCGGAATTCACCTATCAACGCAATGTCGCAAACTTTGGAATTCCTGGTGCCCAACCGGCCATCATGATTGAAGATAGTTCGGACGGATTGGGTGACGCGGGTGACCGCTGGGTCGATTCCACTCCGACAATCACCGGCCAATACGTATTGCTGACGCCCCGCGATTCGAACGAGCTACACTGTCTCGATCTTTGGGACGGGCAGGTGCGTTGGAAACTGCCCCGCGCCAACAACCTTTACATCGCCACGACGACAAATCGTGAGGTTGTTGTCGTCGGCCAAGCGACCGTGATGGCCTACGATCTTCGTACCGGCAAACCGGCATGGTCGAAGCCAATTCCGATTGATGAACCCGCCGGACGTGGGTACCGCAGCGGTGACTACTACCACCTTCCTCTCGTCAAAGGCCAGTTGGCCACCATTCATCTCCCCGAAGGACGTCTGCAAGCCATTTCGTCGATCGGTCGTGATTTTGAGGGCAACCTTGTGGCCGCCGGGAATCGTGTGTTCTGCCAGACAGCGAACCGCATCGTGGGATTTGCGGACCAAACACAGTCTGAGGAACAAATCGATCAAGCTCTTCGAGAGAACCCCAATGATCTCGACTCACGTATTCGCCGAGGACGCATGCGGCTCCATCTCGGTGATGATGCGGGTGCGGTCGAGGATTTTCGGTTCGTCTTGGCGAGCCAACCCACGGGAACTGCGGTAGAGCAGCTTGCTGACGTCTTCATTCGCCGTGTGCAGAACGATTTCGGCAACCTGGAGAACGATGCCGATTTGTTGGCCAAACTGCCGATGTCGCCGGAACAAACGCGGCAGTTCTTTCTTGCCTATATCGACGGCCTAATGAATCAAAAGCGGTACGTCGATGCATTTCTCAAGGGCATCGAGTGTGGTCAAAGCGGCACACTGACTTCCGAATTGGAATCGGTCAGTGGGACATGGTCGGCGAGTGCACGGGAGCAACTTGCCGCTCGGATTCATTTCGCCTGGAATCAACTATCGAAAAACGAGCGACAAACGGTTCGAGCAACCACCAGTGAGATTGGAAAGAATCTCGAAACGGTTAGCCAGGCTCAGTTTTGGCTCACATTGCTCCCCAGCGATGCGGTTTCGGAGGACTTCGATCGGCTCGTCCGCGAACACTCCAACCATCTAAGTTGCCGAACCGAGTATGCGGTCAGTCTGGAGAGGTTACGCCGATCGAGCGAACCGCAAATTGCCGCATCGGCCACCGTGGAGTTGCTAACCCTCCAAACGAAGGCCGGTTATCTAGAGTCCGCCGCGAAACTTGTCAACGAATTGGCACAGCAATTCCCAGAGGTTCAACTCGCAACCGGACAAACCGGAGCCGAGTTCGCCGACGCTTGGAACAAGAAACACAAGCCATCCGAACTTTGGACGCCCACCCACAATCCCTGGTCCGGTCGCCAACTTGAATCGAAACTCCTGCCCAACGGAACCTCACAGCGAGAGTTTCCACTGCTTTGGCGAGGAGAACACAGCCCTATTTTTGCTGACTGGTCTTTCACGCTATCACCGACGCGTTCCCACCTCATCGCCCGCGATGGCTTCGGACGGCCTCGCTGGGAGTTGCAAGTGCATGAAGACGGTCTCCAAGTCCCGATTTACAATGAAAGTTTCGTCGCTGCGAAAGGACATTTGCTGTTGGTGTCTTTCGGGTCGGAGTTCATGGTTCTCGAGACTCTCACCGACGACGGAACACCCCGAATTCTTTGGCGTCGGAATCAGATGGAAGATTTCGCGGAAGATCCCCAGGGGAGGGTCAAAGGGGGAAACGTGCAGCGGTTCCGCATGAGTCGCTACGCGGGTCCACATCGACTCATGTATGAGCATACGGACGATGAAGGTCGACCGCTTGGCGGTATCACCCCGCCGAACGATTCCATCATTGTCTATCAGGCAGGCACGTTCGTCCGGGCGGCGGATCGCTACACTGGCGAAATCCGTTGGCAGTACCGGAACATTGCCCGTGGATGCCGAATTTTCGCTACCAACAGCCGAATCTTTCTTGTACAGCCGGATGACGAGATTTGGATACTCCGGGCAACCGATGGCGCCAGAGTTCTCAATGACAACCCAACGACGGCCGATTCGTTGTTCGCTGTTTTCGGACAACATGGCCTCAGTTGGAACCAAACTCGCGAGAAATCCGAACTGTTATGCACGGACTTGGCGACCGGTGAAAATCTTTGGCAGAACGAATTTGAACCGGGAGCTGCCGTCTCCGCATTCTGCTCCGATGAGGTCGCAGTGCTAGATCGCTCGGGAGCATTTCACATTCTGGGCATCGAGGATGGAAAGCCGCGATTCCAAACCACGCTCCCGGATCAACCACGATTGTTGATGATGGCCGTCGTCCGAAGCGAGGCCCGATATTTGGTTCTGACGAACCAATACCGGCCCGAAGAGAATGCCAGCTTGATCACTCGCCCCGTCGTCGAAGGGGAGCGGGCGACATTCGTAAACGGGATCTTCGCAACGATCGACCGTGACTCAAAAAGCGTGCAACATAGCGCAGTTGATATTGAGTCCAGGAGTTCGCTCACCCAGCCGAAGTCTCTCCCGTTTTGGGTGGTTCAGCGGCCGGTGTTTCATCAATTCGCGTCGAATTTGAACACCGCAAAAAACGAAGTCCGGGTGTTTGACACCCGGACTGCAAAGCAAATCTTCAATGACGCAACAACGATGCTTCAATCACCAATGACAATTGGTAGTCCCGATGAATCGGGTCAGACCGCGTTGCGATTCTCCAATGCAACAATCGAAATCAAACCCGGCGATCCACTCGTCAACAAACAAGAATACGAAGACCGCCCGGAGAACGCCGACTAAGCGACACGGCGAACATCGAAATCGCGCCTGTCGCTTACCCAAGGTCGGCAAATGAGGGCTTATTCATCAGGGACGTAAGGCAGCAGCCCGATGAAACGTGCTCGCAAAACGGCTGTGCGGACGGCTCGCTGATATAGAGCCGATGTGCCGGTTCGGCGGCGAGGCAGAATCCGACCTTCGCGGTCGATCAACGTACGCAGCAATTTGACGTCTTTGTAGTCCACATAGACTGGACGTACTGGCTTGCCATCCGGCATGAACCGGCATTTCAACTTCTTCTTGAGACGGGCTCGTTTCTTCCGTCGTCGACGGATGTCCATACGACTCATATTTCAACGCTCCACAGTTTGGGTTGTCGACTCAGAAAAACGCGACAACACACCGGTTCGCTGGAGTTCACGCGGCACGCAAACATGGTTACCTTCCCACGAAGGTATCCGGCGAAACTAAGACAAGTCGCTGATTGTAGTCGCAAGCCGGTGAAATGAAAGCGTTTCAAACGCGAAAACTCCGATTTTCCCTCGCCCAACGGATCGCAAATCGGCAAAGATGACTCGCAAAACCGGTCAAGAAGTCACCAGTTTGGCGGAGTTTCGTACATTGGTCACCCCCCGCGAAATCCCGACCCCGACAAGGACCGAAACACACGATCCACGTAACCTATTCCTAAACCGGCAGTTACGACTTCTTCACCAACGAATCACCGTCACCGGCTGACTCGCTTCTCAGAGAATCGGCATGGATTCTGCAACCATATCTGTCTCAAAACAATTGTCGGACACGTCGCCCGATTGATGAACTAATGAGACTCCAGAAGGAAGTAGTCAGATGTCCTCATTGACCTCTCATCATCGCCATTCCAATACCACACACTACGAAGATTCGGTCCTGGCCCAAGATACTCACTCGATGATGCTTGGTTACATCATGTGGATCTTCGGCTTTCTTGGAATGCATCGATTCTATTACGGCAAGAAGATCACCGGGACCATTTGGTTCTTCACGGCGGGCTTGGCAGGCATCGGTTGGTTGATCGACCTGTTCCTGATTCCTTCGATGGATGATCGGGCCGACGAACGGTATGTGGAAGGCCCAGTCGATTACAATGTCGCCTGGATTTTGCTTTCGATCCCGGTCGTCGGCACATTGGGAGCCCACCGTTTCTACATGGGCAAATGGATCAGCGGTTTGATCTACCTTTGCACCGGGGGCTTGTTCTTCGTCGGTTGGCTGTATGACCTGTGGACGATCAACGAACAAATCGACCGCATCAACCGATTCGAATAACGCTGAACAAAATCCGGCCCCGAACAAAACCCCTCAGGTTTTTGACCTGAGGGGTTTTTACATGCCGATCGTTCGTCCGAACGTCACGACTTCGATTTCTTTTTCTTCTTGGTCGCTGTCTTCTTAGCCTTTGCGGGCGTTTTCTTCGTCGATTTCTGATCGGTGGACTTTTTGAAAATCCGATCCCAACCTTCGGCGAACTCATCCGAAGAACCGGTGTGTACAGTGTAGCCAGTCATTGCGTTCACTCCTCAGCCAAAACAACATTCACACTAATTCGATGTCAGCCCAAGTCGACGCCGAATACTCTGCCAGGGCTGAATGTACGTGAGAAATGGCAGACCATCGACGGTGGGATCGGGGCGTGCAGTGACACCGTCGACTGCGGGACCACGACGAACGAGCGATTCTAACGCCGCTTGTTCGTGGATGCGGTCAAATGGTTGCAGTCGGCTCACTTCGTTCAAAATGACAGCCACCGCAGACGCGATCGCGTATCCGCCCCAATTGCTGACACCCGTTACGATAGTCCAATCGGTAGAAATTCGACAAGGGATGCACGGCGGTGAAGCGGGTGGCAACCGTCGAATGAGATCCGTCCACGCTACCGCACCGAAACCGATTTCATTTCCGCCGTCCCCGACACCGATTGTGGTCGGTCGTTGATCGCCTTGGGTGACGTGCTCGAATAGCTGATGCAACGGCGGCGTCCATTCGTCGATGACATCGCCCAACATATTGTGACACCGATTCCAAGCGGTTTTCGGTACAAGTTCCGCGAATCGCTGACGATCCTCATCGTCCCGACTCACTGACTCAAACGTGTGAGCGGGTCCACTGCGTTCGATGGAAATCAGATGCGTCCATTCTGGTGTCGTGGCGGTGTCATCGAATTGCAAATTCCCATGGGAATTCGTGTCGAACATGCGAACGATGTCCCGCGGAAGACCATACGCTTCCGCCGCCACACGAACCGCGTCGGCACAGAACGGATCGGTAATCAAATCCACCTTCCGACCGAGATCCCGAAAAAACCGAGCAAGAATCGCTGCCCCCAGCGGGCCATCCGTTTCTGCAGCAGGCGGGTTCGCACGCGGGACGAAATACCCAGTGACGATCCCGATGGACGTGCCATTCGCCGCCAACTCCTCGGCAGCGGATGCCAAATGTCCTAAACACAGCGGGGGAAACTCTTCCTCGGACGCAATCAAACCGCGACGGGCGGGATCAGTCCGCACGAAGCGTTCGATGTCAGAGATGATCTCGGAGCCGGTCATACGGTGGATCGCCCAAGGTTTGAGAGTTCGAAATTCCCACCCGAAAGAATAATTCCGACCTTCTTGCCAGCAATGCCTTGCGGGTTTTCCATGAGACAAGCCAACGGCACGGCGGCGGAAGGTTCCACGACAATCTTCATCCGCTCCATGATCAACTGCTGAGCGTCGCGAATGGTCGATTCTTCGGCCAAGCGAATCTCTTCGACGGATTCACGAATAATCGGAAAAGTCAGTGCTCCAATTCCCGTGAGCAAACCATCCGCGATACTCCGTTGACCGGTTGTCGGCTGTCTGACGCCGGATTTCAGGCTTTCGAGAGCATCGTTGACGACTCGCGGTTCACCGGCCCAAACTCGTATTCGCTGCTCTTGCGATCGAGCCACGATCGCCGTTCCTGCCAGCAATCCGCCACCACCAACCGGGGTCATCAGAAGATCGAGGTCCGGGCAATCCTGCACGAATTCCAACGCTGCGGTTCCTTGACCGGCGATAATCCGAGGGTCGTCGTATGGATGGATCAGTGTCGCACCGGTTTCATTCTGAATGCGTTGACAGGTCGACTCGCGTGCGGACTGCGTTGGTTCACAGAACGTGATCTGACCACCGTAGTGCTCGACCGCGGCGATTTTAACTCGCGGTGCGTTGGACGGCATAACAATGTACGCCGGCACATCACACAGACCTGCCGCCCAAGCCAATGCGGCAGCGTGATTGCCCGACGAATGCGTCACCACGCCGCGTTTCGCATCACTCTCGTTCAGTGAGCGGACGGCATTAGTTGCCCCTCGGGCTTTGAACGCACCGGTTTTCTGGAAGTTCTCACACTTGAACACGATGTCCGCATCCAAACGCTGACTGATCTGCGTACACGTCAAAATCGGCGTGCGATGGACCCAGCGTTCGATTCGGGTGTGAGCTTCAATGATGTCTGCGACGTGTTGCAACCGATTTTCCAAGACCGAAAATTGCACAAAATTGAGACGCTATTGTTTTTCAAATCATCAATATCCTATGATATTACTATCCACGCCACCGAACCACCATTCTAGGCGTGCCCCACACGCGTTTTGTTCGACCGTGAACGGCGTTTCCAGTGAGCAGTTGATTTCTTCTTATCTCGGCACATAGCTCGCTGGGTCGCACGGGTCGGATGTCATTTCTCATTTTTCCGAGGAGAGTCCCATGATACGTTCACACGGGTCCCGGCAACGATTGCGTGGTTTCACGCTGATCGAGTTGCTTGTCGTCATCGCAATCATTGCGATTTTGATTGCACTCTTGCTTCCCGCCGTGCAGCAAGCTCGCGAAGCTGCTCGTCGCACAGAATGCAAGAACAAGCTAAAACAACTCGGCATCGCGATGCATAATCACCACGATGTTTACCGCGAATTCCCCCGGAACTACACGCAAGTTGGCGGGAATGCCTGGGAAGCACTGAGCTTGAACTACTACCTGCTGCCGTTCCTGGAACAGAACAACCTGTACGAGCAAGGTGAAGCGAACAAGACATGGGGCTTCATCCATGGCACGGTCATGAAGACGGATCTTGCCGCATTCCATTGTCCCTCCGCACCAGAACCCGGCGACCAGACCAGCACGTGGGGCGGACCGGGAACGAACTACGCCTGGTGTACAGGAAGCTCGTCACAAACCGTGTGGGCTGGAAACGCTTTCAACGGTGCAGTCGCGTACCAACACGACCGCAAACTGTCTGATATCACCGATGGAACGTCAAACACGTTGCTCGCATCAGAGATTCTCTCGGGATCGTCCTCCAGCGGTTCCAGTGGTATCTACCCATACGACGTTTTCTACACGAACAACGGTCTCTTCAATTCTATCGCCGATAAGAACTTCCCAACGCAAGCGGAACTCACGGCGATCGGGCAAGCCGCTCAGGACAGCCCATCCGGTGTTCGTCACAACAACGGCACAATGTGGGGCTGGTATGCGGCGGCTCAATCGACATTCACAGCGGCTGCACCTCCGAACTGGCAATACCCGACGGCTGGTGGCGACTGCTGTCCAGGTGGTGCACACGACTGGGGCACGGGAATCATTCCGCCGCGAAGTCTTCACCCGGGTGGTGTCAACGCGGTTTTGGCCGACGGTTCCGTCCGGTTCATCACCGACAACATCACACTGCTGACTTGGCAGCTTCTCGGCAACCGCCAAGACGGCGAAGTTCTCGGAGAATACTAAGCTCCAGGACGGCTAACTCCGCTGAAGACCCCTCAAGCCGCTAGTTCCGACTGGCGGCTCTTTCCATACCATTGCTCGGCTCACCCGAGCCAAGTCCCCACCCACATTGTTGTCAATTAAGAGAGTCTTGCCATGCGTTTGTTTTGTTTCGCGATGACCGTATTTTCGCTGTCGTTTCTCCCCGGATGTGGTGGAGGCGTGCAGGAAAAGGAAATTGAAGTCAAAGCCTCCAACGATCCACTGAACGAACCGCGTGCCATCCTAAAGCGTTACGCGGAAGGGCAGCCGTTCGGTAGCGAAATCACCAGTTTCCCGGATCACGTCGCCAACGTGCGTGAAATCGACCCGGAACGAGCGGACATCCTGGAGAAAGGAATCGCCGATCTCCAAGCCGCCCCCGCCGGAAAACGCAAAGCGATTGCCAAGGAACTGCTGGGAAAACTGGCCCCGAGCATGGGCATCCCCTCGGATGATTCCGATGGAAAAGGAACCGAAGAGGCTTCGGAAACCGAGTAAAGTAAAACCCGAGTCAATTGACACACCGACGCCAACTCAATGGCGTCGGTGTTTTCTTTCGCTTATGGTTTTTGGATCAATTCTGCGAGTTGATCGATGAACTTCGGAATCTCTTCCCGCGGATTCTGTTCTTCAAATTCCAGCACGACGTAGCCTCGATAACCCGCATCCTTCAAAATGCTGATGATGCGAGGCAGGTCGGCCGGCTGCTTGCCACCACCGTTCGGGGCGACCATGACCTTGATCTGAGCGTTGACAGCCAACGGAGCAATCTTGGCGAGATCGCGGTAGGGGTCGTCGGTGCGGAAGTTGCCGCTATCGAAGTTGACGCCAAACCACGGCGACTCGTCGACTTGCTCGATGATGCTTAACATTTGCTTGGGTGTGGCGGTGATACCCCCGTGGTTTTCCAACGCAAGCAGCACCCCCTTTTCAGCGGCGTATTCCAGGGACTCATTGATCCCTGCTGCACACCGCTTGATCGCTTCCGCTTCGTTGTCGCCCTTCGGCGTTTTCCCAGCGAAAATACGAATCACGGGCGCCCCCATCGCAGCGGCGTAGTCGATCCATTGCCGAGTCATGGCAAGTTGCTTCTGACGGGCTTCACCATCGGGAAGGGCAAAGTCATTGCCGATCGCCGTGCCGGAGATATCCAATCCCTGCCGAAACGTCCGATTTTTGAGCATCATCAGATACTCATTTGTGACTTTCGATGGGAAGTAGTAGCTGGTCAATTCCGTGCCATCGAGCCCGAGTTCCGCACAGAAATCGATGAAATCACTCAGCGTCATTTGTGGATCGCTGCCACCTTTGCGGAGTTGGCGATTGAACGAATACGCCGCGAGCGACAACTTCATATGCGAACCGCTGGCCGATTTCGGTTCCTTTGCGGACGCGGTTTGGGGGGCCAATGCCGCCACCGCACCGGCTCCAGCGAGAGCGGACAGGAAATGACGACGATCGACGGAAATTCGAGAATCAGCAGAATTCATATGGGGTTCCGAACACAAAGTGGCAGGGTGGTGTCTGTAGAAACAATTCGCTTACCATTTTCCGATCGTACGTCAGAATTGCAAACCCGTCGCACGCCACTACACTGAGCGTTGTGATCTTGCGCCAAACGTGGATTGCCCGGAATGAAACTCAAGGGCCGCTCACGACGCCTTCAAACCTAACCCACATCGACACTCATGCCTCGCTACGATGCCAACCGGATCGAACCCAAATGGCAAGCCTTTTGGGATCAAAACGCCACCTTCCAATTGCCGGACGAGATCCCCGAAGGCGAAAAGAAATATGTCCTCGATATGTTTCCGTACCCGTCGGGTGACGGTTTGCACGTGGGGCACCCCGAAGGCTACACCGCGACGGATATCGTGTGCCGTCACGCCCGGATGAAGGGTCAGAACGTATTGCACACGATGGGTTGGGACTCGTTCGGTTTACCGGCCGAACAGCACGCCATCAAGACGGGCACACACCCCCGAGTCACGACAAACAAAAACATCGACAACTTCCGCCGCCAACTCAAAAGTTTGGGATTCAGTTACGATTGGTCGCGGGAATTCGCCACCACCGATCCCGACTATTACCGTTGGACCCAGTGGATTTTCCTGCAACTCTTCGACACTTGGTACGATCCCGAGCACGAATGGACCGGGCCCGACAGCAAACAACGCATCGGCAAAGGTCGACCAATTGCCGAGTTGCCGATTCCGAATGACGTGCAATCGGAAGGCGAGTCTGCGGTCCGGAAGTACCAGGATGCGCACCGATTGGCGTATCAACACGAAGCCCCGGTGAATTGGTGTCCGGCTCTTGGGACGGTGCTCGCGAATGAGGAAGTCACGGCGGAAGGGCGAAGCGAACGCGGCGATCATCCGGTGGAACGCCGTCAACTTCGACAATGGATGCTCCGCATCACCGCATACGCCGAGCGATTGTCCGAAGAACTCGAAGACTTGGATTGGCCCGATTCGGTCAAGGCTTTGCAACGGAACTGGATTGGCAAAAGTTTGGGGGCGGAGGTCGATTTCTACATCGGCTCGCAGACGGAAGACGGCTTCACAGCCTGGAAGCAACAACGCGAGCAAACCGGCTTTCCGAAATCGCCCGACACCGACGTGCTTCGGGTCTACACCACCCGACCGGATACGCTCTACGGTGCCACATACATGGTGCTCGCACCGGAGCACCCCGCGGTCGATCGGTTGACCTCGAAAGACCAGCAAACCGCCGTCGAGGAATATCGGCGGATGGCCGGTTTGAAAAGCGACCTCGACCGGACCGATTTAGCCAAGGAAAAAACCGGCGTCTTCACCGGCAGCTACGCGACGAATCCGGTCAACGGCCAACAAATTCCAATTTGGATCGCGGATTACGTTCTTGTCAGTTACGGCACCGGAGCCATCATGGCGGTGCCGGCTCACGATGAACGCGACTTCGAATTCGCCAAGGCGTTCGACTTGCCGATTCTTCAGGTGGTCGCCTCGACCAGCGATACGGATTCCACAATCGCTGACGACAAACAGCTGTTGGATACGTTGACGATGAACGAAGCCGCCGAGGGTTCCGTGCATGTCCCCGGTTTGGAATTGGACGAAGCATTCACGGAAACCGGGTACGCGATCAACTCCGGTACCTACGACGGCATGGCGACGGAAGATTTCAAACCGAAGATTGCCGCCGACTTGCAAGAAAAAGGACTCGGCAAAGAAGCCGTGAATTATCGGTTGCGGGATTGGTTGTTCAGCCGTCAACGGTATTGGGGCGAACCGTTTCCGATCTGGCATGAACTCGACGCTGACGGCACCCCGACCGGAATGGTGCGGGCCGTCGAAGATGCGGAGTTGCCAGTCGTGTTGCCAGAGATGGAGGACTTCCAACCCACCGGCACGCCCGATCCGCTTTTGTCCAAAGCTCCTGAAGAATGGCTCTACCAAACCGCTGATGACGGCGTGAAGCTCAAACGCGAAACCAACAGCATGCCGCAATGGGCCGGTTCATGTTGGTACTACTTGCGGTTCGCTGACCCGAAAAACTCCGAGCGGTTCATCGATCCCGCGAAAGAGAACTACTGGTTGCCGGTCGATCTCTACATCGGTGGTGCCGAACACGCGGTGTTGCACTTGTTGTACTCGCGGTTCTGGCACAAAGTCTTGTTTGATCGTGGCGAAGTCACCACGCCAGAGCCGTTTCAGAAGCTCGTCAATCAAGGCATGATTCTCGGCGCTCCTGAGTTGAGCGGTTTTCAAGACACCGACGGCAACTGGGTTTCGAGCAAGAAAGTTCGCGAGAACACCAACGAGGAACTCGACGCCACACACGTGATAGCCGACACCGGCGAACCTGCCACTGCGGTCAAACTCGAAGCCGAACAAGTTGAGAAAAAGGGCGAGAACTTCGTATTGGCGGACGATCCGAAAATCGTCGTCGATAGTCGAGCCTACAAGATGTCGAAATCGCGTGGGAACGTGATCAATCCTGATGACATTGTTTCGCAGTACGGTGCGGACTCGTTGCGGCTTTACGAGATGTTCATGGGGCCGCTCGAACAGAACAAACCCTGGAGCATGTCCGGCGTGGACGGCGTGTACCGCTTTCTCGGTCGAGCGTGGCGGATGATCGTCGACGAACGAGCCGACGAGGTGAAACTCAACGCCTCCGTGCAGGACATCCCGCCGAACGAAGATCAGGAACGAATCCTTCACAAGACCATCCAAGCCGTCGGCGAGGATATCGAGCGGTTGTCGTTCAACACAGCGATCAGTCGGATGATGGAATTCACCAACGCCGTCACCGCAATGGACCAGCGACCGCGAGCCATCTTGGAACCGTTCGTGTTGTTGCTCGCCCCGTTCGCGCCACACTTGGCCGAAGAACTTTGGGAGTTGTTCGGGCACGAGACTTCATTGGCGTACGAACCCTGGCCAGAGTTCGACGAATCGAAAATCCGCGAAGACACCGTCGAAGTCCCCGTGCAGATCAACGGCAAAGTCAAAGCCAAAATCCAAGTCCCCAACGGTGCCGACAAAACCACTCTCGAAACCACCGCCACCCAAGACGAAACCGTTCAAAGTTTCCTCGACGGCAAACAAATCATCAAAATAATCGTCGTGCCGGGACGACTTGTGAACTTCGTCGTGAAGGGGTAATACCGTATCTGGGGCAGTGCCTGGTGGAGCCCAATATAGTCTGCATAAGAACCTTATACTTTGCGCAAATCACGGGTCGCGGTAGGAAAAACACCATGTCAGATTACTGGATTCGAACTGAATTGGGTGTTCATGCTGGATTTACAGTAGAGTGGCACGGCCCATACGACAATCAACAACGAGCTGTTTCTGTAGCTAAAGAATTATCCGACCCTTGGGATGCGACGGAAATTGTCGCGGAAGTAGTTCTCGGTGCCCCGGGCTCCGAAGGTACTCGATTGGCTGAATTCTATCGTGGCACGAAGTATCTTCCAGGCGAAAGTCCATGGTACGACTGCCGACCACCGGCTACCGTCGATATTCCTTTGAGCCCGAAGGGGAAATAACATTGATGTGCAGTAGTCGTAGGTCAAGAAGCGCCCAACGCAATTCATTTCGATTCCGCCAACAGTGTCAGGTACGGCCTGACCTACTCGCTGACCTTCCATAGATTGAGACCCACGTGGCTATCGAACTTCGTAACCCTCATAGTGTGCAGGCAGCTTTGGAGAGGCGGCCGAATGCTGTGATGGAGATTCGTCTACACTCTCGGCAGCCGGGAACCGCTTGGGAATCGGTCGCCGAGACGGCGAAAGCGGCCCGTGTGCCCGTGCGACGCGGGCAACGTCCGGAGCAATCCGGACGACGGCAGCCGAAAGGGGATCAGTCCGAACGCATTGGAGCCGGCAGCGCGACGGTGAAGGAACTTGATCCGGTTGAGTTGGACGAAATCTTTGCGAACGGAGCCGAACGAGCGAACGGTCGGGGCGTATGGTTGGCGTTGGATCAGGTTCAAGACCCACGAAACCTCGGAGCGATTTTCCGATCGGCGGCGTTCTTTGGATTGGAAGGGTTGATCTTTACTCGTCACAAATCGGCCCCGCTGACCGGTGTGGCCTACGATGCTGCATCGGGAGGAATCGAACACGTCCCGTACGCCAATCCGCCGAGTCTCACCCGCACGATGCAACTTGCCAAAGACAACGGCTTGTGGATTCTCGGTGCATCGGAACATGCGGAGCAGGACATTTCCGAAGTCGATCGCGAACGCCCCTGGCTACTGATCGTCGGTAATGAGCAGCAGGGCTTACGACGGCTCACGCAGAAAAACTGCGACACCATGTGTCGTCTCTCGCCGCGTGGCCCGGTGCAATCCCTGAACGTTTCCGTCGCGACGGCCGTCTTGCTCGCCGGGCTGACCCGTTGATTGACGCGCGATAGCCCCTATGCCACACTGTCAAAAACCGTACAAGTGAATTTATCAACTTCCGTCAAGGTGTTGCCGATGGTTTCCCACCGCCGAATCGACATTCCCGCGTTGGCCGGGATGGTTCTTGCTCTTGCGACTCTTTCGAACGCCTCCGCCGAGAATTGGCCGTCATGGCGGGGACCGAGTCACAATGGAATCTCCGGTGAGACGAATCTTCCGATCGAATTCGGCCCGGACAAGAACGTCGCGTGGAAACTCCCACTCCCCGGACAAGCTGGAGCGACCCCGTGCATCTGGGGTAAGGACATTTTCGTCACATCAGTCGACGATGACGATTTTCTCCTGATGTGCATCAGCACGGATGGCACAGAGAAGTGGCGTCGCGTGATCGGTAATGGAAACCAACGGGTCCGCGGTGACGAAGGAAACTACGCCTCGCCGTCTCCGTCCACTGACGGAAAACACGTGTGGGTGATGTTCGGCCAGGGCGATTTGGCCTGCTTCGACTTCGCTGGAAATGAAGTGTGGGCGTTCAACCTCCAAGACCGTTACGGCAAGTTCCAAATTCAGTTCGGAATGGCCTCGACACCAGTGCTCCACAAGGGACGGTTGTACCTGCAATTGATCCACGGTGAAGGTCGGCCGAATACGCAAGAAGCTCGCGTCGTTGCCCTCGACGCTTCGACCGGCAAAGAAATTTGGCAGACCGGTCGTGTCACTGGTGCTTCTCAAGAGAACGAACACTCCTATGCATCACCGACGTTGTACGACGACGGAAAAGAAACCTATTTGGTGACTCACGGCGGTGATTACGCCATCGCGTTCAATCTCGAAGACGGCAAAGAAATCTGGCGGCTTGCCGGTTTGAACCCTCGTGATGATCCCAATCGCCGCTACCATCCGACCTTGCGATTCGTGGCGTCTCCCGTCGCGAACGAAGGAATGGTTGTGGTGCCAACAGCGAAAAATGGCCCAGTGGTTGCAGTCAAAGGCTCGGCTCGCGGATTGGTCGATGCCGACTCCTCCGATCACCTGTGGACGCGACCGCAAAACACGCCTGACGTGCCATCCCCGCTGATCAAAGACGGACTCGTTTATCTTTGCCGAGAGAACGGAAACCTGCTTGTTCTCGACGCCAAGACCGGCAAGGAAATGGACGAAAACCGAACGACACGTGATCGACACCGTGCGTCACCAGTTTGGGCTGACGGCAAAATTTACCTCACGGCACGCGGCGGAATCATTACCGTGGTCAAAGAGGGTGCGGAATTTGAAGTTCTCTCGCAGAACGATCTTGGAGAGGAGATTTCGGCATCACCGGCTATCTCCGACGGCACCATTTATCTCCGCACGTTCAAATCCCTGTGGGCGATTCGGCAGAAGTAACTTTCTGGGAAAGTCTTGAGTTCAGCATGACCGATTCGATGACGTTACGCGATTTGCAGAATCTCATCGAGACGATGTATTCCGCGAAGGATGTTCAGCGGGGGACCGCGGGAACATTCATGTGGTTGATGGAAGAAATTGGTGAACTCGCCGCAGCATTGCGAGAGGGCACGCCCGAGGAACTCGCCGCCGAGTTCGCGGACGTGCTCGCGTGGCTGGCCACCATCGCCAACGTAGCCGACATCGACCTAACCCAAGCCGTTCATGACAAATACGGTGGCGGTTGTCCGGGTTGCCAGGCGATGGTCTGCGTGTGCAACGTCAAACCTTAGGGGAATCATGGAAACCTTGTTGCAGACCCTGGTGGATTCCGTGCGAGGTGGTTCGCCGTGTGCGTATACCGCCCTCGTGGAAACACGGGGATCGACCCCGCAAAAAGCGGGAGCCACCATGCTCGTGTTTCCTGATGGTTCGCAAACCGGCACGCTCGGCGGCGGTTGCGTCGAAGCCGAGGTCAAACAGCGAGCGTTGCGGTTGCTGGACCATGGCGATCGCGAAATCCTCACGTTCAATCTCGACAGCGATTATGGATGGGATGACGGTTTGATCTGCGGCGGCCGAATGCGGATGCTGGTCGATCCGATCCGCCCCGGTGATGACCTCAGTTACTTCGATCGTCAATTGGAAGTCATCCGGGAAGGTCGCGGTTCGACGGAAGTCATCATCTTCAAGACTGAAAACGAAGACTCCACCGGTGATCGGTTTTTGCTTGATGCTGAAGGCGAGATCATTGCCTCACGAAGCACTCAAGAAATGCCAGCGGAAGCCAAAACCAACCTGCGATCGTTGGCCGACCGTCCAAGACCATACGTCGCGAAGGGCGTGTGCTATTTGCCCCGGTTGGATCGGTGTCGGTTGTTGATTGTCGGAGCAGGGCACGTTGGGCAAGAAGTTGCCAAACTCGCGGCGGCGGCAGACTTTGATGTGTGGGTTGTCGATGACCGTGAACAGTACTGCAATTTGGAACGATTCCCGCAAGCGAAGCGGTTGATTGTCGCTGACATTGACACAGCGCTCTCAGGGTTGGAAATCGATCCCGACACCTATGCAATCATCGTGACTCGCGGCCACAATCACGACGAAGAAGCCCTTTACCATCTCGCTGAGACTTCAGCCCGGTACGTGGGTCTGATCGGTTCGCACCGCAAGATCAAACTGATCTTCGAAGACCTCCTTGCCGAGAATATCTCTGCGAATGCACTCGAACGTGTGCACGCTCCGTTGGGTTTGGATATCGGTTCGCAAACCGTGCCGGAAATCGCGGTCAGCATCGTGGCCGAACTCATCGCCCACCGTAATCTCGGCGGCATTCCCGACAAGTACACCCGCAACAGTTTGCTGCATGAACTCCACGGACGAGGCCGAAAAGACCAAGGGAGCGTACCGGAATCATCCTAATTTCGGTGCACAATTCAAGCTATTGTCGTGAGTGGTCGTGTCACTGAATAACTTGGCATCCGGGCACTTTGTTTTGAAGTTCCTCGATGGCCTTCTTCGTCACAGTTGTATTGTGAAGCGTGAGTTTTTCCAAGCTGGTCAGGCCCGCCAACTTTACAACTCCCGCATCGGTGATGTTCGTCGCTGAGAGTTCCAGTTCCTTCAGATTCTCGATTTCCAACAAGGCATCAACCCCGGCGTCCGTGATAGGCGCTCCGTGCAGACCGAGAAATTGCAGATCGCTGAGAACCGTAAGGTTCTTCAAATCCTCGTCGGTGATATCTTGACCATTGAGATCAATGCGTTGGATTTCCGTGGCGCCATCGTCGATGTCGGAGAGCGATTTGACTGCCAACGATTTCCCAGCGACGGTCACGCTGCCGCCACGGGCCACGACCCACCCCATCACCGCGGCCGATCGGGTGGATGACGAACCGCAGCCCACACACGATCCAATCGCGACCAGGACCACCAAGACTCGAATGAATTTCATCGAGCGAGCTTTCTATACTTCAAGAAATGAATCAACGGATCACACCGGCAATACAAACGGCCGGGATATGATCTAAGTTATCGTCCGCATGAACGGGCGGCAAATCGGAACCAATTTCATGTTTCGACATCCTACAGAAATTCCCCCCGACCAGTTGCAGTCTGAATGCGATGTCAAACGTCTCAAACGCGGCGGTCCCGGTGGACAACATCGGAACAAGGTGGAAACGGCGGTCGTGTTACATCATCGTCCAACTGGTGTCTCTGCGGAAGCCAATGAACGCCGGTCCCAATCGCAGAACTTACAGGCCGCGTTGTTTCGACTCCGTATCGCTCTCGCACTTCAAGTGCGTCGGGAGTGGAACACTCCCAGCGAGTTATGGACGACTCGTGTTCGCTCAAAGAAAATTCAAGTCCGCAACACTCACGACGATTTTCCGGCGTTGCTCGCGGAGGCTCTCGATGCGTTTGAGGCAGGGGAGTGGAATGCGGCCGAGGTTGCCGATTCGCTCGAAACGACCACGTCGCAACTTGTGAAATTTTTGAAACTCGAACCTGACGCATTCGGATTGCTGAATCAAAAACGAGTGGCAAGTGGTCTCAAGCCGTTGAAGTGATGGTCGGAAAACGGATCGACGAGCTTATTTCTTGTTCGCGTCCGGCAAGCGTTTCCAGGTCTTCTTGGTTTTCTTGCGTTTGTCATCGAAGAAGATCGCTCGTTTGCTCGTCACCTCGATAATTTTTTGATCACGAACTTTACCTTTGAGTTTCGTGACCAATTCGAAGGCGGCTTGCGGTTTGCCACGAATCGATTGAAACACACACCGGCCATCTTTGACTTCCCATTTGATATCCACGAGAAGTTCGTCATCGACCAGGAGCGAGTAGACCGTGGAAAATTCCACGTACATCGTGCCTCTGCCTTCGGGTTTGAGCGTGAGTGTGATGTCGCCGTAGGATTCGGGTCGCTTCCATCGCCCGATGAGTGCTCGGACATAATCCGCATCGCTGGGCGTTTTCGTTCGGATCGTCGAACCGGTTTGCAGTCGTGCGGCTGCCTCTGTTTCCGTGAATGGTTCTGAGACCGGATTTGTGCCTGCGCCGGAAAGAAACATTGCCGCTGTCACGAGCAGAGTCAATGCGACAAGCCCAACGAACCAGCGAAGCCCTCGCGACGTTCCCGGTGGAGCGGCAATTTCGGCATCTGTCGTATTCGTATCCATCATAGTCCGTCTCCTACGAAAACCCGAATCTCCAATTCACACCAGTTTCATTACCGACCGACACCTCGACTGGACCCCGCCTTGCGAATTGGTTGTGCGTGGAATTTAAAGTGGGTTTCGCCAATCGCCTCCACCAATTCGGCTTTCAACTCCGAAGTGCAACCGACACGGAACGAATCCGGCGTTTGCAGAACGTAACGCAATCGCTGGCCGGGATTGGCATCGTCGGGCATCTCCGCAAGCAGCACCACTTCCGAAGTCCCCGGATGCCGACTGATCACGTCCCGCACGCGGATCATGTCCTGTTCGTCGTGCAATCCGTGCTGGAATTTCACGGCCAATTTGTCGGTGAATGTTTTCTCGACTTCCTCCATCGTCAGCATTTGATCGACGATGACATTCGGTTCTCGGCTGCGTTGATCGACGCGACCTTTGACGAAGCGGATCGCATCGGTCTCGACGAGATGCCCCATGCGAGCAAATTCTTCCGGCCACATAATGCACCGCACGACTCCGCCGGCATCCTCGAAATCGAAGTTCACATACCGTTGGTTCCCATTTCGGCTGGGCTTCTTCGTTTGTGCTTTTTTGATGGCTGACACCATCCCCGCCAACAACACTTCCGCTTTCTCTGGCAGTTCTTTGAGTTCGGCCGCCGTGTGCGTCGAAAACCGACTCAGCCTGTCGGCGTGTTCGGTCAACGGATGTGATGTCAGATAGAACCCGAGAACCTCTCGTTCGTACGCAAGTTTCTGACTGTTTGTCCAATCGGCAGCGTCGGGAAGGCTAATCTCGGTTTCCTCGGCTTCATCGTCATCCCCACCAAACAAGCTTTTCTGGCCACGCGCTTGGTCTCGTTGCTTCGCCGAGGCCGCTTGCACAGCCCGATCGACCGCTTGCAAGTGTTGCTCACGATTCGGTCCGAAACTGTCCAGGGCACCGGCTTTGATCAAAATTTCCAAAGCCGATTTGGTAAGAACTTTCGGATCGACCCGTTCCGTCAAATCGTAAATGTTCAGAAACGGACCGTTCGCCTCGCGTTCGGCCACCAACTGCTGCACCGCCGCGTCACCGACCCCTTTGATCGCTCCGAGACCAAAGCCAATTTTGTCATCGACGACAGCAAATTCCACGTCCGACGTATTCACATCCGGCGGGAGTACTTCGATCTTCATCCGCCGGCAATCATCGGTTTGCTCGGAGATGCGGTTGGAATCTTCCATGCCACACGAAAGAAGTGCCGCCATGAATTCCGCCGGATAGTGAGCCTTCAAATACGCGGTTTGATAGGCCACGGCACCGTAAGCCGTACTGTGCGATTTGTTGAACCCGTAACCGGCGAACTTTTCGATGAGTTCAAACAACTCGATCGCGGTGGCTTCGGGAATTCCATTTTCGCGAGCACCTTGGACGTATTGCTCGCGGAAGTCGGCGATGATTTTCAGTTTCTTCTTACTGATCGCCTTAATACACCGATAGGAAGCCGGAAGTTCGATGTTCCCCACACGGTTGAGAATCCGCATGACTTGCTCTTGATAGACCATCACTCCGTTGGTCTCGGCAAGCACTTCATCCACGACCGGGTGGATCTTTCGGGGCTCCTGTCGACCATGCTTCACGTTGACATATTCCATGACCATCCCGCCCTCGAGCGGGCCAGGTCGGTACAACGCACTGGTGGCGATGATGTCTTCGAAGCGGTCGGGCTTCATCTTCGTGAGCAAATCCCGCATCCCGCCGGATTCCAACTGGAAGATGCCTTTCGTTTCACCCCGTTGGAGTAGGGCAAACGTCTTCGGATCGTCCAATGGAAGTTCAAGCGGATCGATCTTCTTGCCGCGATACCGTTCGACGTTTTTGACGGCTTTGTCGAGGATCGTCAGGTTCCGCAGACCGAGAAAGTCCATCTTGAGCAGACCGACCATCTCGACGGTCGGCCCGTCCCACTGCGTGATGATGTCTTCTTTGCCGGTAATGCGTTGCAGCGGAATAAAGTTGGAAATGGGGTCATCCGCGACCACCACACCCGCCGCGTGTGTCCCGGCACTTCGGGCCAAGCCTTCCAATCGATACGCAATGTCGATGAGTTCCGTCACCTGCGGATCGCTGTTGTAAGCGTCTTGCAAGTCTTGCGACTCTTCGACGGCAGTTTTAAGCTTGATGTTCAGCGTGTCGGGCACCATCTTGGCAATTTCGTTGACCCGAGGCAGCGGCACACCAAGCGCACGCCCCACGTCCCGCACAACCATCTTCGCTTTCAGCGTACCGAACGTGCCGATCTGGGCGACGTTTTCGATACCGTATTTCTCTTTGGTGTAGTCGATCACAAGTTGTCGTCGATCCCGACAGAAGTCGATATCGATATCCGGCGGTTCGCTCCGGGATGGATCGAGAAACCGCTCGAACAGCAGGTCGTACTTCAGCGGACACACGTGCGAGAAACCGAGCACATAGGCCACGATCGCACCGCACGCCGAACCCCGCGCCTGACAAGGGATACCCTGTTCGACGGCAAAGCGGGCAAAGTCCCACACGATCAAGAAATAACTCGAGTACCCCATCTGATCGATGACGCCGAGTTCGTAGTCCAGCCGCTCCCGGTGGGCCTCCGTAATGCCGTCCTCACCGTAACGCCAGAGCATTCCTTCTTCGCAAAGTTCGCGGAGGTACTGCTTATCGGTTTTTTGCTCTGGCGGACGGAAAACAGGGTAGTGCTTCTCGGTGAGATCGAGTTGCAAATCGATCCGGTCGGCAATCTCCTGTGACCGAGCGACGGCGTCTTCCAGTCCCCCGAATGCCTCGTACATTTGTTCGGGAGAACGCACGAAGAATTGATCGTTGTCCATCCGCATCCGTTTGGCATCGCTGCGGACGGCACGCGTGTTGACGCAAAGCAAAATATCGTGAGCTTTGGCGTCGTCTTGGCAGAGATAGTGCGAATCATTCGTCGCGACCAACGGGATCCCGACCTGTTGCGCGAGATCGACCGTGCCGTCTTGGCAAAGCTTTTGAATCTCCAAGCCGGCATTCTGAATTTCGAGGTAAAACCGATCGCCGAAGACTTTGTCGAACCAATGGATCAGGTTCTTCGCCTTGTCCTTTTCCTCCGCCAAAATGTAACGAGACAGTTCGCTCGATGCGCACCCCGAGAGACAAATCACTCCCTCGTTGTGGGCTTCCAGCAATTCCTTGTCGATTCGAGGTTTGTAGTAGAACCCCTCCGTGTAGGCGATAGACGCCATCCGAATGAGGTTCCGAAAACCCGTCTTGTTCATCGCCAATAGCGTCAGGTGATGACTGGCTTCCTTCATTCGCGATGCGCTACGGTCCGTCCGATGCCCGGGAGCCACATACGCTTCATAACCGACAATCGGATTGACATCGTTCGCTCGACACGTCGTGTAGAATTCCATCGCCCCGTACAAATTCCCGTGATCGGTAATTGCACAGGCATTCATCCCCATGTCTTTGGTGGCTTGGACCAAGTCGGGAATTTTGTTCGCACCGTCGAGCAAGCTGTAGTGCGTATGACAGTGAAGATGGGCAAACGGGCGATTTTCAGACATCAATATCCCTGGGTCTGAGTGAAGCGAATCACCTGTATTCTACCAATCGGCAGACTCGGTCGGAATGTCGAATCCGTCCCCTTCTCAGGGATCGAAAACCGCCGATTGGAAAACATTCTGAAAATTTGTATTTTTCGAGAATTCTCGGGAATAATCTTTTCGCTTGGGACTCTTACCTGTGCACTGGCCCTTTGATTGGAGCCAGCATAGCCATGTCGGCTGTGCGGAAAATCTGTGGAATTCTCTTGAGGGAACTCGCAATGAAGAAGTTTGCTGCTTGGATGATGATGCTCGCACTGACCGTTTTCTCCGTCGGCTGCGGTGGCGGCGAAGAGCCAGCTGAAACTCCTGCCGAAACTCCAGCTGCTGAAGGTGAAGAAACCCCAGCTGCTGAAGGTGAAGAAACTCCAGCCGCTGAAGGCGAAGAAACCCCAGCCGCTGAAGAAACCCCAGCCGCTGAAGAAGCTCCAGAAGAGTAATGACCAATCAACCTTGATTGGCACCAAGAACATCGAAAACGCCGCCGGGAGTTCACCTCTCGTGCGGCGTTTTCTTATTGACGAATACAGAGTGAAGCCTCCTATTTACCGGCGATGAACTTCGCTTGCGCTTTGGAATCGGTTGCCGGTTGTAATTCCAAACGTACTGGCTTTTTGCGATGCTCGGTCAGTACGGCGACGGTGAGCCAATGACGACCGGTCTTCAACGGCACGGTCATCGATTCGGCGGGTTCCAAAGGTTTTGAATCGAGCCAAATTCGTAGACCGTTTGGTGAGTTCAATCGCAAGACGACTTCACCTTCAGTAGTGACGTCCAGCTCCGTCCGGGCGAATGCGACGACCGGTTCACCGGAACGTGGGCCGCGAAGCTGGTTCATCACCGGCAGATCCGCAATCGGCAAGTCGCCATTCACGCGGCTGTAGACCGGCTTCCACGCAAATGCGTCTGGGTTGTTGGCGGCGGCATCGTAGCTGGTGCGGCGGAGTTGATGTTTCGCCTCGGTCGTCGCTTGCATGACTTCCCATCGTCGAGCCACGGGAGTTTGTGAAACACTACTGCTCCCCGCTTTCCCAAGCCCTGAGAGAAACGCGATTAGATCGACAAACTCAGTCTGAGTCAGTTTCTCCGTCAAACCAGCCGGCATCAACGACTTGCCGACTTTCTGCTGGAGAATCGAAGCCAGCGGAATGGAAATGAGCTGGTCCTTCGCATCTCGCAACAGCAATTCCGTGTCCGTTTGTCGAACTTTAACCCCCGTCAGGATTTGACCTTCATCCGTCGCCACGACGAGCGAGTGATAGTTTTCTTTGATCTTCTTGTTTGGATCGAGCAGCGATTCCACGATGTAATCCGGTTGTGCGCTGCCACCGAGACTGATCAAATCCGGTCCGACTTTCCCGCCCGCACCGGCGATCGCGTGGCATGTCATGCACGCCAAACTCTCCCGACGGAACACCGTTTCCCCCCGGGTCGCATCACCGGCATCGGTTACACGTGTCAAAAGTGTCTGCATTTCATCCGCCGAAAGTTGCTTCGGACCGCTGGTAATGCCACCCGCTTTTGCCAACTGTTCGGTCAACTTCGCATGAGGCGTGGCTGTGGAATCAATGGTTCGCAGCCCGATGCGTGCGACATCGGCCGGTAACTTGTGTTGGTCGAGAGCCGCCGTCAACGCTGCGGGACCGTTCTTTCGTTCAAGGAAAGCCACAAACAATGCAGCGGTTGCTTCCGGTGTCGGAGCAGATTGCAACAACCCGACGGCTGCGGTCGCCGCTTTCTGCGGTGCGGTTTTTGTCAGAGCAATCACCCCTTGGCGACGCACCGGCCAAGACCGATCGGATTGCACGAGTTTCATCAGAACGTCGTTTGCATTCCCGAGAGCCGTCAGTGCGGACAAACTCGCGGTGCGCAACTCGGCGTCGGTATCATCCGCCAATGCTAACAGACGTAGCTCATCCCGAGCTGACGACAGCTTCCATGCAGCCACACAATTGACGATGGCCAATTTTGTCTTTGCATCCGAGTCGTTCAACCATTTCACGGCCGCCGAGAGATCACCCGACGGTTTGACCTTTCGCTCCCGTGCCGCCCGCGCCAACAACGTTAAAAGTTCCTGACGACGTGTTTCGGTCGTCGATTCCTCACGAACGGCATCCCAAACGACATTCAAATCGTTTGGTTGCCCAAGTTCTGCAAGCACGTTCAACACCGTCTCCCGTTGGGCGTCTGAAACATCGCCTTGGTTCAGCAATTTCGTCAGAGACGACACCGCCGCCGGGTTCCGAATCGCACGCAATGCGAAGGCCAAATCATCGGCCTTCCCGTCGAAGTTAAACTCGCCCGCTTGAAGTTTCGGGAGCCAACCGTCGGCAGTCTCACGGCACGTCAGCCAGAGGGCATAGTCGAGCCATTGGTCCATCGAATTGGAACGAGCCGCAAGTGCCGACTGCACCGCCTGCGTTTGGTCCGACCATTTCGCGAATGCCCGCGCGGCTTCCAGTCGAACGTGTGAATCGGTATCGCTCGCCAGCTTCGCGAGATGCTGCGGGATCTGTTGATCGAGTTCAATCCAATCGCCTGCAATCCGAGCCGCCGCCGCTCGCACGCCAGATGTTTTTGCTTGCATCAGAGAGACAAGTAGCGGCACATCAATCACACCGCACGTTTGCCCGGTCCAGATCGCTTCTAGCCGATGCCGATCATATTCCGGATTAGACGCATCGAGATTAGAAACGAAGGCTTTCAGGTTGGACGTGATATCGACCTGTCGTTCCCGCAACGCTAACTTCGCGTGTCGGCGATGCCACGGTTGATCGGACTTCAAAAAACTCAGCACATCATCGACCGAGAGTTTTGCAAAGTCCGGCCGTTCGGTGGTGGGGCGTCCCTTGTACGTGATTCGCCAAATTCGACCGTGGGTTTGATCGCGACGCGAATCACGGAAATCGACTTCGCCGTGCTGAATGATGGGGTTATACCAGTCGGCAATGTAAATCGCTCCATCCGGCCCAAGCCGTACGTCGACCGGTCGGAAGGCAGTATGCGAACTGCGAATGAGATCGGGCATCTGCTGCGACGCGAAACCCGAGCCATCGTTACTAACTTTAAATCGGCACACACGATGACCACGGAAGTCGTGCGTAATTAAGTCGCCCTGCCAATCGTCCGGTAGATGCGAACCGCCGACGACCTCCAAACCACAGTATTTCGGACTTCCCGGATTGAGCCCCGGAAGAATTCGTGGCACACCGACGGCCGTCGCATATGCCGCTCCCGGAACCACGTAATTGATGCCCTGACCACCGGCCCCATCAGTCACGAAAGAGTTCCCCAGCGAATCAAACTCATGCCCCCAGGCGTTGATCCAACCCCGAGCGAAGACGTCGAGTTCCATCGTCTCCGGACGAAACTTCCAAATACCGCCGCCGTTCAAGCGTTTCACACCGTATGGGGTTTCGATGTGGCTGTGAATGTAGATCGACTGATTGACATACAAGCAACCATCCGGCCCCCAGCGGAATGTGTGCAGAATATGGTGCGTGTCCTCAGTGCCAAAGCCGGACAAAACCACTCGCCGATCATCCGCCTTTCCATCGCCATCGGTGTCTCGAAGATGCAGAAGCTCGGTGCTGTTGGCCACAAATGCACCACCGTGACCGGGAGCCACGCCGGTCGGAATCAGCAAACCGTCGGCGAACACCGTGGTTTTGTCGCTCACGCCGTCGCCATCGGCATCTTCAAGAATCAGAATCTTGTCATTGGCTTCTTGGCCCGGTTTGATGTGCGGATAGACTTCCGATGTCGCAAGCCACAACCGTCCGCGATCGTCGAAATTCATCTGGATCGGTTTCGCGATGGCGGGATCGGCGGCGAAGAGGTTCACTTCGAACCCCTCCGGTAGCACGAACGATTTCCGTTCAATTTCCGGATCGGTCGGGGGAATGACTTTCAAATCCCGCTGACCCCAAACAGCTGCGGAGGGCAAACAGCACAGAAGCGCAAAAATCATGTAACGCATTGGGAGGGCAGTCCTGTCGATCAGGCAATGCCTGACATATGGCATGGGGAACAAATTGCAATATCGCTTCTCAGGCACGGCCTGAACTACGAATGATGACCTATCGTGCCTTCCGGAAGCAATTCCGTCAAACGTCGCAGGTGATCTGGTATCGGACTGGAAGCATTTCGATCAATCAGCTTCGCTTGGAATCCTGCTTCGCGTGCAGGCACCACGTCTGTTTCCCAGGTGTCGCCGACCATCAAGATGTCTGCAGGAGCCACGCCGCACGCGTTCGCCAACTCCCTGTAAAATTGGGAACTGGGTTTCTTCCACCCAATGATCGAAGACACCACCCGCACGGAAATCGGCTGTAATGCCGGAATTTGCTCGCACAGCGTGAGCAGTCGATGATCGAAGTTGGAAGCAACGGCCAGCTTCACACCCCGATCAGCCAAGGCTTCAAGAGTCGGGGCGACATCATCGTAAACCCGCCAACACTGCGGTTCCGCAAACGCATCGTACAAATCGCGGTAGCAGTCGATAGAGGAATGAATATCGTCGAGCACCTCCCGCATCACGCGTTGCCAATAGGCAAACTCGCGATCCTCGTCGGTCTGCAATTCATCATCGGTCGACGGCTGAGAAAACGCACGCGCGAAGCGTTTCTGAACATCCGCGAGAGAATATCTCGATCCGAAACGTCGCCCGATTTGCCAGTAAATCTCGGCAACCGAAGGCGTAGGCGTAATCAACGTGCCGACCGCATCGAAGGCGATCCAGGATGGAAGTTCTTGATTCATACCGAATTGTAGTCGCGACGAGCGACATCGGCACGGGGTGGAACGATTGTTTTCCAGATCGTCTCGGCAGAGGTCTCACCTCGATGAATCACGTCCGGCACTCCAACCCCGTGAAACGCATTGCCGGCCAGAGCCAGTCCACGATGGTTACGGACACGGTCTTCGATGTGGCGAACCCGCTCGAGATGCCCCAAATGATATTGCGGCATCGCTCGATTCCAACGGGCGACGTGCACGAAATCCGGTTCGCCACAGACACCGAAAATCTCGGCCAACTCCTGTTGAACAACGTCGGTGATTTCCTCATCGGTCGCGTCAAGTTCCTCGGGTTGCATCGCGCCGCCGACAAAAGTCCGCAACTGAATACACCCATCGGGAGCGCGACCGGGAAACTTACGGCTGGTCATGGACACCGCCAGTATCCGTCGCTTCTCGATAGCTGGTACAACCATCCCGAACGCATCCATCGGGTGCTGAATATCCGCCAGCCGATGTCCGCTGACGACAATCGCCGTGGAAGCGTATTCAATTTCGCTCAACAACCCCGCTAACTCCGAATCGGTGTCGTCCAGCAAGCCCGCCGCTCGCCACGCTGGCAATGCCATGACGACGGCATCAAATTCCACATCGTCCGCATCCGAAAACCCCAAGATCCATCGGGAATCTTCTCGCTGTCTCACACTCGTGACAGGTTTCCCCAACTGGCAATCGGCCAACTCCTGTACACGCTCGGCCAACGCATTGACCAGAACCGAAATCCCCTCATCCGGCGTCGCGAACAGACCGTAACGGGCCCCGCTGGAACGTTCCGTTGGTTGGTTTCGCTGTTGTTTCCGGCTTGCGAGAATCAAACTCCGATGGTCGCGTTCCATGTCCAGAAACCGCGACAGCGTTGCTCGCAGACTGAGTTTCTCCGGGTCGGATGTGTAAATCCCACCGACCAACGGTTGCACAAGTCGCTCCAACGCTTCGTTTCCGAATCGACGACGCACGAAATCGGCGAGGCTTTCATCATCATCGCCCCCTTCGCTTGACCGACGACGGGGCACGATGGTCTCCAAACCCATGCGAATTTTCCCAGTCCAGGAAAACAAAGGGCTCCGAAGCACCGGCCATACTTTGGCAGGCGTCATTAACATGAACCCGTCTGGCACTGGCACCGGGCGGCCGCGATGTAACACCAACGACCGCCGATAAGTTTCGTCCGTAGAGATCAGTCGGTCGGCAATCCCCAACCGCTTGCAGAGATCAACCGCCCATGGCTTGTTCGTGATGAACGAATCCGCGCCGGTTTCAACACGGTACCCGCCGATGTTCACGGTTCCCAAGACTCCGCCGAACCGATCGTTGGCGTCGAAGAGCGTGATTTCACAGGGCGTGTCATGTTCTTGACGCAGTTCACCAAGTCGGTTCGCCGCCGCCAAACCACTGAAACCGCCTCCAATCACGGCAATTCGTCGCGGTCGCTCGTTGCCACTCACCGCCTACCGTGCTCCCATCTCATGAACCATCTTGACGAGAGCTTTGACATGGTCGGGATTCATATCCGGCATCACACCATGCCCGAGATTGAAGATATGCCCCGGTCGTCCATCAGTGGCGTCAAGCACGGCTTTCGTTCGCTGACGAATCGAATCCAGATCGGCAAACAGCACCACAGGATCAAGATTGCCTTGCACAGCAACATCGTGCCCGACCGTTTTCCAACCCTCACGCAGATCGACTCGCCAATCTAAGCCAATCACGTCACCACCGGACTCCCGCAGCAATGGCAGAAGCGCCGGATTGCCGGTCAGGAAGTTGATGACGTACGCATCGTCCGGTAACGCCTCGATAACCGATCGCGTGTGTGGCAACACATACTCACGGTAATCGTCGGGCGACAAGCAACCAGCCCAGCTATCGAATAACTGCACCAACTGACAACCCGTCTCGAGTTGCTTGCGAAGGTGCTTCACCACACTGCGAGACAACCGACCGAGAAACTCGTGCCACGCACCAGGGTCGCGGTACATCAGGGATTTCGTGTGAATATAGTTCTTCGAACCGGCTCCCTCGATGGCGTACGAAGCCAACGTGAACGGCGAACCACAGAACCCGATCAACGGAATATCCGCTGGCAAATCTTGCCGCACGAGTTTGACCGTCTCGAAGACGTAACTCATGGCGTCGATGTCTTCGACTTCCCGAATACGATCCAAATCCTTGCCGGTTCGCAGCGGGTTTCCGATCTGTGGGCCAGGTTGGTAATCGAGTTCAAAGCCCATTGGTTCCAGAATCGTGGGCAAATCCGCAAAGAGAATGGCCGCATCGACTCCCAGAATCCGTTGAGCATCCAGCGTGACTTGGGCCGCCAAATCCGGTCGTTTGCAGAACTCAAGGAATGTGTGGCCGCTACGAACCGCCTGATACTCAGGCAAATAGCGACCGGCTTGCCGCATAATCCAAATCGGCGTGGTATCGGTTGGTTCCCGCCGAACGGTTTTGAGAAAGCGACTATTCTGCAATTCGGGCGTCATCACCGGGTTAAATCTCCGCAAATAACCATTCATTTTTCCTCGAAGTTGTCTCATCATAGCAAGGCGTCCAGAGAACTCCTACGATGGCGAGAGATTGCATTCGCTTGCTGGATCGCAATTCCGCGATCGATTCGATATAAAGCGCCCGACAATTCCGAAGACCACCTTGCCGCGACTGGCCACTTTTCACATTGAATCTCGGTGAAAACAGCATTCGTGGTGTCACGGTCTGTGGTCCAAAGTGTTCTTACCCGAAGAGATTGAAATGAAGGCGGTTGCCGTTCGACCTGGACAGCCCGATAGTGTCCACCTTGCCGAATTGCCGAAACCGAAAGTCGAAGACATCCCCGACGGGCGTGGAGTCTTAGTCCGCGTGTTAAAGGTCGGCGTCGACGCCACGGACCGGGAAATCAACGAAGCATTATATGGCACCGCACCCCCGGGAAGTGATTTTCTCGTTCTCGGCCATGAGTGTTTCGGTGTCGTCGAGGAAGTCGGACCGGCCGTAAAACACGTCAAGCCAGGCGATTACGTCGCTTGCACCGTTCGTCGCCCCGGCGGTTCGATCTACGACAAAATCGGCCGCTCCGATATCACGAGCGAAGCCACCTACTACGAACGCGGCATCTGCCTGCTTCACGGGTTCCTAACGGAATACTTCGTAGACGACCTGGAATTCATTGTCCGCATGCCGGTCGGCTTGAAACATCTACACGTCTTGGCGGAGCCGATGAGTGTGGCCGCGAAAGCGGTCGAACAAGCGTACGAGGCCCAAAAACGCCTGCAAGTCTGGAGTCCCAAGCGTGCATTCGTTCTCGGTGCGGGTCAGATCGGCTTGCTGACCACCTTGATTCTTCGACTGCGAAACTTGGAAGTCTACACGCTCGCAAGAACAAAACCGCCAACGTTGAAAGCGGACATCGTCGAGGAGTTGGGAGCGGAGTACATCAGTCTCCGGGACAAATCTCTGAGTGAGTTGGCTGATGAAGTTGGCCAAGCCGATATCATCGTCGAAGCGACCGGCAACTCTCAAGTGGCGTTTGAATCGATGAACGTCCTGGGGCAGAACGGCGTTCTCGTTTGGACAAGCATCACCGGTGGGCGAAGCAGTCACGAAATCCATTCCGACAAGATCAATCTCGATTGGGTTCTTGGTAATAAACTTCTGCTCGGCACGGTCAACGGGAACTATCGCCACTTCGAACTTGGTATCGCCGATCTCGCATTGGGCGAAGTGACGTATCCCGGTGTGATCGAAAAAATCTTGACCAATCCCGTCGATGGTCTCGAAAACTACGCCGAAATGATGCGGTTGCTCGTGGAAGACAAATCCGCCCTGAAGGTCTACGTGAACGTTGCAGACGAGTAAGCCAACGCGTTTTAGCTCATGCTCGATGCAATGGCTTCGGCGGTCAGACGCCCCGAGGCCATTGCCCCATTGATCGAACCATTCTCACAGTGATCGCCACACACATACACGCCACACTCCAAACGTCGCGTTCGGCTTGCTGGCTCCAGCGACGCAGGGGATTGATCGGGTAACGCCGCGGGAATTTCATACGTCCGAAGATGCCGCCACTGATCAACCGAATCTCCAAACCAAGACTTGAGTTGCTGTCGCACTTCAGACTCTAGGGTTTCTCGATTCGCCTCCAAGACAGAGACCGAAATCAGATGTTGCCCTTCAGGTGCATACCCGCTGGAAACTTGGCTCATCACGGCGACATTGTTGACCGGCCCTTGTGACTCACCATTCAATATCAGAATCGGTTCGGCAACCGGACTTTGATCGCATGCAAAATACAGACCGGTGACGGAACGGGGTGGCTTCGGTTTCGGAATTTCCGAACATAGCAGACTCGCAGTGAGCCCATCAGTCGCGACCACCACCGCACGGCCATCGAGTATTTCACCACTCTCAAGCGTAACCCGAGTCTGAGTGACTGATTGAACTCGAGTATTCAACCGGAGAGATTCTGTCGGGAGTCCAACTGCGAGTTGATCCGGTATGGCTTGCATCCCGTGTGCGGGCACCGCTGTGTCGCCTTGACTAAACATACGAAACACAAAGTGCAGCATCCGACTTGTTGTTTCCAGATCGCGGTCTAAAAAGACACCGCCGAGAAACGGTCGAAAAAACTGATCAATCATTCCCGACGTGAAATGATAGTCTTCACGAAGTACATCGGCCGTTGTTTTATTCTTACCCGTTAGAACATCGACGAGCCGGCCCCGACTAGCAACCGAACGAACCCTTGCTACTCGCAACTTGTCGACCAGATTTCCAACACTAGAAAAGGCTGTCTGTAGCAGTTGCGTCGGTTCCCGCCAAGGGTCAACAAATCGGCAGAACCGACCACCATGATAGATTGTGGCCCCTGGCAGGAATGCTTTGAGATCAAGACGACTATAGTCAAGAAATCGTTGCGTTTCCGGATACGCGGTCAGCAGAACCTGAAAACCGCGATCCAGCAAAAACCCTTCGACCTCATCCGTACGAACTCGACCACCCACAGCATCAGCGGCTTCTAGCAATACGAATGACTGACTAAGACGAAACAATTCCGTTGCACAAGTCAGTCCTGCTAGTCCTGCACCGACGATGATCACCGGTTTTTGATTCGAGTCCATAAGTCAACCCGCCTCACTATTGACTGCTATTCTCGAGACTCAGTTTTCAATCGCCCCCAGCCGAGTTTCTTGTCTAACATTCGGGGCCAATCCCAGTGATCGCTTGCGTTATCAATGATCACAACTGCCGAATTTCCAGCTGCCATCCCGACGACTTGCGGCACGTCTAGATACTTGAGAACGTTTAACAGATCCGGACCATCCTGGTGGCTCGGTGGAAGCTCTTGAAGTGTTACTTGCACCACATCGGGAACATATAAACTCGCATAAAGTGCTGTGATTGCCGCATCTTCGCGGCCAGTCATATGAAGTTTCGCATCTGAAAGACCGGACAACGACCGGACTGCTGCGACTGCACGAATTGCGTCCCAGACCTGCATCCCTGCAAGAGTTTGTCCTAGCAATGCGAATCGGCGGCGAATGTGAGTTCGTTTCACCGGAGTGCTTCCCCATGCTGTCGGACCAACACCACGTGGCGGGAAGAACACGATCGCTCTCTCGGCAAGTGACCCCGATTGCATCAGTTTCTCAGCGGATGACTTCAACATCTCACCAAGACGTTCCCAGCTCGACTCCCCAAAAACCACGAATTCAAGTTGTGTGATATTTTCGAGCTTGGTCGAGTTTGAACGCACGAGATAAAACGGCAAACGGATGTTGTCTTGACTAGTGAATTGGTATTCGTCAATCACAAAAGGATTGGTTGCCTCAACTTGAATACGAGGGGTCTTCTGTTTCTCGACGTCGAGACTAGCATCGTCCTGATACTCGTCGTTCGGCCAACCACGAAAAACCTTCTCATTCAACTGAGTGAACCAACCGTCTTTGAGTTGCTGCCATTCATTTTCATCCATAGGAATCGAAGGCTTTGGGGCGGCTGGAACAAAACTTTCGTGAATTGTTGTCACACGTTCGTCGTCTGGCAAACCGGTTTTTGGAAAAACTTTCAGTTCTTCTGGTTCGAAGAACTTGGTTGCAGTCGTCGAAATGAGGGGGTCTTCGCCTTTTAGGTACTTATTGAACCAGTGAAACGCATGCACACGGAGTTCTTGGGTATCAAGATGCGGCCCTTCTGTAATCTGCAGACCAATTTTCTTTTCCGCTCCTAGTAGGCGATAGATTCGACGAGTTTTATTGTAGACATCAACAACGCCATCCAGCGGAAAGATCGGATCTTTGTCGGTATTGGATATTAGTAATGCTCGCGGCGCGACGAGTGCGGCGACAAGAGGAAAATCCCAGCGATAAGTATTCACCATATACATGCAATCGCAGTGTCCTTCGATACAACCATCAGGACGCCCGGCACCACCCATGATATGGTTATGAAGGCTGGTAATGCCGGCGACTGGAACAGCCGCTTTGACGCGTTCATCAAGCGCCGCGACCCACCACGAATACGCACCACCACCAGAACGGCCGGTAACGCCAATACGATCTGCATCGACTTCCGGACGACTCACCAAATAGTCGATTGCTCGCATTCCATTCCAAGCTTCAACTCCCGCCGGTGTATACCCTCGGGAATGCCACCACCACATGCCTTCGCGGTACGTGCCGTGATGCAGTCCTTCGATTTCCCCGAGTTGAATCGTGTCGATCGTCAGACATACGTAACCATTGCGAGCAAACCACGCACCATGATGTTGGTAGTGGGCTTTGTTGCCGTAACTGACACCGTTCTTCTTGATGCGTCCGTGACCACAGACATACAGAATCGCCGGCAACTTGGAATCCGCTGATGCATCATTTGGGAGATAAAGATTACCAGTGACGTACAAACCCGGCATGGATTGAAAATGTACGTTTTCAACGCGGAACTCATCTTCTTCGCTGCCACCGGTAATTTTCGCTTCGAGCGGTGTTCGCTGCGGCCAGGGATCAAGCCCTAACATCTCACGAAGTTGTCGATGATACTCGGGACGTTTTTCGATCCAATCCGACTTGGACTGCACATCGGCTAAAGCCCGCTCTGTGAGCTTTGCCGTCTCGCTTCGGAAGTACTCCCGCACCATGCGGTCGCCGTCGGTTTTCTCCGGTTCAGCGGATTGCAAGGCAGACAGCCCGCCCAAGAAGATGGAAACGAAAACAAACATTCGAGAACGATACATGTCGGCTGCGGTCCTGCTTTGATAAGAAACATCGACGCTCACACGGTGTCTGCCATTGTGCGTCGTTGCCCGAAAATTTGCAAAGGCTCACAGCGATCCTTCAGAACTCGTCTCGTGTCTACAGAGACAATACACCAACGATTTGCTAAATTGATCCGACACCTCATTCCACTTCGACTCACGAACGTGCTATGGAATTCGACCACGATCTCTTAGACGCCCTTACCGAATTCGGCACGGTTCTATCAGTGCGGTTTGCCGACCGACCAACGCCGTTGGCGTTCAAACGTGACGATGTGATCGAAACGCTGCAACAGCACCTGGGTCAAGCGTCGCACAACTCATTCGTGCTCGTTGGACCGTCAGGATGTGGCAAAACTGCGATCCTTCACGAGTTGTTTCGGCGAATCGCCCGACGCGACGAGCAACCTTGGATCGTGTTGGAAACCTCCACATCGCAATTGATGGCCGGAACGTCCTACATCGGTGAATGGCAAACGCGAGTTGATGGCCTCATCCGAGCCGCGGAACGTTCACGGAATGTCTTGGTCTATCTCACCGACCTCCACTTACTCCCGCAGGCGGGACGACACTCGAAATCCGATGAGAACATGGGCGGCTTCTTCGCGCAAGCGATGGAGCAGGGCACACTCACGGTGATCGGGGAAGCCACACCGGAGAACTACCGGCGCGGCGTGGAACAACTCCCATCGTTCCACAAGTTGTTTGGTGTTTTCCGGCTGGAGGAAACTGAGAGCCAGGAAACCGCCGAAATTCTCACAGCATATGCAAACGCTCGACGCGACGAGTTCGCGTTGGACTCCGGCGTTCAATTGGTCTTTCCAGATCAAACGTTGTTGAACGTCCAAGAATTTGGCCGATTGTACTTCCCGGGATTCGCCAGCCCGGGGGGAGCGATCAAACTTCTCGACCAACTGATTAGCCGAAAGACCCGAGACAACTCGGCGACCAACGATGCCAATGCCGATTATGCGTCAGCGGCCTCGGTTTCCGATCGCATCGAATTCCAACCCGAGGATGTCGTGCGGACGTTGGAAACGAGCACGGGCATTCCTAGCCGACTTCTCGACGACACCCAACCGCTGCGGGTTTCCGAAACGCGAAAGTTTTTCGAGTCCCGCGTGATCGGGCAATCCGCTGCGGTCGATGCCGTCCTCGATCTCATCACATTGATCAAAGCGGGGCTGACAAACCCGTCCAAACCGCAGGGCGTCTTGTTTTTTGTCGGTCCGACGGGCGTGGGGAAGACCGAACTGGCGAAAGCACTTGCCGAGTTTATTTTCGGGTCCGCCGATCGGTTGTTGCGGTTCGACATGAGCGAATTCAAAGATTATCACTCCTTCGAAAAGCTCATCGGCAACGCAAATGCCCGCAACGATTCGCTGCTGCAACAGGGAAATTTGTTGTCACGGGTCCGGCAGCAACCGTTCTCCGTCATTCTGCTCGACGAAATCGAGAAGGCCCACGCGAACATTTTCGATGTGCTACTCCAAGTCTTCGATGCCGGCCGTCTCACCGATTCACTGGGACAAACGACGAACTTCACGCAGACCATTATTATTATGACCAGCAATCTCGGCAGTGATTTGCACGAGACCACGTTTGGATTTCAAGCCGATGCGGAATCCGCCCCGCCATCGGGACCACCGGCGGCGATGGAAGAATTCTTCCGGCCGGAGTTCATCAATCGCATTGACCGCATCATTTCGTTTAAGCCGCTCGAACGGGAGCACGCCCGCATCCTGGCACAACGGGAGCTTGGCCAGGTCTTGCTCCGAAGTGGCATCACGCGACGAGAATTGCGAGTGGATGTCGACCCGGGGGTGATCGACATTCTAGTCCGTGACGGTTTCAGTCCCGTTTTCGGGGCACGTCCGCTCAAGCGTGCCGTCGAAACTCTCGCGTTGCTGCCAATTGCTCGACAGATCGTGCAGATGACCGGTGATCATCGGCAAGCGCTACTCCGGTTGATTCCCAATGGACGCAACATTTCGGCACGGGTTGTCGAGGATCGGCAAACGCGTCGACAAGAAACGCTCGTCCGGGGCGTGCCAGTCGTTGACCCGATTGTCGGTACGAAGTCCAAGCTCAAACCAAAACAAATTGCGGAGCGAATCACTCAACTGACAGACGCCATCACCAGCCTCGAACAACAATGCCGAGACAAGAAGCTTGAAGAACAGAAAACCGAGTTGCTGCACCTCACGACTCAGAAAGATTTCTGGGACGTCCCGTCATTTGCCCGCGAAACTCTGGGAGAGATTTACCGGATCGAGCGGCTGCTCGAAGCCGTCGGACGTGTCCGGACACGACTCGATTCGCTGGAATCCCGTTATGAGGCCGCCCGCAATCGTCAGGATGCCGACGAATTCTCAGCCGTCGCCGAACGCGCTGCGGAAGTTCAACTTCATGCAGACTTGGTGAAATACAGCTTGGAGTGCCGAGGAAAATTTGACCGCGGTGATGCGTTTGTGCAAGTCTCTGCCGTAGCCGAAGACGCCCCTCAGGATCTTGCTCATCGACTCTGCGAGATGTACGCCAATTGGGCAACACTGAAAGGGTTTGGCGTAAAAACAGTTCACGAGGAGCTATCAAAGACTGGTGCCACGGCGGATGTCGTGTTGCTCATCGAGGGTGTCGCTGCGTTTGGCATCCTGCGTGGCGAAGATGGGATGCATGAGTTCGTCTTCGGTCGCACTTCGGACGAAGCGAAGCAATCGTTTTTTGTGCGAGTGCGGGTACTTCCGCTGGTCGATTCGGACGACGACCGCGTGCCCGCCGGCGAGATCAGCGTGAACTCGCAACGTAGTCGCGGGACGGGTCTACGTTGCAACCGTTACCGCTCCCGAACGCAAGCCAAGCACCAAGCCTCCGCATTGACCGTTTCCGCCCAGAATGATCTGCAACCGGACGAAGCCCGACCGTTGGTCGAAGACTGGTTGCAATCGGAACTCTATCGACAAAGGTCGCTTGCGTCGGTGTCGTCGGTTCACAGGTCTGAAACGGCGATCCGAAAATATACGATTCGGCCGCAACCCCACGCACGAGACAATCGGACGGGCGTCACGTCACAAAATTTGTCGTCGGTCTGGAAAGGTGAGATCGACGAGTTTTTGTACGCCGCGCTCATCTCAAGCACAGAAACAACAGACGTCCTGGGAAGCTAATTCGCGTTGGAGTCGATAGGTTCGATCTTCGCCGTCTCACGTTCCTTCTCGACCATTTCCTGCCACAGTTCTTGCGAGAGAGCGTTCAAGACGAGCGGCCGCGCGTCCTCCAAACTAATCTCACCGGGCTTCCGATCAGTGACTTGAACCAGATGCCAACCGAACGGACTACGAATCGGCTCGCTGATGGCATCGCCCTCCAAAGCGAACGCCGCCTTCGATACGTTCGCTGGCAATCCACCTCGCCAACCGAACCAGCCAACATCGCCGCCATTCTCTTTCGAAGCCGCATCCGAAAACTGCTCGACCGCAGTTTTGAACCCTAACACGCCGGCGACGATGCGAAATCGGATCTCACTGAGTTCCTCCTTCGCCGCTGCAGCCTCCTCGTCAGTTGCCGAGCGGGGCATTTTGCGAAAGATCTGACGTGCACGGAGTCTCGTTCCATCGAATTGCGATTGATGATCACGATAGTATTTGCGAATCCGCTCCGGTTGCACGATCGTCCCGAGATACGTCTGCCACATCAACGGCAACGCTAGTTCGTTTCGTAGTCGGTCATCGTCCATGCCGATGCGTTTCAAGACCGCTTGGGGGTCCTCTCCGTTCTCTTTGAGCGACTGTTTCAGTCGCGCAATTCGTCGATCAATTTCTTTGGCATCCACCTCGACTCCGCGAGACTTCAACAACGAACGCATCAGTTGCCGTTCCACTAAGATGTCCAGCAATCGCTCACGCACCAATTCCCGTCGTTCCTTCGGAACACGACGAGACAACGCCAGGAAATCCAGATCCGTTTGTGTGATCGGTTCCCCATTCACACGAACGAGAACGTCCTCGGCCCGCAGAAACGGTGTCAGTAAGAGCAACGCTAAAAGTATCGGCAACGTCAATTGAACTCGCATGGTGTTCGGCACCATCAATCCTTTTCTCTTTGGTTCCGTTGATTCTTCCGTGTCCGTCAGTCTGCAGGTCGCAAGTAGATGTCCCCCGTGATTTCCCCTGCGACGGAATCATAATGTTCAAAATAATTTGGGGAAGGAAAATACTCCTGGATTCGACGAAACGCTTCCAAGGGATCGTCTTCTTCGGCGATCTTGAGAACGACATCCGGTATCGGTTGCTCTTCATCGGCTTCGTCATCCCAAAACGCTTCCTCCGCCAATTCGAGTAGCGTGGAGGAGGGCGTTAACTCGTGCACAATGACCATTCGCTCTTCGATTCGCTCATATTCCAATGCGGAGAGTTGTGATTGCTTGAGATACTGCTTCCGCAAGAAATCCTCGAACTGAGCCGCTCGCATCTCTCGTCGCGACTCCATCGTGGCTTGGACGAGATCGTTGTTCCCTTGCGCTTCCGTCAAAGGGGAATTCATCACCCGACGAACTTCTTGAGGTGTGTCCCCACGCTTCGCCCGCCAGAGCATGTCCTTGCGATACGCCGCTTCAAAGCGTTCGCGGAAGTTAATGGGATCGTAAGGCTGAACCGGTTGGCTTCCGACCTCGTCCAGCAATCGCGAATACGCAACCGAGGGATCGGTTCCAGCATCCAAACGCACCACCTGCGACCAGGGCGGGAAGTCGACCAGAGCATACTGATTGTCTGTAACCGTGACAGAATCGTCGTTTTCGAACTTCGCCACGAGATCGTAAAACACACCAACGGGTTCCATGACATAGACGACCGCCGCTGCTCCCGACTCCGGATGTGTCAACGCACGCATCCAGACCGCCGTGGGCTGCATGTGAAAGTCGCCAACCCGCTCGAATCCGAGTGATTCCACATCACTCGTCCAACCTTCAATCACCGATTGATATTGTGGCGACGGCGAAGACTGGGTGCGTTCCAATTCGACTTCCAGCGGTTCCATACCGCCGCCCATCATTGCAAATTGGTCGCCAAACTTTTTGATTTCGTCACCGAGTTCCCCCACCCAACGCTTAATCCGCCATCGCAGGTACGCCACGGTGAGAATCACGACCAACATGAGGCCGAACACGACCGCCGCGACCAATTTCAGAAAATCCAAGAACAATTGATGCCCCTTTGGCTAGACCAAGTCGAGTTTTGATGTCGCGACTGGCTCTGTGTTCTCGCGGGATGTGAACACTCTCGCATGTGACACATCATCGAACCTCGCAACTGGAACACAGTGGAAATGCAGCATACCCGAGTCCGATTCACATTTCACTCGTGGCAGTTGTTTCGCCCGCCACCGACTAAAAGGAAACCAAATCCGCGTATCCAGTGTTGACCCTCGGTAGCACACCCTGTCGATTGTCGCCACCACTTTTCCAAGCCGCAGCGTCAAGATAACATACAGACGTTTGTCGCTTTCCACGCACCACCTCCCTGAGCGAACTGATGCCGCGAATTTCCTTGGAAGATACCGAACTCAACGTCCTCGACCAGGGGCATGGCCCGACTGTGCTGCTCGTTCATGGATTCCCAGTAGACCACCGGATGTGGCGGAAACAGACGGCCACGCTCTCGCAAACACATCGCGTGATTGCCCCCGACCTACGCGGTTTTGGTGAATCGCCCGCAACAACTGGCGTCATTTCCATGACACAATTCGCGGACGACCTTGCCGACTTACTTGAACAAATGGAAGTCGCCGAGCCGATCGTCTTCTGCGGACTATCGATGGGCGGTTACATCGCATGGCAATTCGCCCATCATTACCCGGAAAAGTTGCGAGGTTTGATCCTTTGTGACACTAAAGCCACCGCGGACTCCGAAGCCGCCGTCGCCACCCGTCACGATGTTGCTGAAAAAGTCATCGCCGATGGCCCTGAGTTTCTATCAAAATCGATGCCATCAAAGATCTTTTCCAACCACTCGCGTGCGGAACACCCCGAACTGGTGGAGTTCGTCCAGCAGATGATTCGGGATGCCTCACCCAATGGGATCGCGGCGGCTTCGTGGGGGATGTCACTTCGTCCTGACATGACCGAACTCCTACCGACTATTAGCGTCGCGACTTTGGTCGTCGTTGGTGAAGACGATGAACTGACGTCGCCATCCGAAATGCAAACGATTGCAGAATCGATCCCCAACGGCAAAGCGGTCGTGGTGCCTCAAGCTGGCCATATGGCACCACTTGAGCAACCCGCGATCGTTAACGATGCCATTATCAATTTCTTGCAATCTCTATAGTCTCCTAAACTCTAGAATCACCAGGGCAAATTCCATGGGAAAGAAGCATTCCCCACTGTTTCTCGAGATTGTCAACGATGCCAAAACACGCGTCCAAGAATGCAACGTCGATGACGTCAAACAAAGACTCGACGCAGGTGTAACATTTCACCTGATTGATGTCCGTGAGGAAAGCGAATATGCCAACGGCCATCTGCCGGGTGCGATTCATCTAGGCAAGGGTGTTATCGAGCGTGATATCGAAAAGAACATTCCTGACACCGACGCCCCACTAGTCCTCTATTGTGGAGGTGGCTTCCGTTCTGCACTCGCTGCCGACGCACTTCAAAAAATGGGCTATAGCAGCGTTATCAGTATGGACGGCGGTTGGAGCGGTTGGAAGAACGCGGGTTACCCTACCGAAGGTTAAAAACGAGCATTCACAGTTTAGCCGAATACATCTGCCACTAAATTTCTAATACACCCGACAACCAGCAAAACAGAAAGAATAGTCCATGCACGAACCCTATCAATTCGCTCTCGCGATCTTAGTCACTTTTGGCTGCAACAGCTTGTGGCAATCGAATCTCCAAGCAGAAAGTGGTCAGGGGACAACACTCATTCAAGATGACTTCAACCGTGACGAGAAAGACCCTACCAAAGAACAAGTGGGAAATGGCTGGGGAACGAATAGCCGGACCCGCGCGAAGGGTCACAAGCAAGTTGATCTCGTTGACGGCGCGATGCACATCAAACGTGCCGAAGTGGCTGACCATGGAGTTTCCGTTACACATGAAGCCGCCTTCAAAGATGCTATTATCAAGCTCCGATTTAAACTAGGCCCCAAAGACAACTTGGGCATCAATATTGCCGACATGAAAGAAAAGTCCGTTCATGCCGGCCACATCTGTATGGCGAAAATTCATCCGGGGCGTTTAGAACTTGTTGACCTCAAAACCGGCCGAATGAACGAAGCAGTAAGAACACGACGGCTCGCTGCCGAATCGACTCCACAAGACAAAGAGCTACTCAAGAAGACGGTCAAGTTCTCGAAGCTCAAGTTCTCCAAAGATGAATGGCATCAACTTCAAGTCCAAATCATTGGCGATGAAATCACTGTTATGATTGATGACAAGAAAGTTGGGGCATTCCAATCGCCAGGAATCGGGCACGCCACCAAGAGTCGATTACGCCTAGCTGTCGGACGGGAAGCGTGGGTCGATGATGTGGAAGTCATCAAGTTGAAGTAAGACCGCCCGGTGTGGATGCCACGAATGAAGGTCTGACAGACAACCTTTTCAGCCCCTAGTTCTTTGTACCGTCATGCTCACTTCTTCCCCTTTGGGAGAACAGTCGTCACAGCGATTTGTTGACCATCCGGTGAGTAAGCCATATCGGTGAACTGACCACCTTTCACTTGCCCGGATAGGCGTTTCGGCTCACCAGGATTGACCGCGTCAATAGCATGCAGTTGCCAACGCTTGCCTTCATCAGGATTGCGTATCGTCACTAGAATTGTCTTCGAGTCGGGACTCCATGCTAACGCGGGAAGCGTTTCACCATCGTAGACAGTCTTCAATCCGTGCTTCGCCCCACGAGCATCGACAACTGCGACTTCCGTTCCACCGTTCTTTCGAGTTCCCCGAAACACGATCTGTTGACTGTCTCCAGACCACGCAAAGTTCCAGTAGAAATGACGATAAGGATTCTCGTCATCGGAAAACAAACGCTGATAAGTCCCTTCGACCAAACTATAGACTACAATATTTCCACCATCTTCGTAGGTGGTATAAGCGATTCGTGTGCCGTCCGGTGACCAATCGGCTCCCCAGCCTTTGTCGTCGATCAAAGACAACAGTTCCTCAGGACCTTCGCTGCTCATCACCCAGACACCACGTTCCTTATACCGAGAAAAGGCGATTCGATGTCCGGCCGGTGAGAAGCTCGGCATTGCCCCGTCTCCTAGTATGCGGGCATTGCTGCCATCGGCATCAACAACGGCAATCACAGCTTGATTCCCCGACTGCCCCCCTTTCGAATCCCATGTGTCAAAGGCAATGCGAGTTCCGTCGTCGCACCAATCTGGAGAACCTTGGGTAGAGAACCCATCTTGGCTGACTAAGGGTTTCAATTCCGAACCATCATGGTTACCAATATAGAGTCGAGCCGCGTATTGGTCCTCGGTTTTTTCCTGATCGTCTGCATCAGCTGAAAACAATGAAGGACTTAAACAAAACGATGCGAACGCAAGCACACATGCAAATATTGAAAGTACGATGGAATTGCCTCGACGACGACGAAACGAGAATGTCTTCATAGCGATACCTGTTGGCTAGAATGACGACCGGAGAACGGCGTTTCAGTTCGAGGCAACTATTGAGAGGCACCTCACTAGACATAAACTACCGAACACGCTGCTTGTTTGCCACTTAGAATCGAGAACACCGAACTGCTTCAACGAGATACCGTTCATTCATGTGCACTCCGACCTTATCAATGCCGTACCATATTGGTTGTCCCGTTTGGGCCAACTCGCGTTGGAATGGCACATTGTATAGCCGGTCTGCGACGCGGGACGACTATTTGCCACAGTATTCGAGTGTTTTTAACACCGTTGAAGTCAATAGCACTTTCTATGGACTACCGGCACAAGCCACCGCGTTGCGATGGGCTGAATCCGTCGCACTGGGTTTTCGATTTGCGACGAAGTTCCCCAAAGACATCACTCACGAACGCCGACTCAGCACCACCAAGGCTGAAACGTCGATGTTTATCGAGCTGCTCGAAACATTTCGTCAATACGATTGTCTCGGCCCGTCATTCTTGCAACTTCCACCGACTTTTTCCGGCAGCGAGTTTCCTAAGTTGCAACGGTTCATCGAGGAATGGCCAGCGGAGTTTCCGTTGGCCGTCGAAGTCCGACACCGAGATTACTTTGATGACGGCCCGATCGAAAATGGATTCGAGAAACTTCTCCGTGAGCGACAGTTTGACCGAGTCTTGCTCGATAGCCGACCTCTGTACTCCGCACCGGCAACGGATGAAAGTGAAGCCAGGTCACAAACCCGAAAACCCAATGTCCCATTCCGAACAAGTGTGACGGGTTCAATTCCATTTGTACGTTTCATCGGCCGTAATCAGCTAGAGCGTGTCCAACCTTGGGTCGCGGAATGGGCTCCCGTTGTCGCGGATTGGATTGAAAGCGGACTGACGCCCTACATCTTTCTGCACACTCCCGATGACTTTTTCGCGCCGGAGTTGGCTCGCCGATTCCATCAGGAATTGAGCAAATATCTGCCAACATTGCCGGACCTCGCAAGTTGGCCCGGTGAGCGTGATGACGAAGCCGGATTCAAGCAAAAGCGATTGTTTTGAACGACGGAGAAGGTTGGGTCCGTTGGGTCAGCTGCGTATAATGTTTTGCTTCTCGCCCCGTGCCTTTTCCCTCGTGTTGACCTATGGCCCGTCCCAAGTTGCGTTTGCCTGTAATCCAGAATTGGAGTTGTCACAACTGTAGCGGTTGTTGTCGGCAACACCTCATCGAGATCACGGAGGAAGAAAAAACGCGGATCGAGAAGCAGAATTGGACTGCGGAAGACGGCATCCCGGCGGATCGTCCGGTTGTCGTACGACACGGTCGCGGATGGCGACTCAATCATGCGGCTGATGGTGGCTGCATTTTTTTGAATGACGAGGGTCTATGCCGGATTCATGCCAAGTTTGGCGAACCAGCAAAACCATTGGCGTGCCGAGTTTATCCGTATGCGTTGCACCCTTCGGGTCAGGAAGTCACGGTGAGCTTGCGATTCAGTTGCCCATCCGTTGTGGAAAACAAGGGCACACCGCTGGCAGACAATGCCAAAGAGATCGGCCGAATCGCGAAGGCTGTCACGGAAGGCAAGAAGCTCAAGACAGATTCGCCGGAGATTTCCCCCGGGCAAACTGTGGATTGGGCAGATCTACTGCAACTGACCGAAACGCTCGATCGAATCTTCGCGGATCCCGCCGTCCCCTTCGATGTTCAGCTCCATCGGGCGTTGTTTTGGGCGAACTTGATTGGTGAAATGACGTTCGAATCCGTCCGTGGTGTTCGGCTCGCGGAATTATTGGGCATTATTGCCGAAGAAGCGGCGATCCAGATTTCTTCTTCACCGGAGCCGGAACAACCCAGTCGCAGTGGGCGGATGTTGTTTCGCATGTTGGTCGCACAGTACGCGCGGCGAGATACCGCTAGCGATTTGGACGCGGGATGGAAAGGACGGTTCCGTCTGCTGCGGGCAGCGGTGAAGTATGCTCGTGGCCGAGGCACTGTTCCGGTCCTACATGAAAAGTTCTCCGGCGTGCCATTTGATGCGATGGAGCAGGAATTCGGTCCTCCTCCCAGTGACACGGACGAACTATTTACACGGTATTTTCGCGTAAAAATTCAAGGACTCCACTTTTGCGGGTCTGCATATTACCACGTTCCGTTTGTGGAGGGCTTTCATAGTTTGGCGTTGATGGTGCCGGTCGTTTTGTGGCTCGCACGAGCGTTAGCTGTTGGAGCAGGGCGGTCGGAACTGATTCGCGAAGACATTGTGACCGCATTGACGGTTGCGGACCATCACCACGGATACTCACCGGCACTCGGGAGTCGAGCGGCTCGAAGTCGCACGCGGACGCTGGCCAAAGCTGGCGACATTCCACGGCTCATCAGTTGGTACCGGCGGTAAATGAAGAAAGCCCGCCAATGTTGTGGCGGGCTTCTTCGCATGTTCTGCAATCACTCATCGAGTGCTTCGATTGGTGATTAGTGTGGTCGCACGGTGTAGCCAGCTTGTTGAACTCGCTGGGCTTGAACCTGCATGGCACGTTGGCGTTGTTGAGCTTGCATTTGCATCGCTTGCTGCCGTTGCCGAGCCTGCATTTGAACCATTTGATTATAGTTCTTTTGGTAGGCGTTCGTTTGCCGAGGCGGAACCGAAGTCCACGGTTGGCCGTTCGTCGCGGCGGGCGGTGCCAGGTTCTGCGGATCAGGAACCAAGTTCGGTCCTTGGGGGTAGTATCCGCCGCTGGTCAACGGTGCAATTTCTTGCGGAACATAAGTCGGCGGAGCCACTGGAGTGGCGGTCATCGGAGCCGGAATGGCCCCTTCCGTGATACCGGGAACCGCACAATTCGGGGCGACGGGAGTCGCACAGGTCGGTTGTGGAGGACACTGCGGAGCCGGACACATTTCCGGTCCGGTGGATGTGCACGTGGTGACATCCATCGTGGTTTTCGTCGTCTTCGTGACCGGAATGTAACAAACGTACTGTTCCGGCACGACTTGCTCACAAACGCGAGGCACGGTCTCGGTGTATTTGTAGGGAACCGTCCGTTGTTTCATTTCTTGGCGATACGTGGTTTTCGCGTACTGCCGAGTGACGGGTTTCGGCACCCAAACCATTTGGTAATGGCCCTCGTCCCGAGTGACGTTGTAGACTTTGGTTTCGGGGATGGTTTCGCACCATTGTTCGACACGCGAGCCGACTTTGGTGACTTGATGATGGCTGACGACCTGTTCCTTGCGGTACCGGGTTTTCACCACGGGATGCAATGTCGTTTGTGTGCAGGTTCCGCCATCGACTTTTTGAGTCTGGCACTGTGTTCCGCACGCGGCTGGCACTTGGGCATGAGTGGTGGCACCACTGAGAGCGGAGAGACTCCAAGCAAACGCGACACTCAACGCTCCACGACGCAATCCGTACGACATCGAGCAACTCCTTCCTGGGATGGTCGGCGGGGCAGCCAACACATCGGGGCTTCCGGGGGATATTGAGATCATGACTTGAAGCTTCGCCTTGGATTGGACGAACCAACAACGATCTCGCACTATCGGTATCGGAAGAGTTGCTCCAACCTCTTGAATCGATTCGACCGAAAAACTCAACTTTTTCGGAAATGTGGCAACAAACCACCCAGACCACCTAATCGGCGTCTTTAAACGAAAGACGCTGGCGAGCTGCACGAAGCAATTCGTCGTAATTGCTTAACCAGGGTTCGAGCAACTGCTTTTCCAGCAAACACTGGAGATTCCACAACGATTGCTCCTCCCCAGGATGCTAAATCGTCAGTGTCTCGTCAGTTTGGATCCGCGTCAGGAACTCAAATAAAACGAGTGCTTCGTCGGATAAAAGTTCAATTCGGATCGCATTTTTCATCAGATTGAACTCAAGAATCTCAAAGCAAACTGCGGGTCAGCACTTCTTGAGCTTTCTCGAAGTACGGTTGCCAAGTGATTTCGGGTTGGCCGTACTTCAGACAGTCACGGACTTTCGCCAGAGTGTTTCGGGCCATGTGCGGGCATCGGTTACAAGCACAGGTTTCGCCGGTGGATGTCATGATCCCAGGTACCGGAACGAATTCATGGTGTGGAGCCGCTAACTGCAATGGGTGAATCATGTTAGCTTCGGTCGCGACGAGGAATTTCGTCGGTTTTTCGATCGAAGCGACGTATTTCCGCATCTTTTCGGTGCCACCAATGAAATCGCTGACTTCCAAAATCGAATGCGGACACTCTGGGTGAGAGATCACGATGGACTCGGGATTGTTTCGTTTGGCCCGCAGCAGGTCTTGCACGCTGAAAATTTCGTGCACCATGCACGCACCGGGCCACAGAATCATCTTCCGCCCGCTGACTTCCTCCAAATAACGTCCCAGGTGTTGATCCGGAACAAACAGGATTTCTTTGTCCTCGGGGAGTTTCTCGATGATTTCCCGTGCGTTGCCGCTGGTGACGATCCAGTCGGTCAGCGATTTCACCGCCGCCGAGGTATTAATGTACGCAACCGTGAGGAAATCGCGCCCTTCATCACGCAGTTTCTGTTGATAAGCGGCTAGTTTGTCCGCAGGGCAACTTTCCGCAAGTGAACACCCTGCCAAGAGATCCGGCACGAGAACTCGCTTTTCCGGGTTCAAAATCTTCGCGGACTCCCCCATGAAGTGTACGCCTGCGAACACAATCGTCGAAGTCGTCACTTTTGTGGCGTCGCGAGCGAGTTGCAAACTGTCGCCGTTGAAATCGGCGATGTCCTGGATCTCCCCATCAACATAGTAGTGAGCCAGAATCGACGCGTCTTTTTCCGCCTTCAGACGATCGATTTCGTCCATCAAGTCGAGCGGATCTTCATAGGGAGCGTCGGCAGATGAAATTGTGGGTAAGACAGAGGACATGATTTGAGTCTTGGGATCCTTAAACAAACATTCAATAAGTTGTTGCACCATTGTACGTGCGCAGACGCCAATGGAAAACGTTGGAATGAGTAGTAACTGATAGAGAAGCAGAAACTGTTGGTCGACACGCTGCTTTTCAACTTAATCAACGAATGCTGCTGCGTTTTGGTTCACGGGAATCTTTACAGTTGGTCATAAGAGCCGCTTTCCGAGCGACATGCTGGGGATGACAAACAAAAAAATCCCCCGACCGTGCGGGCGGTCGGGGGATTCGGATTACTGGGCCGAAGTGGCGTTTGGGTTACCGTCGTTGTTGGTAGTTGACGGGTAGGGTTTGTTGTTGACGGTCTTTTGCGGAGGCCAACTCCTGCACATCTCGGCCAGAAGCCACTTGCATGGCAGCTTCCAACTCGCGGTCGTAGTTGCTGGCCATGTTGCCGTCACGGTAGGAGGATTTCTGCACTGTGATGTCCGGCGTGACACCGGCTCCAGCCATCTCACGACCACTGGGAGCGTAAAACTTGGCGGTGGTCAGTTTCAGATTGCCAGCGACACTTTGGAGAGGGAAGTGCGTTTGCACGGTGCCTTTTCCGTAGCTTTGCTGTCCGACGACCAAACCTCGTTTATTGTCCTGAATGGCGGCTGCGAAGATTTCACTTGCCGAAGCCGAGTCACCATCAACCAGCACAACCAGCGGGACTTTCCAAGTTTGAGCGTAGGTAGCGGATTCTTGCATTTCGTCTTGTTGAGTTCGGCCGTGGGTCGAGACAATCACTCCGCTGGGCAGGAACTTGTTGCTAATTTCGATCGCCGTTGTCAGCAAACCACCGGGGTTGCCACGCAGGTCGAAGATCAGGCTTTGCATTCCTTGACGGTGCAGTTGCCACAAGGCTTCATCAACTTCTTGACTGGAACTTTGAGCAAACTTGTCGAGTTTGATGTACCCGGTTTTGTTCTCCTTCATTTCCACTTCACTGACGCTGTAGACTCGCACGTTTTGGCGGGTCACGGTGATCGGCGAGAGTTGTTGACCGTTGCGAACAATCGTCATGCTGAGTGAACTTCCGAGCGGTCCCCCGATCATGTCGACAGCGTAGTTCATGTTCTGACCAGCCAACCGACGACCGTTGATCGCCACAACGATGTCACCTTTTTGCACTCCGGCCTGTTGAGCCGGTCCACCTCGCAGAGGTCGGACGATTTCAATGCCGTCGGCGTGCGGTTTCACTTCGATGCCGATACCGACGATGTTGTCTTCCAGGCCAGTGGCTGCGGTTTTGCGATTTTGGAACTCATCCGGCAAGCTCGCAGAGCGGGGGTCTTCCGGAAGGAAAGTTGAGTACTTGTCCAAAGATTCGGTCGAGCCATACACAAACTCCAAGATCGTTGTGGTTGTCGGGATGCCAACTTGTTGTTGAGCCATGCTTGCGATTTGCCAAACCACTTGGCTAGCGGAGTTGCGGTCGTTGACAGCACGTCCGTTGATGTACTGGTTCATGCTGGCTTGGAAACTCTGGATTTGATTCGAAGATGGTTGCAATCGGTTTGCCGAAGTGAACGTTTGGTTTCGCAATCCTTCCATCAGGTTGCTGGCACCGCGTTGCAAGCGAACTTGGTAAGAAACTGGCTCACGGTGGCGGCTGTCGATCAGGTTGGACGCTTCTTGGAACAAGTTCATCGCTTGTTGCGGGCTGACCGCTTGCACGAATCGTTGCACCACTGGGTCGCCGTAGCGAGCCGTCAACTTCAGTTGAATCTTTTCACTTTCGGACAGTTGGTCTTCCGGTCGAACAACAGGAGCGGTCGGTTGATACGTCGGTCCTTCATTCCGCGGGGGAATCGGTGACCAGTCTTGTGGCAATCGGTCTTCGAATCGGCCTGGTTCCGTTCGGCTGAGGTAATCGTCGTAGCGACCGTTGTCACGATCTCGTTGCGGAGGTCGGCGTTCTTCTCCTCGATCGCGTCGTACCGGAGCCCGGTCATCGTATCGTGGAGTTTGTTCCCGACGGTTAGGCGTCCGACGGTCCAGTCGCGGACCTTGTTCCGAACGATCTCGGCTATAGGTGTCTTCATATCGACGGTCGTTGTCATAGCGACGGTCATCTTCGTATCGTCGATCGTCCAGTCGAAGGTGGCGATCGAAGTTGTCACTGATTGAGGAACCAAAGTCCCGACGATTCATTTCGTCATGCGTGAGGTCAAACCGATCGGTCGGAACCCGACGCGTTTGGTAATCTCGGTAATCCGAGCGGTAATCGTCGTACCGTGGCGAATCATCCGAGCCCAGCAACTCCCGCAGCCGTTGATTCAACGAATCGTAGTTTGGCGTTGCAGATGAATTGCTGATGAACGTGGTACCCGCTTGCGGCGGGTAAATCGTGCGATACGGTGACGAGGATTCGTAGCTCGTCGGGCGGTATCGGTCATCGGTTTCGTAGGTGGTGTTGTACTGCGTGTTGCGATATGTCGGTGTCTTGCAGAACCCGTTCGTATTGTTGGCGAAGTCGTCGCCGAACAGGTTGGTTGTCGATAGTGTCGCCACGATCATTGCCAAGCCCAGTCCCAACCGAGCCATTCCAGATCGCACGCCATTTGCCCCGCAAGATTGTTTTGTGAATTCAGCCATCGAACAAAGTCCTTTCGCGAAGACGGCGAGAAACCCAAGCCGGCTGCCTCTCCCTGCAGCGTGTTGGCCCGTTTCCTCGGGTCCGCGAATCAAGCCATCCCTTTCAGCCTCGCGATCCTGCGAGCTTTGCCTGTTTGTTCTGAGTCAGGCGGATGGCGGAAATGGAAAAATCAGAAGGTTAGAGTTCAAAAATTCCAAGCATCTCATCACGGTCACGTGAGCGTCTTATGCCACGTGCGGGTATTGATCTGAGCAAACCGACAGCGAAGCGGCGTTGGTATCGCGAGTCGTAACCGCGTTGGCGTTTGGCGTCGCGACTGGTTCGGCTTCATCGCAGAGTTCCGCTCGCAGGACGCGAACGTTCGACGGAGCTTCAATACCAATTTTGACGGTGCTTTTGCCGGTGCGAATCACTTTGATAACAATATCGTCGCCAACTTGAATCATTTCGGACGTCTTGCGAGTAAGAACGAGCATTGGGATTCCCTTCACTTGCTGTGTTAGTTGTTGAAAAGTGTTATCCAGAAGATTCGAAGGGGCCAACTTTGTGAGTTTGTTAAGTTTCTGTTGGCCGTTCGACTCAGGATGATTGGCACTAATGCAGGCGGTGTGCCAAAGCGATTCTTGCGGGTCAATAGGAATCCGATATTTCACGTAAGTCATTGATATGCCTCGACTAGAAAATTTCATTCGCATTTGGGCTTGACGGGAAAGATTGCAAACGATCGCAGAACCTACAAGAAATTCTCTGCAATCCTGCAATGCTTCGCGCCGCAATTGATGCGGTTCCGACACCCCTATATGGCGGCGTGTCGTCTTGATCTGACAGACACCGACAGCGAACGCCAGAAATTCCACTTTTTTTCAAGCGACTGTCGGAAAAGTCCTCCAGCCTGGACATATTCCTGCCGAAGGGAATGCAACTTCTGCATTACTTCGCATCCCAAGTCGATTTCGTTCGACCTTCCCCTGGAAATGAAGCTAAGAGGAGCTCAGCAATGAACGTGACAATGAAACTCGCCGCGATCGCCACGACCGTGATTCTGGGAACCAACGCGACCGGCTCCGCTGCCGACCGTTACACCAACCAAAAGACGGCGTTTGGCTGTCTTACACCGGTCTACCGAGCCGCACGATACTGCCCACCGACATCGATCAACTACCACGTGAACTATCAGCAACCCGCACCGGTTGTGTATCCACCGCGACAGTGTGCTCCGGTTCGGCCGTGTCCTCCGCCACCGTGCAATCAATGCAACACTTACCCTGGCGGCGTCAATCGGTACCCGACGTACAACTATGGTCCGGTGAATTACGGTACTCCCGCGCCTTACCAACCGAATCCGTACCCGTATGCACCGTACGGGCAAAACAACAACGCACCTCAGAACAAGTCGAACGTGCGAGGAATCGCGGACCGAACCGATCCTTACAATCGCCAGTCAGTCACCACGGCACGACCAAGTGAGAACGCCAATCCACGTCTTCGTTAGCACGTAGTACGGGCTCGCTTGTCCGCAGTGGAGGGGAAGAAGCTGTTGTTTCCGGACCTCCACGCGACAGACCCCATTCCGGCCACGAGTTAACGGCTCAAGATCGCATCGAAGCGACCCACAAGATGGGTCGCTTCTTTTTTGGGTATGAACGAGAGGAACAGTGTCGCCAACAGTGAAGGTGAGTGGCGGTGAAGTGTCGCGTTCAGGAACTGAGATCGTCCAGCAAAATCAGAACGCCCACGCGACATCGAAACGAATCGTGTTTTAGTGCATCAAGCCAATGAGGATGAAACTTCCGAGAGAGAGAATCGCAATCAAGGCGGCATCGTATTCCAGTAGCCAGAGTCGTCGTTCGGCCTGGAACAGTAAGCCAAGCAACGCCACGGATGTGATAATGATAATCGCGGCGCAGGTAATGGCATGATAGCTGCCGATCGACGAGAACAACGGACCATGATAGAAACCGTCAACGAAAATCAGAATCACGATATTGAACGAGTTGCTTCCGAAGATATTGCCGACCGCCAAGTCGAATGCTCCGATTCGTAGTGCGGCGCGAGTTGTGGTGATCTCGGGAAGCGATGTCACACCCGCAAGCAGAATCGTTCCTACAATACTTGAGCCCAGTCCGGTTTGTTTTACGATCTCGTCAGCGGTGTGCGTCAGATACCACGCGGCAACAAACACGACTCCTGTCAGGGCCAAATAACCGAGCAAAGCTGGCACGAGTTTCATTTGCGGCGGTTGATTCGCCAGCGGATCATCAGACTCCGCAGGCTGAGCATTCGCAAGCTGGTACCGTTGATCGTAGAAGATCATGCGAGCACATCCCATGTACGCCAGGCCTAGCATGACCGAGCCAAGACCGATCGGCCCCAATTCGATCGACTCTGGCAACTGAATGAAAAGCAGGACAATGCCCGTCAGCAGAATGACACTCGCGGCGGATAACCCGTGAGCGGCGGCCTCGTGGGAAAACAACTTCCCGCCAGAGCGGTAAACCAGGTCGAGAACAGCCAACAGAAACAGGTTGAAAACGCAACTCCCGAGCAAATCGCCGACGGCAAGATCCGGAGCGTCAATCATCGCGGCACTGCAACCCACCACGAGTTCCGGCAGACTCGTGGCAATGCCCATGAGTAACATGCCGGCCAATGTACGTCCGAGACCGAGTCGATCACCGAGCGCATCGGCAAACTTCGCTAGGAATGTTCCCGCGACGATAATCGTCAACGATTGCAACAAAAATTCCGCAACCAGTGTCGTCATGGCATCCGTTCTTTACCCTGAGTCTGCATCAATCGACCGACGTCTTCGTATTGGATTCACTTAGCCGTTTTGTTGCAATCCACTAGAGTTTCGGATCCGCAATTTGCTGACCGGCTTTGCCGAATCCCCAGCGGATCAACGATTTCACGCGTCCGCCGAAACCGCGTCTACGGAAATCGACGAAGGCGGTTCGTCGCACGCTGACTTCAGTGAACCACGCGGCAAGCTCGTCCGTCATCTTCTCCTGCGTGAAAGATTCGTGATGTCCGAACTGATGAAACTGAAAACCGCATTGGGGACACACGCATTCGCGAAGTCGCAGGTCTTCGCGGTAGGGTACCGTTCCGAGGAACCGACCGCCGGGCCGTAGAATTCGGGCAATCTCGGCGACGCCGCGTTGTCGTTGATCGGCGGTGAGATGTTCGAGCACTTCGCTCGCCACGATGAAATCGAAACATTCGTCGGCAAAGGGCATCTGCTCGATGCGACCGGCGACGGCTCGAATGCCTTCATTCGCGACCCGTTGCAGGGCTTCGGCATCGGGATCAAGTGAAACAATTTCCCAGCCGAGACGTTTTGCTTCCCTCTCGAAATAGCCGTTGCCGAGACCGATATTCAACACCGTTGGATGATTCGACTTCGCCAGTCGATCGACTTGGCGGAGCAAATATCGCAATCGAGGCACCGCCGGTTCGAAACTCTCCGGACGCACATTTTGAGCGTGCGACCAAATGCGGCTTTGGTCAAACGCTGAGGTCTCGGGGCTTTCAGCCATACGGTGCGTTCATTCCTATTCATCGACTCGTGATCAACGTAAAACAAGCGATCGGCAGCGGATGTTTTGTCTCCGTTGCCGACCGCTGTGCTATGGATCACGTTTCTTCGTAGCAACTTCGTGTAGCATCGCAGCACTCTTCGAGGTCGCACACGCCGCGATCCGGGCCGAACATGGTTTGCGTATGGGCACACCAGAAGTATCCATCGCCGGCGGCTTCTTCACCCGGCGGCAAACCGTGGTTGATATACATGCCCTTTGAGAGCAAATGCCGACAGCGGGTGCCGGTTTGGATCACGGGCAGTTTGGGGTCGTTTGGTTTCGCCATCGGTTAGACCTCCCTTCGGTTTTCAGGCCGTGCGGATTCGGCAGCCGCCAAAATCGCACGTTTGACCGCCGTGCGAGCAACTCGGACTTTGTAGCGGTTTTCACTCAGTGGAGTCGCCGCAGCAATTGCAGCTTCGCCAGCGGATTCCGCGGTGGCTTCGGTCACGGGTCGTCCGATGATCGCCGCAGCCGCTTCGCGAGATTCCCACGGGGTCGGCGCGACATGCCCCATCACCACGCGAGCATTTCGCACAACTCCATCAACGACATTAAGCATCGCCGATGCCGCTGCTAACGGCCAGTCGAGACCTTCGAGTTCGAGGACTTCATAGCTCGCACTCAATAATCGACTCGCACTGGGCAACCGGATGTGCGTCAACAATTGGCCCGGTTTCAACAACGTGACGCCTTGCCGATCCGTCTTTGGAGTTCGGTAAAACGAATCCAAATCAATCCACTGTTCATGATGTGGCTTCGGTCCGATGACTCGCACCTTCGCGCCCCACGCCATCATCGCTGGTGCGAATCGAGACGCGGAAACAAACTTGGCCGGGCCACGGTTGCCGAGAATCGCATGATAGCGATTGTCACCACCAGCCACGACGGACTTACCGTCTTCAAGCCCAAGCAAGCCGTTTCCGTTGCGGAAGTACCAGCAGTTCGGCATGTGACACAGATCGCCGCCGATCGTGCCCATCTGCCGAATCTGAATCGACCGCACGCCACGGATGACGTCTTGCAACGACTGATATCCCGCGAGAAGCGGTTCGGATTGCATTTCATCGAGCGTGACGAGCGAACCGATTTGCACGCCATCGTCATCGGCCGTGACGGAATGCAAACTGTCGACGTGCTTGATGTCGACGACTCGCTGCGGAGCGACCAGTTCGGCTTTCATCAAGTTCAGCAGATCGGTTCCACCAGCGAGGACGGCGGTGTTGCCATCGTGTTCGCCGAGCAATTCGACGGCTTCCGCTTCGGTTTCGGGCCGAGCATATTCGAAGTTTCTCATGCGGCACCTCCCTTCGGTGATGAGGTGATAAAATCTGAGGTGATCATATGGAGTCTCATCATGCGTTCGCTCCTTCCAACGCATCGAGGACGCGTTTCGGAGTCATTGGTAGCACTGGCACCCGCACACCGATGGCATTCGCGACGGCATTCGAGATGGCGGCTCCCGGCGAAATCACCGGTGGTTCGCCCAAGCCGATCACGCCACGTTCGTAGATGTCGTCGGGCTGATGGATTTCGACGACAAGTTCGCCGATATCACCCAACCGAGGCAGCTTGTAGTTTTCAAAGTCGGCATTGATGAACCGACCGGATTTCGGATCCATGATCCGTTCTTCGGTCAGAGCGTAGGCAATGCCCATGATCATGCCGCCTTCGATCTGGCTGCGGGCGGCCTTCTCATTGATGATCATGCCGCAATCTTGGACGGCGACGAACTTCTCGACTTTGACTTTGCCGGTCTCGGTGTCGACGGAAACTTCCGCCATCTGCACGCCGCCGACTCCGTCGTCCGTCAATTCTTTCACCGGACCTTTGCCAGTAACTTCCAGGCCCATTGGACCGGTCAGCCGAGCGGCATCTTTCCAAGAACAAACGACTTTGTCGCCCGAGACGATCTTGCCATCGACAGCTTCGAGGGTTTCCGGATCGGCATCGTATTTCTTCGCAACCTTGTCGAAGATTTGCCAGAGTGCTTCGAGAGCCGCTTGCCGATTCGGACCGGAGACGCCCCCAATCGTGGTGCTCCCACCGGACGGCCCGGAACGCGGATACTTACTCGAACCGATGTTGACCTTCACCATGTCCAACGGAATGCCGAAGGTTTCCGCAAGAACAATGCCGATTGCCGTCCGAGTTCCCGTGCCGATGTCCTGCGACCCGGCGGTCGATTCGACGGTGCCATCGGGATTGACCTTCACCAAACAACTCGCTGCATGTGGTCTTCCGCCCCATTGGTGAATCGCGACACCCAAACCACGTTTGACGCCGTTCTTCGATTCGCCTTTGCCATGCGGATGCCACTTGTCCTTCCAGTCGATCAACTCCGCTGCTTTGTCCAGTTCAGCCTTGTAGACTTCCGGTCGCGGCGTTTTGTCGAGGTTTTTCAGGATGACATCAAGCGTGTCCATACCGAGCTTGGCGGCGAGGTCGTCGATGGCAGTGCAGGTCATCGCACAGAGTTGCGGATGGTTCGGTGCTCGCCAAGCCCGCGTGGGACCGCTGTTCGTCTTCAGTCCCACCGCCTTGCGGTTCCGGTTGTCGAAATCAAACACATAGGGCATCTGGTTAACATCGACGGTACCGCCACGCATCCCATTGGTGCCCCAATGCTCGCTGTCCCAAGCGACGATTTTCCCGTCGGCATCGGCGGCAATTTTCACTTTGCCGAAGCAGCTTGGACGAGTCCCGGCGATCTTGAGTTCCGTGGCACGATCGAGCATCAACCGCACGGGGCGGTCGGCCTCTTTCGCCATCTTCGCACAAGCGACACCCCACTCGTCGGCTTGGAACTTGGAACCGAAACCACCACCGATGTAATCGCAGATGATTTCCACACTCGATGCATCAATCCCCAACGGACCGGCGAATTGGCCCGCTGTTCCGGAGACGTTCTGCGTCGAAAGATGCACTTTCAAGCCGTTGCCGTTTTGGTCCCACTCACAGTGCGAACCATGCGGTTCCATGCAACTGTGCGTGATGGTGCTCACGCCGTAGTAACCCTCGTGAACGGCTTTCGCATCCTTGAAGGCGACTTCGACATCTCCTTTGGTCGACTCTCGCGGTTTGTTGGTGCGTTCGAGTTCCTCGGCTTGTTCGAGGTTGTCTTCGTCCACAAAATGATCGAGAACTTCATATTCGACTTTGATCGCTCGAAGGGCGTCGTCGGCCAATTCCGGACGTTCCGCAGCAACCGCTGCCACGAGTGATCCGTCCCAGAGAAGTTCGTCGCCTTCACTAACGAATTCATGAACGGCATGCACGCCGGGACTTTTCTTCGCCGGGGCGGTGTCGAGTTTCACGATCTTCGCATGACCGTGCTTGCAGGTCAGCACCTTGGCGAACAGCGTGCCCTTGGTGTTGATGTCGGCGGAGTATTTTGCCGTCCCGCTGGCTTTCGGTTGGCCATCGATGCGGGCGACTTCAGTGCCAATGATCTGGTTTTTATCGCGTTGTTTCCAACTGACTTTGCGGTTCTTGTCCGGTGCGTCAGGCATTAGGCACCTCCTGTCAGTTCGAGAGCACACTTCATGATACCGTCATAGGTTCCGCAACGGCAGATGTTCCCACCAAGACCTTCGCGAATTTCCTCGTCGCTGGCTTTCGGGTTCTTGTCGACAAAGGCACGCATCGCCATCACAAACCCCGGCGTGCAGAAACCGCATTGTTGGGCATCGTGCTTGACGAAACTCGCGACGACCGGATCAATGTTGCCATCCGCGACAAGTGATTCGACCGTGCGAATCTTTTGGCCTTCGCATTCAATCGCCAATCGACTACCAGCGAGGACGGCTTTGCCATCGATGATGACCGTATCCGCACCGGCGGCATCGCGTTCGTCGACGTCTTTACAACCGGTGAGACTCAGATCGTTCCGCAGGGCATCGAGCAGCGTCACCCGTGGTTCGATTTCGAGCGTGTGATCTTCACCGTTGACGTTTAACGTCACTTTCTGCGGCTCGGCAGAACGGACGTTCGATTTCACGTCCTGAGCAGTGACGGTTTCGGTCGCCGTAACCAAGGCGGTCGCAGCAGCGGCCGCACCGGACCCTTTCAGAAAGTCACGGCGATTGAAACCGCTAGTGGTTGGGGAACCTTCCGGTGGTCCGGAGCGTGTACGTTCTTCACGATCTCGCATCGACTCTGTCCTCCCTCAAAGGTAGCGAACGAGAGTCCCACAGCGCTTCCGAAGCGACGCAGGCCTCTCGGAAACCGTATCCACGCCGGATCCTACCCGCGACTACAGACGACAGCAATCAACTAGGCCATATTTGCCCACCGAATCCGTCTTCCCTCACTTGCCGAAGTCGATTAGGCTCCGCGTCTGTGCGGACTCTCCTCACCGAAATGTCTTCGGAGTTGATGACATGAATGTCGCCAGCAACCCAGTTGTCACACCAATCGAGGGACCGAGTCTCGCGGACGCAGCCCAACCGTCGCGACTGCTTCAGATTTGGTATCGCACACCGGATTGGTTGTTTCGTGTGCTGGGTGGTCTATTCTGCTTGGGATGCGTGGCGTACCGATTGCCCGCGTACTTTCGAGACTTCTGGGGAATGGGGCCGTACTACGTCTTCGCTGACGGCAGCCGTTTGCAGTTACCTTGGACTCGCGTGTTGATCGATAGCACGATGTTGCTGCTCGGTTTCTCGTACTGCTTTCGATTGCCGGCCAAGTCGCAAGTCAGTCGATTTCGCGATGTGGCGATCGCATTGCTCGGTGGTTTCTGGCCGATGCTACCATTCGCGTTCGGAGCGGCGTTGATGGCTCTGAATCCCTCCTGGGCATACCAGTTCCAAGCGGCACTCTGGCCAAGCGTGGTTACGTTGGAATCGGTCGTGCTTGGTGCGAGTCTCATCATCATTGGCAACGCGATTGATGTTAGCAGTTATTGGTATCTGTTCCGGTCGTTCAGCATTGTTCCGGAAGCCCGCGAACTGATCACCAAAGGACCATACCGGTTGGTCCGACACCCGGTCTATCTGGGTCAGTTGATTGCTCAAGCCGGTGTGTGGTTAGTCTTTGCCCGACTCAGCCCGTTGACACTCAGCTTTTTCTTGGTCTTCATTGGTATTCAACTTTATCGAGCAAAGCTCGAAGACCAAGTTCTGCACAATGCCTTTGGCGACGACTATCAGAGCTGGAAGACTCGCACGTTCTGGTTCACAAAATAAAAAAGCCCACTGGTTCCTTCCAGCGGGCTCACCGTTCTCCGGCGATTGAAAATTGCATCCATGCAAAGTGCATCATGGTCGCGTTTGAACCATGTTGGATTCAATTTCCACAGTTCGATTTTTTTAGTGGCTAGAGAACCTGCATGAGAAACCTATAGTTCCCGCGTGAGAATTGCGAAGTCAAAGAGTCGGGCGAGTTGTGCTCTAGGTCGGCGATGCGGAAGAAGTCGAACCAGATCGGCCGACCGCAAGATAGATGATCGCCCCGATGATTTGCGTCGCCACAATGACGATGACCCAGACAATTCGTGAGGTATCGTCCAAACGCGGGTTCTTGATTGCATCCACGAGTGCCCAAATCCAAATGGCAATCGATGCAATAATCAGAGCCACCCATACTAGAAACAACCCGCCAGCAACGACGACGCCTTCACCCTCTGCCAAAAGTAGTAGATGGTCCATTTCTCAAGCCTCATCAAGAGTTTAGTTGATTGGCTCGACAGTAATGCAACCCTCATGCCAATTTTCTGACGAACGGCTGCGTTGATCGTTTTTGGACCACAGAGCACCCGAAGTTCTAGCTTGGCAGTTCCTGCAATAATGCGTTGAACTTGTCGAAGTATTGCTGAATCTTGTCGGACGATGCCCCGGATTGATAGGCGGCTTCCAACTCTTTCGCGGTGTCAGCGATGGCTTGGTAAGTCTCGGCAGTTTCCCCAGAGGCGTTTTCCGCATAGGCATCGAGCGATTCTCTCATCACAGCGAGTTCCTGAGCCGCCGTTCGCGGTGAACGCTGTGCGGACTCCATAAAAGCGTTAATCTGTTGCCGAACTTGTTTGGCCTGTTCATCGGCGGCAGGCGGCGGAGCAGATTCACCGCAACCAACCGCAAGCAAACACAACATGCCTAGCAAGCAACTCCAGTTGAGAGTCAATCGATAGTTCTTCATCTGTGAAAATTCCTCATGTATGAACGCGAAAACGAAAAGACCTCAAGACAAACCGAAGTCCGTCTTGAGGCAAGCAACTTTAAAAGCATTGACGGGCAGGGGACTAGATTCTAGTCGAGGCTAACCACGGTCCCGTCTTGGATGCCAAGAATGCCGAGGTAGGTGTTCTCATCGATAGATTCAGAGAAGAACCGAACGCCACCGTCAGCCATACAGGCTTGAACGCCACCACTGTGATAGCTTCGCGCAGCGACACCACTATTAGCCGCGGCATCGGGGTTACTACGACGATTGAAATTTCCGTCGCTAGTGTTGTTCCAAGAGTAGTGAGAGGCATCTACCGCTTTCCGTGTATTTGGTGTCAACACGGGATCGGATGTCCCACCGGGATACGCACGACCACTGAACGTTGCACCCGTCGACCATCCCCATGCACCGCGATCATCACCCGTACTGTTGACAGCGACAATCTCACTCAACAACACAGTGTTCGATGTTCCATCACCGATGTCGGCAAATCGGGCACCATACTGACCGACGACACTAAAACAGCCCCGTTGATTGTCGTTGAAGTCATCCCGTTCCAGCATGCTACCGGCTCCCACGCATGCGGCGTAGTTACCTTTGGCAAAGCCGTTGTCGTCCTGCGTCAACAACGATGTGACCTCGGGGTGGCTCGGGCATTTCATCGCTTCGAGATCGGCCCGTAATGGAGCGTTGGCGTTGTCATTGTTGTTTCGGGCGGTCGTGGAAAAGTCGTACGTATCGTGCAAGTTGCCTTGTTCGATGAACGGAAGAATCATCACAACCCATGTCGCTCCCCAGTTGGCGTCACGACCACTTTCCGGAGCCGCTCCGGTTCCCATATAGATCGCACCAGGAGCGAAAGAGCGGTGCGTGTCCGCATAGTTGTGAAGCGCGATTCCGAGCTGCTTCAGATTGTTTTTGCATTGCGTGCGTCGCGCGGCTTCGCGAGCCTGCTGAACAGCCGGCAGCAGCAATGCGATTAAAATGGCAATAATCGCGATTACCACCAAGAGCTCAATTAGGGTGAAACCCTTTCGTGGTTGCATCAAACGTTTCGGCATCGAACAGCTTTCATAAAAAATGGCATTGGATAAGGACGCAACCGGATTTCAAGTCGTCGTGGTCCTGGTGTGGGCTCCCCAATTGACACTTGAACTTGGCCATCACACTTTCAGCGTGAAACAGCTCGGTTTTGCGTCGCATATGGGAGGAACGAAATTTGAGTCAAAACTTCAACAAGAAAAATAGAAAATCGTGTCAAAACGGTATCAATACCGTGGTTCACTAATCGCAAACTCACTGTCTTCACCGCATTCGAACACCCGCTATCGCCGTCCGGAATCTCTCCTTCACGAAGGAAAACGGATCGGCAGTGTCGAAACTGGTATCAAAGGTTAGTTCGCAAGTGACGAATGTCCCTTACGAATGTTGATGTCGAGGAGTTTATTCCGAGGAAAAGGCATCCACATCCCTGTTCGCAACCAGAATCCTCTTCGCTCCGTCTTCCGAAAGGAAAGTCTTGCAAGGTGGGATCTCAAAATTGGTTGGGTTTTGTATCGTAACGGTACTCACCGATATTCTTCAAGCAACCGACCTCATTTTTCCAGACTGGCGACACCGCGTTTGAACTGGTTTAATTCGATGCAGAGCTTACTCTCGACACCCCCTGGATAAAGATGGGCAGCAGCGATGACCGATTTCTTTGAACGCAGCTTGATCGTTCACGAACAGCTCCGGGGCAAACTTCGTGTGATGGGCACGATGCCGGTCGAGAGTCGTGACGACTTGTCGTTGGCGTACACGCCGGGTGTCGCTCGTCCTTGCGAGGCCATTGCCGAAAATCCGAATCGTGCCCGAGACCTGACGATCAAGCACAACTCCGTCGCCGTGGTCAGCGATGGGTCCGCTGTGCTGGGTTTGGGGAACATCGGGCCACACGCCGCCATCCCGGTGATGGAAGGCAAAGCGTTGTTATTCCGAGAATTCGCCGGAGTCGACGCGTGGCCGATCTGTCTCGATACTCAAGATGCAGATGAAATCATCACCACGGTCCGGCGAATCGCACCGGTTTTCGGCGGTATCAATCTGGAAGACATCTCGGCCCCTCGCTGTTTCTACATCGAAGATGCGCTTCAAGACCTGGGAATCCCCGTGTTTCACGACGATCAGCATGGAACGGCGATCGTGCTATTGGCGGCCTTGATCAACGCCGCTCGGGTACTGGATCGGGATTTCACGAAACTGCGGGTCGTCGTCAACGGAGCCGGTGCCGCCGGAACCGCGATTGCTCGACTGCTGCGATGTGCCGGGCAAGCGGAAGACGTTTGCGTGGGCGTGGAAGATGTGGTCGTTTGCGATTCCAAAGGTGCGATTCACCGAGACCGGACCGACTTGGCCGAATACAAACGTGGATTGCTGCCGTATACGAATCGATCCAATCGACAAGGCAGTTTGCATGACGTACTCGAAAACGCGGACGTGTTCATCGGTGTGAGCAAAGGCGGACTGCTGCAAAGTGAAGACATCACCCGCATGGCGAAAAACCCGATCGTGCTGGCGATGGCCAATCCGATTCCCGAAATCATGCCAGACGAAGCCCACCGTGGCGGCGCGGCCGTCGTCGGCACGGGACGTAGCGATTTCCCCAACCAAATCAATAACGTATTGGTTTTTCCGGGAATCTTTCGGGGAGCATTGGACGCCGGTGCCGCGGTGATCTCCGATGAAATGAAAACCGCCGCCGCAAATGCCCTGGCCGCAGCAACGCTGAATCCAACTCCCGAACGTGTGCTGCCCGATCCACTCGATAAAAGCGTCGCGCCGCAAATCGCCGCTGCGGTCGCGCGGGCCGCTCGTGCAGAATTCGGGTGAGCACCAGACAACTTACCCCTTCACGCGATAGCCGATCTTCTGTAACTCCGCCCGCACTCTATCGAGGTGCCGCCCCTGGATTTCCAAGACGGCGTCTTTCAAGGTTCCCCCAGCTCCACAAACGGATTTCAATCGAGTGAGCAGGGCGGGGAGATCGTTGCCTTCCTCAGGCATGCCGGTCACAACCGTGACAACTTTCCCCTTTTTGCGTTTCTCGATCGCCAGCCGAGCGGTTTGCTTCTCGGGCGGAATGACCAACGGTGGCGGCGGCGGACACGTGCACTCCTCTTCCAATTCACCACATTCCTCGCAACGCGGTGGTCGATCCAACGGAGTGCCTTCGAACAGTCGCATGATTTTCCAATCGGTAAACGAACAACCTATTTCCGGAAGGAGATAGTGTTTGGTAGAATGATGCACCATCAATCGACGTTACACACACCGACATCCGGACTTGCCACGAAAATAGATTTCCATGAGCACAGCCGCAAGCGAGACCGCCACGAAACCGGAACTCAAAATCGTCGAGGATGCTACCTGCACGTTTTGCGGATGCGTTTGCGATGACATGGTGTTGACTGTCGAAGACGACAAGATCACCAAGGCCAAGAACGCCTGCGTTCTGGGAAAAGCGTGGTTCTTCAATCATCACATCGAAGACCGCCCTGAAGCAACCATCGACGGACGCCCCGCCAGCTACGAAGAAGCTTTCGATCGGGCCGCCGAAGTTCTGCTCAACGCGAATTACCCTGTCACCTATGGTCTTTCCGACACCACTTGCGAAGCTCAACGCGTCGCCGTCGCAATTTCCGACTGGATTGGGAGCTGTGTGGACACGACGACTTCCGTTTGTCATGGACCATCCGGAATGGCGTTCCAGGGGGTCGGCGAAGTGACGTGTTCGCTCGGCGAGATCAAACACCGGGCTGACTTTTTGATCTTCTGGGGCGGGAATCCGGCAGAAAGTCATCCCCGGCACTTCACCCGCTACAGTTTGATGCCCAAAGGGGAATTCGTCCCGAACGGCCGTAAAGATCGAACGGCTGTGCTAATCGACGTTCGCAAGACGAAAAGCGCGAAAGCCGCCGACATCTTCTTGCAGATCAAACCGCGTTCCGACTTTGAACTTGCATGGGCGATGCGTGGAATTGCCAAAGGTGTGCCGATCGACCCGTCCGTCGAAAAGAAGACCGGTGTATCGCTTGAGCAACTCACGGACGTGGTCGAGCAGATGAAGGAAGCCAACTTCGGCGCGATTTTGTTCGGTATGGGCGTGACCATGACGCGGGGCAAACACATCAACAGCGAAGCGGTACTGGCACTCGCTCGGGACATGAATCAATACGGTCACCGCTGGGTCGCCAAACCGATGCGTGGACACGGCAACGTCACCGGCGCCGACAATGTCGTGTCGTGGTCGACCGGATATCCCTTTGGTGTCAATCTTGGTCGTGGTTTCCCGCGGTTTAATCCTGGCGAGTTCACCACTAGTGATCTTCTCGCAAGAGGCGAAGCCGACGCGGCTCTCATCATCGCATCCGACCCCATGTCAAACTTTAGCCAGCCAGCCCGCAATCACTTGGCCAGCATTCCGAGCGTTGTGCTTGACCCGAAACTCAGTGAGACCGCGAAAGTCGCCACCGTTGCGTTTACAACCGCCACCTACGGCATCAACACGCCTGGCACCGTTTATCGCATGGACGACATTCCCATCCCGCTACGTCCAGCGTTTAAGTCGCCTTACAAAAGCGATTACGAAGTCTTGAAGGCCATCGAAACTCGAATCCGGGCGAAACAGTTAGAACATCGATCAACCTAGTTATTCGAAACTGCATTGGGCATGCCTAGTGTGGCATCAAAGACCGCCTGAACGAGCGTCTTGCGACTCACTGGTTTTGTCAGGTACTGGTCACACCCTGCGTCTAGACAGAGTTCTTTATCGCCGACCATTGCATGAGCCGTCAGTGCGATAATCCAGCCAGGATATCCTTCTTCACGAACGGCACGTGTTGCATCATATCCGCTTAGGATCGGCATCTGCATGTCCATCAAGACACAGCCATACGAGTTCGACTGATTCCAAGCCTTGAGGATGGCCTCTTTAGCTGCCAAACCATTCTCAACAACCTCGACAATTGCACCGGCTTTCTTAAGAATAAATGTCAGTAGCCTTTGGTTGTCTAGGCCATCCTCAGCCAATAGAACTCTCACGCCATCAATTCGAATATCTGCCCCCGCAGGCTTGGTTGAATCAGCATGCTGTTCTTGAATTGGATTGGGTTTGGTATCGTCAACAATCTGTGGTTTAATGGTTAGTCGAAATTGAGTTCCTTCGCCGAGTTCCGTGCGAACAACTTGCAGTCCGCCTCCCAACAGTTCTGCAAAGTGTTTGCTGAGTGTCAGCCCAAGTCCCGTTCCACCGTAACGTCGCGTAGTCGAAGTGTCGGCCTGCGAAAACGGCTGAAACAAGCGTTTCACCTGATCGGCACTCATTCCGATTCCAGTATCAATAACATCAAAACTCAATGTTGGTTCATTGTTGTCATCCTGATAAGTCGTGATGAGTTCGACCTGACCGGACTCTGTAAACTTAATGGCATTGCCGACTAGGTTGATCAAGATCTGCCGCAACCGAGTCGGATCTGTGCGAATCATCGCGGGGATTTGACCATTAAACCTTGAGTGAACTTCAACTCGATCTTCCTTGTCCCTCACATCAACCAGTGACAAAGTCTCCGCAACAATACTCGACGGGTTACAATCAACAAGTTCAACACTCATTTTCCCTGATTCGATCTTTGATAGATCAAGGATATCATTGATGACTGACAGTAAATGCTGACCATTGCGTCGGATTGTTTCAATCTCGGAGGAATCGTCATCATCGGCGATGCGTTCGGAAATCGTCTCCGTAAAACCGAGAATTGCAGTCATCGGTGTTCTGATTTCGTGACTCATATTCGCCAAGAAATCGCTCTTGGCTGTAGTGGCCGCCGTCGCCTCCGATGCCATTAGCTCCGCGCGGGCTTTTTCCTCTGACAACCTTGCATTAAGCATGTCCAACTCGATTTTTGAAGCCTCAGCGGCTTTCAATAACTGACGCGTTTCAGACGCCTGGTTTTTGAAGGCTTCGGCGGCGTTTGCGAGACGACCGAGCTCATCGTTTCGACCGGTTCCTGGCACACTTTGAACCGATTCACCAGTCGTCAGCTTGTCGAACGTTGTGGCAATCGCATTGAGTGGCGGCGCGATGCTTCGACCAATCACCCAAGCCGCAATAATTCCGAGAATGATCGTGAGCGCGGAGAAGAAGTTGCTCCACAATTGATAGCTTTCGGTGTTTCGGATCAGCTCTTGGTGAATGACATTCAGACGACTCGCCTGACGCTCGCGAATCTCCGATGCGAGTCGTCGAAACTCAGAGAGTTCACCGGCCAGCACCACGTTCACGAGGTGAAGATAACCACGTGTCGACTGAACCATTTGAATCGTTGTCGAATCATAGCTTGTGACAATTTGCTTCAACTGCGTTAGTTGCTGATTCGCGGCATCAGGATTCTTCGATTGAAATTCGTCGATCAACTTGATGGCATCGTCAAGTTGCCTCTGTGCATTCCGAAAATGGCTAGAGTCAGGGGCAATAATAAATCGTAAGTTTTCAATCTCTGCAGTCCGAAACGCCGCCTCGATTTTTGCAAGCTGTTCAGAAGCCGGATACGACGAATCGAAACGAGTTGTAGAGATCTTTTTGATTGTCTCAGCGAAGCGAGCCTCGTACGAGCGGAGTTCCTCATTTACGATTTTTCGACGCTTGGCCCGATCTGAAATCACAGCATCGAAAATTTCCTGATGGGATGCTAGATGGGCATGCATCCGATCCAGTGATTCCGCATCACTCTCGCCATCAAGCAAGCTGGCTTGTTTCAGGAGGTGGCCGAGCTCATCTTGAATTTGCCGAACGCGAACTTCCGGGCCACCGTAGCCCGTAAAAGCGAATAAAAGAACATTCCGCTGCAATGCACTCACATGGCGATCGATCTGATCGAACTGATCGACATCATGACGAAGTAGATAAGATGTCTCTAACGCGAGTTTTGCGGAGGTCAAACCTTGATGACAAAGGACTGCAATCGATATATGCAATAACAGAACGACCGAAAACCCAATTGAGATTTTGGCCTTCACGCTGAAATAGCAATGATTGAATGGAGCCCATCGAGCCATTAGGACCGCCTTTTATCGACTGCACGCAGTCGGACCACCCCCATGACAAACGGAATATTGTCGGGAGAAATCCTTATCACCATCCGGTTATTGTCATCCAGTTAGCAATTCGTACCAACGAACAAGACTGTATTCGTAAGAATCCATGACAGTATTCCAGACGGCGACATTACCAAAACGCTCTTGGTACGAACCGCCACTGCGAACACTTCCTGTTTTGACGGCCACATTGCCGTCCGCTCCCGGCAGATTCGTTCTTGCGGGTTTGCCTTCGTACCAGAACTCCCATTCCGACGGTGACATGTAACCGCGTGAGCGTTCCGGGACGGAGATGTAATAACCCTGTCGAGCCATGTACGCGCCCGCCCATCCGTCGAGCCACCAATTCATATAGGCATAAGCAGAATCCAGTGCCGGCCCCTCAGTTTCTGATGACAAGCACAGAACGCCATGCCAACCCCGATATCCTTCTTTCGGAGCCGCATAATTCACAGGAATCCCGAGCCCGTTCAATGTGGAAACCGCGGGCGAGAACATACTCTCAATGGTCACTCGGCCACTTTTCATGAACGCAACCGATTGTGGAACACTGCTCCAGAGACCGTTGAAATGCCCTCGATATTTGAATTCCAAGAGAATCTGGAATAGGTCGTCAATTTCCTGACGTGAAAGATTGCCGATATCGTTGAATTTCACGAGTCCTTTGGCTTGGGCAGCGAGGGCGGCATCGAAAATCCCGATTGCCGGTTCGTTGACAAGACCGACTTTCCCTTGATGCTTCTCATCGAGTAGCCACCCCCAAGACTCCGATTCGTAGGGCACCCCCGGTGGGATTACGCGGGTGTTGTAACCGAACGAATCGACGTTGTGGACATACGGAACAAAACTTATTTGTTTCGTCGGATTTGCACCGAGTGTTCCATCTTTCTGCACGTAGAGAATTTTGTGCGGAGCGTCGCCGGCACCGATCTTCATTCCCGAAAAGAGTTGCCCGGTTTTTGCCAGCGAGTTGATCTCATCCCATCGGTGGATTCGGTCGACATCAATGGGCTGAATGGCATCGGCTTGCCATAGAACATTGATACTATTCGACCACTGCTCATAGACATCGAAACTCTCCGGCCGCGTCGATGCTTTCTGAAGAACTCTCGCGCTCCCTCGCGGCTCAAACTGGATTGAGATCCCGAGTTCTTTCTCCGCGCGTCGGCGAATGTCATCCTGAAGTGTGACCCCGGTCCCTAGCACACGAAGAGGTCTCTTGGATGCCTCTTGGGAGATCGCCTGCGGTGCGACATAGAGAGCGGAAGAGATGGCGGACAGGTTTGCAAGAAACTGACGTCTGGAAACGTTCATGAAGCCGCGCCGCCGTTATCTGTGGCACAATGCAAACACAGTTCATTCACCGACTAGCAGTGAGCGTACAATTTGTATCGGTGATCGTTCGGCCAACCGTTGAGAAAGAGCCGCAATTACGAGTGAAACTGCAAAGCAGACTCTGGGTCGCATGACGTTATTAAGATGGGTTATCTCTAGTGATTAGATCGATTTTCCACCCTGTGACTAGAATGACACATCGAATAGCAAGATTGGTCAATGAGTTACACATCCGTGGAAATTGCGTGAAGACAATTTTCCCTCAGTATCCCATCAATCACTCGACACCGTTTCGGTTTCCCGTGCAGAATGCGGCTGCGGTGGCTGAAAGGTTGTGTCCAGCGTGACCAGTTCAGGAGAGTTGCTTTCCCCTGCGACGACTGGTTGGGGCGGCGGTGGGTTCTTCTCGGGCTTGGCACCAAATACGGTCAACTTAGCTGTTGTGAAGAAGCCCTTGAGCGAATTGAACGTCTCCGTGACGGCGGTCGGTTCATACCCGCAGTGAACCATGCAGTCGGTACAACTTGGGTTACCGCTAGACTTGCCGTAACTGTCCCAATCGGTCGTATCCAAGAGTTCTTGGTAGCTGCTGGCATAGCCTTCTTGAAGCAGATAACACGGTTTTTGCCAACCGAAGAGGTTGTACGCCGGCATGCCCCAAGGCGTGCATTCCAAGTCGTATCGGCCTTTGAGAAATTCCAAGAACAACGGCGAGAGATTGAACTTCCACCGGCGATCGATCTTTGTGAACACTCGTCGGAACAGGCCGACCGTTTCGGCTTGGTGCAGGAAGTGTTCTTGATCGGGAGCTTTGTCGTACGGATAACCAGGGGAGAGCATCATGCCTTCGACACCCAGTTCGGTGAGGATATCGAAGGTCTCTCGCACTTTCTCTGGTTCAGCCGTGTTGAAGAGCGTGGTGTTGGTCGTGACTCGGAAGCCCTGATCCAAGGCCGTTTTGATCGCGGCAATTGCGACATCATAGACGCCGTCTCGACAGACGGCGGCATCATGTTCTTCCTTCGGTCCGTCGAGATGCACCGAGAAGGAAAGGTACTTGGTTGGTTTGAACCGATGCAAATGCTTTTCCAACAGGATCGCATTGGTACATAGGTAGATATACTTTTTGCGGGCGACCAGACCTTCCACGATCTTGTCGATATCTGGATGCAACAACGGTTCGCCACCGGGAATGGAGACGATCGGTGCGCCACATTCGTCGACCGCGTTCAAGCATTCTTCAACGCTGAGATGTTTGCGAAGAATGTCCACCGGATGTTGGATCTTCCCGCATCCCGCGCAGGCCAAATTGCATCGGAACAATGGTTCTAACATCAAAACGATCGGGTACCGTTTGACGCGTCGAAACTTCTTGCCGAGCACGTATTTCGCCACGGTCCACATCTGCGAGACGGGAACGCCCATGGGTTTCTCCAGGTCAGTCAATCATTGAGTGATCTGCGGATTATGCAACCTTCACTTCGCACTCTATAACACACACCGCTCAGTGTGTCACCCCCAGCGGTGCGAACAGCGTCGGTTGCCAGGGCGATCAAGGCTTGAGTGTGGAAGCGGCTTGGAAGCGTTCTTCACCGGTCTTACTCGGTTCGCTCCAGCACGTATAACGCACTTTCCGCTCGCAAGTTGGCGGCCCAGGCATGACGGACGGCCCGGCGACGGATGATCGGAATCTCCTTATCGATCCGAAACTTGACAACGTTGGCCAAATCACGGAAGTCCGTCATCGACATGACATGCAAGTTCGGCGTGTTGTACCACTCATAGGGCAGTTCTGATGTCACCGGGGCTCGTCCTCGTGAGAGGGCTTGCCAACGCACCCGCCAATGAGCGAAGTTCGGCACCACAACCAATGTCCAACGAGCAATGCGGTACATTTCCTCAAGCACGGCCTTCGGTTGCCGCACTTGCTGCAAAGTTTGGCTCAGAACGGCCACATCGAAACTCTGGCTGGGAATATCGTCGAGGCCTCGGTCCAAGTCGGCACGAATCACAGCCACGCCACGCGAAATTGCCGCTTCGATCGACTCTTGGTCCAATTCGACGCCTTGCACACTGCAACCGTGTTCATCTCGCAGCATTGCCAACAAACGCCCGTCTCCGCATCCCAGGTCGACAACACGACTACCAGGGCGAATCTGATCCCGAATCAGTTTATCGTTCAACCCAAGCATCGGGTCTGGCATGCAATAGCGTTGTGAGGACATCTGGTTAACGATCGGAGTTCAAAAACGACTGGTAAGTCTGGTCGAGAAATGGTTGAACCAAGCGTTCGAGTGGTTCATTTTCGATGAGGAAAGCATCGTGCCCATAGGGGCTGCTCAACTCGATGAAGCTCACATGCCGACGAGCCTTGAGCAATGCCGATACCAACTCGCGGCTTTGGTCGGTTGGAAACAACCAATCGGTTGTGTAGCTGACGACGAGAAACCGGGCATCAGTATTTCCCAGGGCCGCTTCAAGCGAACCGTGTCGGTCCGCGAGATTGAAATAGTCCATCGCCTTAGTCAGATACAAATAGCTATTGGCGTCGAACCGCTCTACGAACCGTTCACCCTGGTAGTGCAGATAGCTTTCGATTTGGAATTCGGTTTCTTTGCCAAGATCGTAAGCCAGTTTGTCGCTGTGTTGCAGCCGCCGGCCAAATTTCATTTCGATGGATGCTTCGGACAGATACGTAATGTGGGCTAGCATTCTCGCGACAGCCAACCCGTATCTTGGACCTTCTTCCGGCGTGTATCGTCCGCTATGGAACTCCGGATCGGAGACAATCGCCCGTCGCCCAACCGTGTTGAATGCAATCCCCTGAGCCGACAAATGGGCCGCTGACGCCAACACAACCGCTGCATTCAAGCGATCCGGATACCGAGCCGCCCATTCAAGAACTTGCATGCCTCCGAGACTGCCACCAACCACGGCGAGCAATCGATCGATCCCCAAATGTGTGACCAACGCCGCGTGGACATCGACGATATCCTCAATCGTGATCACCGGGAAATCGCTGCTGTACCGTTCGCCCGTTTCGGGATTGAGACAGCCGGGCCCGGTCGTCCCCATGCATCCGCCAAGAACATTCGCACAGATCACGAAATACCGGTCGGTGTCCAACATCTTGCCGGGACCGATGAACGCGTCCCACCAGCCGGGTTTGCGATCTTCTCCCGAATGCCACCCCGCTGCGTGGGCGTCTCCAGTGAGAGCATGGCAAACAAAAACGGCATTGTTGCGGTCGGAATTCAAACTTCCGTAAGTCTCATAGGCCACAGTAATTGGGCCTAGTTCTCGACCGCTAGCCAGCCGAAGTTTTTCGGAGGACTCGAACAGCGTTACGGTTTGCGTCTCGACCATACCGACGGAATCCGGTGGTAATTCGAACACCGGTTGCTCATCCGTTGGTTTGGGAATCGATTCTGTTGACATAATTTCCCAAGTATAAGCTGGCCCGCGGCATTTTTCGAGTGAACGCCTCTAGTGAGAAATGCCGGATTGGGCTAAAACGCCTCCCAAACTCAACATTACGGAGTCGCGATTCGTCGTTTGCGTTTGAATGACGGGTCAAAACGAGATCGGTTGAGTCACGATTGCTGAATTGAAACGTGTCCGATGTTGTTCGGCCGGATTATGGTTCTTGGTCGGCGTGATCGTTGCGAGCCTTTGCAATGCTCGCTCGACTTCATCCCGACGGAAAAGTGAATTGCTTGAGGACGATGGCATGAACTTTCATCAATGGGCGAGTCGAATGACGGCCGGCATGGTTGTTGGTGGGTTGGCAACTCTTTGCGGTTGTGGAAACCCTCCGATCTTCGACTTCGGAAAAGCCAATGCCGAAGCTGCGGCGGCGGAATTGGACAAACATCGCACTCAGTTCCGTAGCGAAGGCGATTCAGATTCCCTTCGTTGGTTGTTCGCAAACCAACTTGCGACCGGAATGTCGCTGGACCAAGTCAGCGAAATTCTCGGCAAACCCGGAGAGCAGGTTCACGGCGATACATACATCAAAGCCAAAGTCTCCGGGGTCCGCCGCACTGATGAAACTTACCGCTGGGGTCCGGATAACAAGGGCCAAGTCTACTACCTCTTCTTCCGTGACGAGAAATTGACCGCATTCAATCCCGACGACTATCGGAAAATGGATTTCGATTAAGGCCAGTCGCAATTCGCCAGAGACGTTCCAACGCTGCGACGTACTAGCTCACCACACGGAATTCCCTCACCCGCGAAACCTGCGTTAAATTGTCGGTTGAGTCTGCTCATGGGCTAGACGAAGTTGTCCACAGGCGGCGTCGATGTCGGCTCCTTTGCGTTTGCGGACGGTCACGTTGACGCCACCTTGTTGGAGCGTTTGAACGAACTCATCGGTGCGGGGCGTGGATGGGTCGCTGAACGGTAATCCGTCGACGAGATTCATGGGAATCAAGTTGACGTGTGCGTTCCGCATCTTCAAAAGACTCGCCAACTCGCGAGCGTGGGCAGGGTGGTCGTTCACGTTGCCGAGCAGAACGTATTCATAAGTGACACGCCGCCCGGTCCGCTCAAAGTACTCGTCGGCCGCTTCGAGAATCGCGTCGACACCGATGTTCGCGTTGACCGGGACAATCTCGGTGCGAAGTTTGTCATTCGGCGCATGCAAGGAAACGGCGAGGTTATACGGTTTGCCATGCTGGGCCAATTCGCGGATTTTCTCCGGCAATCCCACGGTGGAAATCGTGATCCGCCTTGCCCCGAGTCCCAATCCCCCTTTGTCACTGAGGGTATCCACCGCGGGCAGCAGGTTTCCCAAATTGTGCAAGGGTTCGCCGATCCCCATCACGACGACATTCGTAATTCGATCGTTCTCTGGCAACAACCGGTCGATTCGCAAAATCTGTTCGAGAATCTCGCCGACGGAAAGGTTGCGTTTGAGTCCTTCTAATCCACTGGCGCAGAACACGCAGCCCATCGCACAACCGACTTGCGTGCTAATGCACACCGTTCGTCGACGGGTTTCACGCATGAGAACGCACTCGACGGTTTGCCCATCACGCAGTTCGAGCAGCAGTTTCTCCGTGCGATCGGTCGCCACTTGGTGGTCAACAATTCGCGAAGCAAAGAAATCGAATTCTTCATTCAACGCCAAACGCAGACGGGCAGGCACGTCGTGCATGGCATCGAAATTGTCGACCCGTTTTCCAAAGAACCAACGACGGATTTGGTCGGCTCGGTATGCAGGCTGCCCAAACGCTTCGCACCAGTTCGCTAATGCGGAGCGGGACAAGTCAGTCACGAGGGGGCGAACATTATCAGTCATAGCAGGAGAGACCAACGAGAAAGGCAAAACAATCGGAATGGGTAGATCGGCCGGCGTGTTATTCCGGCAGACTCACCGGACGACCATCGAAGCGGTTGGCCAACTTTTGGTAAATCCCCATCCGACCGCCTTGACCGGGCAGGGACTCAATTCGATCCGAGAGAAACTTCACAGAACCGTCAGCGAACAAGAAATTCGCACCGCCATCGTGCAGACTCGAGAAGGAACGCGGTCCGTTATTCAAACGAGAAATGTGATGGCAATCGGTCACTTGGTCATTCTCAAATTCATTGGCACCAACTCCCGGCCAAATGCCGGCTCCGCTGGTCACACACCGTTCGCCGACCAGGAACGTATTTGCGGTGCCGTCGGTGATCGATTCCAGGCCGATTGCGCTGTTCCAACAAAAAATCCCATTGGATTCCTTCGGAGTCGGCAATTGACCTGGCCACGATGCCGTCCGGCGACCAGTGATCCATCGCGGCAAAGCGGTGTCACCAAAGTTGCCGGAGTAGTTGGACGTCGCGTAACCTCCGCGAGCCGGATTGAGATCCATCATCAAATCGGCGGGGCATCGGTAGGCGGAAACAGAAGTTTGCAAGAGTTTCGCTGCATCCGCTTTTGGGAACGGTTGTTCGAAACTAAGTTCGGCATCGATTTCGTTAATCAAGGATATCTCGTCCAGAAATCCCAACAGACTACACTGCCATCCGTAACCACCGCCGCGACCGGCTTCGTTCGTCGTCTGATACCACCCGGAAGGAAAGACGTCGGCCGTCTCTTGGTAGGCTTGCAACGCCAGACCAATGTTCTTCAGACGCTCCCCACATTGGGTGCGACGGGCCACACTTCGGCTTTGCTCAACGGCTGGTAACGTCAGCACGCCCAACAAACCCACGACGGCCACACAAATCGTGAATTCGGTGATTGTCCACCCGCGTCGACCGGCATTCTCACGTCGGCTCTGATGATGATGTGCGGAATTGATCACAATGATTCATCTCGCGGGGACAACAGCTTGGAAAGTTCCGTGGGCCATCCGTAGGCCCGCCAGTCGTCACCGATCCGCTCGAATCGGAGTGTCACACGGACATCGGCCGGTTGTTGCTGGGATTGTTGGAACAACACAGACCGAACCGGTAGCGAATCATCGAAGAATCGCCAACTCCCGTCAACCAACTCAAAGCGAATCATTCGCCCGTTGTGCTCAAAAGTGGCCACCGTTCCGTCTTCCTTGAGGACAGGAGTCTGCTGGGCAAGCGTCCGCAACTCGGTTTCCATCGCGGTGACCATAGCCGGGCTATGCCCAAGAAACTGAACGAGTTCCAAACCGTTCGGTCCGGCGGCGTAGTCTCGGAAGTCCGATGGCGGCAGCATCTTACTGATAAACGTTGGCAACGCACCGCCTGCTAACGCATCTGCCGCTTGCATCAGGCATTCAGACAGGTCATCCGAAAACCCCGGCGGCAACGTCACGGAATCAGCATGCGGATCGGTCAAGCTCGGAATTTGACTCTTTGGCGGGTGGGATTCCGGCAGAATGAGCGTTAACTCCACCAAACCCGTGTCCGCACTCGACGGGAGCTCAGCTTGGGCTGCTAACTCGTAGATTTGTCGCAGACGCGATTGCCCATCCGAGTCCGATTGCAGGGCACTTGCGACGGTATCCAGCGTTTGACTCTCTCGGAGTCGCCGAAGTTCTTCGACCGGAACATGCCTCAGCAGGAATTCGCGGAATTCCCCGTTCCGCAACAGAGCGACGGCATCATCGAGTGACGCTCGCAACAATTCCGCCGGTTCCGCAGGAGACGGGGAGGGTGGTTTCGACTTCGTTTGGTGGCTCTTGAGGTCTGAAGAAGTCGTTGAGTCGGCTTTTCCGCGTTGTTCTGGTTCAACTTCTGGCTTGGACTTTTTCTGGGGTTCCTCGCCACCACATCCCGCGAGCAGGAACACTCCCAACCCAAATAGAACCAACGAATTCCGATGGGATGAATTCAATAGGAATCGCATAGAGATTGGGAGAAGGCTTGGGAACAGAGAGCCGGACAACCTCCGATTGTACGTCATTGGAAATCGGAACGCGAACCATGACCCCCTGAATTCTTCCGCACCTTCACAAACTTGACCTAAAAGCAAATGCGTTTTGGGCAGAGTTGATGAAAAAGGGTGTTGAGAGTTACACCGATTTGCGTGACAATCACACTCGTTTGAGCCAACCCCGCTTCCGATCTCGCAACAAAGCGACACCGCATGACTTCTCAACGAGAGAAACTTTCGACCACATGGTCGCTCTCCGGTCTGTTAGTGCGACTGTACGCTGCGCTGTGCGAAGCCACGCCAACCCCACCGGATTTGCCCGCGTTTCTCGAAGAACACGCCTCGGTTCCAGATCCGCAAAAAGTGGATGTCTTATTTTTCGACCAGTACTATCATTGGCGATTCGGTGGCGGCCGCAAGTGCGAATGGTATTTGGAACATTTCCCCCAAATCGTAGCGACGAAGCAAGTTGCCACTGAATTAATCGTCGAAGAGTTCGAATACCGGCAGGAAACGAATTCTCCCCCAACGCTCGATGAATACGCCGAACGATTTCCAGAACTCAGCCAGGCGATTCGTGAATTGCTAGCTCAGCGTCATCCCAATGATCGATTTGCAATCGCAGCGGGTTGGATTCGCCAGTTATTTCACGGAGGCGGTCTGACACAAACACGCTTCGACAATTCCCTCGGTTCGATCAATCGGACACTTCCGCACGAACTCACGCAACTTGCGCCGACGAAAACGACATCGGAATCGGACCCCGATAGCTTTCTCACTGAATATGGAGCGGACGCCGACGCCAGCAGTCCCTTTGCCAGTTTGTCGCCGGATGTGCTTCGTTTGATCGAAAGCGACATGCACGAGGCGGTCTTCGATCCCGGCGAGTACCTCATGCGTGAAGGCGATGCGGGCGACTCACTCATGGTGCTTATGGATGGCAAAGTCGAGGTCCGGATTCCGACCGTGCAGAAAACTCCCCACGTGATCGCGGAAGTCGAAGGGCGACAAATCTTCGGGGAGATGTCCCTCTTGACCCAAGAACCACGAAAAGCCGATGTCCTGGCTTGCACGCCGTCTCGGGTGATGGTGCTGCCCGCGATTGCGTTCCATAATCTTGCGAAAGATCATCCGGCGATTAGCAACGTGATGACGGCTCTCATCGCACAACGACTGGGACGCGATGGACAGGCTGATGTCCTTTGGGGACGAACGCTCGGCGAACACTACCGGATCACCGGCCGACTAGGACGGGGCGGGATGGCGGTGGTCTACGATGCGATCGACCAACGTGACACCACACGGGTGGCGTTGAAGATGATGAGTCATCGGTTGGTCTACGATGAAGCGGCCCGCGATCAATTTCAGAAAGAAGCAGACATCATCGAGAGTTTCGATCACCCGCATATCTCACGCATGTTGGGACGCTTCCAAGAATTCCACACGTTTTTCACGGTGATGGAGTTTTGCGATGGCTGGACACTCGCGGAAATTTTGGGACGCTGCGGGAGTCTCCCCGAAGACATGTCACGAAGCATCGTGGGACAAGTCGCCGAGGCACTCAAGTACGCTCATGAACGCGGTATCATTCATCGTGATGTCAAACCTGGCAACATTATGGTCCGTCGCGATGGCACCGTGTTACTGATGGATTTCGGGTTAGCCAAGGATGTTGCCGACACTCACCCCTCGCTTGCTGAAACACTCGTCGGCACGCCCCGCTACATGGCTCCCGAGCAATTGATCGGCAACCCCGTCACAGAGACTGCCGACATTTTTTCGTTGGGGCTTGTCATGTGGGAATTGTTGATCGGAAGACCAATGCTGCCGGCCTTGGATTGGATAGGGCTGCTCCGAATTCACACGAAATGGGATCTCAGTCGGCTCGACAATCTCCGTCGCCAAACCGATTTAACGACCTACCGATTTCTGCGATCGGCGTTATCTGCGGAAGCAGACCAACGTGATGTGGATCTCGACGAACTCATCGGTTGGTCCACTCCGCTCGACATTTCCAAGATCAAAGATCAGCTTCCGAAATAGCGTTCGTTACTTGTATTCCAAGTCGACTTTCACGCCAAACCCCTTGAGCGTTTCGATCTGCTTGGACGCGGCGTCCCCGAGTGGGTTGCCGCCCAGATACAGTCGCCAATACGGTGCGAACTCTTTCTCGCCTTCGGCGTCTTTCTTCGCCATTCGCACGAGTGGCGTTAAATCCTTGATCTGATTGTTGTGCAGCAGAGTCAGCGATAGTTCTTTCAGCGATGTCAGTGGGGAAAGGTCTTCGATTTTGTTGTTCCCAAGATCCAAGGTCCGCACCCAACCAAGTTTGGCGACTGGCCCGATATCAACCAAGCCATTGCCCGCCGCATCGAGAGAGGCCAATTTTTCTAACCCGGTCAACGGGGACAGATCTTGGATGTTGTTGTCGGCAATGTACAACGACGCCATCGCTTTCAATTCTTTCAGGGCTTCAATCTTCTCGACCTGATTGCCTTGAAGTTCCAAGTGCTGCAACTTCGTCAGTCCAGAAAGCGGGCCGATATCCTTCAGTTGGTTGTTTGCCAAGTACAAGGATTGCAGATTCTTGAGGCTGGCCAACGGCTTCACATCCGTGATTTTGTTGTCCGAGAATTTTGCCTCCGCCAGATTAACACACTTCTCCAAACCGCTGAGGTTGGCAATCTCGCGACCGTTTGCATGCAGGATATAGACATCCTTCAAGTCGTCCGCCTTGAGTTCGTCTTTTTCCCCCTTCTTCAACGTGTCCCGAATAACGGCCGTCAAATTGGCATCAGGAAAGAGGTCTTCGGCACACACGTAATCCGTGACGAAAAACACGACAGCAATGAGACACGCGAGACGATGAAAAACGGTTCGACACATAGTTGACTCTCCACCGGTACATCAGAGTGAGATAATTTGCATGAGGCTACGATTCACGAGTTTGACAAAATGTTACGGTACATCAAACCGAATCGGAGGAACAACCACTCGCCTCCAGGCTCATCACTTCTTGAATGGTTTCTTCGAGCCCATCGAGACTGACTGGCTTCGTCAGATGCCGTTCGAAACCCGCTTTGCGACTGTTGCGGATGTCGTCTTCCATGCCGAAGCCGCTCAACGCGATTCCGCGAATGCCTCGGTTGGCGGACTGAGCCCGTAGATGTCGAATGACATCCAAGCCGCTTCCATCCGGCAAACCGATATCGCTGATCACCAGGTCAAATCGTGCGGTATCCGAAATGACGCGTACCTCTTCGACACTCGACGCCGCTTTGACGTCGTAGCCAAACATTTTGAGCAACTTGGACATCATCCGCAGGGTGTCCTCGTGATCCTCCACCAACAGCACTTGAAGTTTGGACCGTTCTTTTCTTCGGGGCGAACGGGGTTTTTGCGATTCGCGGACACGGTCAGCACCAATCACTGGGAAGCTAACGATAAACGTTGCTCCTTTATCCACGCCCTCGCTGACAGCCGTCAACGAAGCGTTCTTGTGCATCTTCACGAGTGCCCGGGAAATTGCCAGCCCCAGACCGAGTCCACCAAACTGCCGCGTGACCGTCCGCTCGCCCTGTTCAAATGCACTGAAGATTCGTGGCAGCACATCCGGGGCAATACCCACGCCGCTGTCCGCGATTTCCACGACGAGACGATCGGTGTTTTCTTCGTCATCGCTGCTTTCCATTCGTGTTCGCAGCGAAATACGCCCACCGTGCGGCGTGAATTTGACGGCATTGTTGATCAGATTCCAGAAGACTTGCTGAACTCGCGCGGGGTCCGCCCAGATAAAGCAATTCCCCGCCCGCATGGCCTGCGTGACTTCCAATTGCCGCGTGTCGATGTCGGCCTGACAGATTTCCAACGCTCGACGTAACGTTGCGTGTGCGTCGACGGCTTCAAAGTGAAGTTCGATTTTTCCACGATTGATCCGCGTCAGATCGAGCAAATCGTCAATCAGCCGCGCTTCCATCTCGACGTTGCGACGAATCATCGTCATCTCTTCGCGGAACTCGGCGGGGAGGTTGTCCCGAGTGGCCATGTAATTGACTGTGGCCAAGACCGGCGTGAGAGGGGTGCGAAGTTCGTGGCTGAGAATGGCCAGGAACCGATCTTTCGCTTTGTTGGCAGCCTCGGCTAACTCTTTCGCCTCGCGGAGTTCACTTTCGGCCTTTTTCGGAGCCGTGATGTCACGGGCGATCCCCATGACACCGCTGATCTTTCCACTCTCATCGCGATGGGGAAGTTTCGTGATGTGAAAAAGTTGCTTCTTGCCATCAATAATTCGTTCTTGTTCCCAACTATGCGGTTCTCCCGTCGCGATGACCGCCTGGTCGATTTCCCGAATCGTACGAACCACTTCCGGCGTGAAGAACTTGTCATCGGTTTGCCCGAGGATCTTGTCCTTCTGGCGGTTCATGTTGCGAGCGCCGGCGGAATTGATCATCAAATACCGCCCTTTAGTGTCCTTGACGAACACCGCATCGCCGATGCCTTCCGTCACCGCGTGAAGCAGAGAGTACGCTTTTCGCAACGACGCCTGACTGCGTCGATGTTCCGTGATCAGCCGACGAACTTTCGCCCGCAGTTCCTCCGCCGAGAACGGTTTGTTGAGATAGCTCATCACGCCTTCATTGAGCAGTTTGACGTGCAGATTGTTGTCCGCGCGTGCGGTAAGCAACACGATCGGCACGCCTTCCATTTCTGGTCGACAGCGGACCTCTCGGACAAACTCCTCGCCACTCATGCGGGGCATCATCATGTCAGTCAGGATTAAATCCGGCCGAAGCTGCAACGCCTTTTGCAATCCCTCGTGACCATCAAATGCCGTCGCAACCCGGTACTCCTCGGAAATTGTCTCCGCGAGGAAGCTGTTCATATCCGGGTTATCTTCGATCACCAGAATCAACGGGGCATCTGCCTGACAGACCGGCAACCGTCGCGAACGGGGTCGCCGATACGTCCGTAGTTCCTCAATCGTTGTTTTCCCGAGGTCCGTCGCTGTCACCGAATGACGGTTGGCCGGTGTCACTTTGACATCACGTGGGGCCCGCAATGGGACTTCGACGAAGAAAACCGCTCCGCCGCCAGGTGCCTCATCAACCCGCACTTTTCCGCGATGCAGGGTGATAAATTCTTTCACGATCGACAGCCCCAATCCGGTGCCGCCGACGTTCCGGTTCACGCCACAATCGACCTGTCGAAATCGCTCGAAAATCCGTGTCCGCTGCTGGGGTGAAATTCCGATTCCGGAATCTTGAACGGAAAACACCGCGCCTTCCGGTGTCTGATGCAGCGAAAACACGATGGTTCCGCCGTCGGGAGTAAACTTGAACGCGTTGGAAAGCAGGTTCAGCAACACGCGTTGAATTTTCTCAGGATCGACTTGGCCCGGCAGTTGATCCGGTGTCTCGATCACAAAATCGATGTCGCGTTCCTCGGCCAATCCCTCGAAATGAGACGCCACAAATCGAGCCACACAGGCGAAATCACACTCCTGGTAACTCAGGACCATTGCTTCGGCTTCAAGCTTCGACAGGTCCAACAAATTATTGACCCGTTTCAGCAGCAATCCAGCATTGCGTTCGACGATTTGCAATTCGCGGCGTTGCTTCTGAGAGAGCGATTTGTTCGACAACCAATTGCGAACCGGCCCAAGGATTAACGTCAATGGGGTTCGTAGCTCGTGGCTAACATTGGCGAAGAACTGCGTCTTGAGTTGGTCGAATTCTTTCAGCTGTTCGTAGAGGACGCGGCGTTCTTCTGTCTTCCGCTCGACTTCGCGTTCCGCTTGTTTCCGCTCGGTGATGTCGCGTGCTTCCAACAACAAGCGAACGATTTGGCCATCGCTGTCACGGAGCGGTCGGATGGACAGATCCAACGTGAGTTGACTCTTCTCCTTCGCAGGATTGCAGACATCCGCCTCATATCGGACTTGTCGGCCGCCCGAGGCTTCACGAATCGCACGACGAAGTTTTTTGTGGGTATCGCGGCAGACTTGCCACCAGCGAAGTTCCCAAAACAGTCGGCCTTGGATTTTGCTGCGGTCCAACCGGCAATTCCGCAGGAGCGATTGATTAGCCTCCAAGATGGCACCGTCGGGACTGAGCAACGCCACGTACTCAGAGAGTTCATCAACCAGTGTTCCAGCCCAAGGAGCGTCCCATGGTTGGGTGACCATGGTGTCACCGCTGTGAGTGTCTGAGTTCCAGTCGGTTGAAGTGCGGATCGATTTCCGATTCTCGGAATGAGAATTTCCTGACTCCATCAGCGTTCTTCCTTGCAAAATCCGCCATCCTCAAGGTGAACATTCACCCGCGAATGGTCTGTTCCATCAGAACCCGGTTGTGGATTAGTTTAACGCATTGGAAACTCATCTCAAGTGCGCCAACGCTTTTCACCGTTGTCGCTCGACTTTCAAAGCAGCAGGGTCAGCGGCGATTTTGGGCACGAATTGGCCAGAGAATCTGTTCGAACCTAACTGCCGAGAGTCGTAGTTGGATAGCCATCGACACGGTGTTTTCCCTGGGAAACACGGCATCGAAATCGTACAGACCGTCTCAACACGCGTTATGTTTTCGAGCGAGCCAGCCAGCGATCTTCCGCAGAACTGCGTCGGAGATAGAGCGGTTCAAGTGACCAGGGATCGTCAAATTCTCCCGCTGCCGTTCGTTTGGCACCGAGAGCAGCGACCACGCGAGCTTGCGGATCGAAATGCGACTCCGGCAGCACTTGGCAGATGGGATCCAACTGTTCGGACCACTTCCGGACGCCCGGTCCACTCAGGACATCCGATTGATTTCGATCAGCACACCACTCGGCTGCGGGCTGTATTTCGATGTCCCCTTGCGACACAAATGAGCCCTCAGTTCGGCGAAAATGTCCGACGAATACATCTTGGCGTTGTGCATCTGCGATGACGAACAACTCGGCCACATCCTCAGGGCTGTTCTCGGCCACTGCTTGGAAGGTGTTCACAGCGGATAAGTGGCATCCGGTTGCGAACGCGAATGTTTTGGCACAGACGATTCCCACCCGCAACCCGGTGAAACTACCAGGGCCGGCACTCACGGCGATGGTGTGAATATCGGTCGCGGCTAATTCATTGTCGCGGAGAAGCCCGTCGATTTCCGCCAGGAGAGTCTGTGCATGACGCCGCCCGGTCCGATCCAAGATCCGCTCGCCGACCAACTCACTCTCACGCAGCAGAGCCACACTGCCTGCACGCCCAGAGGTTTCAATTCCCAATGTCCACATGAATGCAAATTATTCCACGTTATTCGCATCGGAGAAGAAATACGGACTCAGCACCCATTCGAGCCGTCCCCGTTCTGCGGCAATTTTGCCCGAAAACTGGATACACGCAACCGTACCGGGTTCGAACAGGATGGAACCACCATTCACCAACCGTCCGGCCACCACGCTAATCTGTGGCTGATGTCCGACGACGAGCAAAGATGATTCAGCAACGGACGCGGTACTCGCTTGCTCCCGAGCAGTTTGCAGCAACGCATCTTCGGAGAGACCTGGCCCTAACCACTCTCTTTCAGCATCCGCTGTGAGAGATGTCGCCAAGCCTTCGACAAGTTGCTCGGCCGTCTGCCGTGCACGGAGTAGGGGGCTATGAAGGACCAAACCGGGACCAATCCCTGTTTGTGCCATCCATTGGCCGGTCCGCAAGGAACGTAACGCTCCCGCCATCGTGAGGGGACGTTGGGCATCGGTTGGTGCCGAATACGCTGCTTCCCCGTGCCGCATCAGCATCAACCGCATCACAGTGCGTCCCTTCGCCATTCGCATTCACTCCGCGTTTTCAGGCGGATCCTCAGCACGTGCTGGACCGTCCGCGGGTGTCGACTCTGGAGATGACTCCAGGGCAATCATCTCACGGAGAAACTGCCCCAATTTCAAACGGTGGAGTGTACCATTCACATCCAGGTCCAACCACCCCTCACCGATTTCCTTCACGGTGACGGTCAATTCAGACGCGGTGAATTCCTCGTTGACTTCGACGATAAACTCTTTGTTGTTCCACTGATCGTAGAACCAAGCTTCCGCACCTTTGCTGTCACCAACCGCACCGATAAACCGTGTGTTCCCGGCGGAATCACCTTCCACGCTCACGGGAACAACCACGTCGGTGGATAGCGATGGATCACCGCCATCACTCACTCGCAAGCCGATGTTGTACTCGGTCGCGGGAATCGAAGCGTCCGGTGTCCAAACCACTGTGCCGGTCATCGGATCGACTTCAACACCAGCGGGTGCTCCTTCTTGTAATGACCATGTGAGTTGATCGCGACCACCGTCATCCTTGGCTTGTGGAGAGACAAGAAGTGTCCGCCCGTGAAAAACAGTTTGCTTCGCGACCGGCTGAACTTCCGGTGCGGAATTCTTTTCCTTCAAGATGATTTCGACCGGCAGTTCAACGATGGGGTTCTCGGTCGCGGAGTACTTCGCCACAAACTGAATGGGATACGTTTTCGCTGGCGTTTCTTCGTTGGTTTCCCAAATGACTTCCCCGGTTTTGTCGTTGAACTCAAGCCCCGCCGGAGTTTCACCATCAATCGTGACCCGAAGCGGTCCCGGTGTCGGATCGAAATCCCGAGTTTCGACGGTAAACTTCACCGGTTCTCCACGAGTCACCATCAGCGAACTTGGGCCGATCAAACGTGGTCGATATTCGCGGTCGGGCAGGGGTTTCGAGAACAGATTTGCCATCTCTCTCGGTTCAAACACCGGGTCCGCTTTGTATCGCTCGCTGAGCGGATTTCGTAACCCCAAATCCACGACTGTGTTGGCAGGATGTGCGGCCGCTTGGCTGCCGAAGGCCCCCCGTCGCACGGTCCAACGCGGACCGGATGTCTTTTGGACCGTCATCAATTCGTCACCAACGCGGATACGGAATCCGCTGCTCTCGGGAAAGCCGACAGCCTCATCCACCACGATCGTTTCCGACTCAGCGGTTAACGGTTCGCTCAGTTGGGCTTCAGGAAACAATTGGCTGCGAGTCAGGGCATCCTGAATGACCACACCTTCGGCGACCAAACGAATCTTGAGGAGTGGGTTGCCCATTTCGGCTTGACCATCCACACGAAGTTCTTGCACATGATGTAACAACTCCGTGCCTTCGAACTTGGCCATGAAGCTCGTGAACTCCGGGAAACGTGCGTTGGCTTCCAAGATCACTTGAACCGAAAGGTAAACGTCTCGCGATGGACGAATCGGCCCCGGTGTGACTCGCACATCTTCTAAGCCGCTTTGCGTGGCAAGATCGGTCAACCAGTCGTGATACAATCGTTGGGCCGTCAATGCGGTCGGACGGTCATCGTTGCCCACATCCGGTGGCAAACTTTGCCGTCGCCATCCGGAGAGTTGCTCCATCGCGGCGAAAATCTGGTCACGTTTGCTGTCGAGTTTGTCGAACTCCGACTCCAAACTCACCAAACGATTGCGACGCTCGTCCAACGGCCCCATGATCCAACTGCCAACGAAACTCCACACGACCCACAAGCCCAGCACTCCGCCGAGGATCAGAGCTAATCGTTTTTCACGAGTTTGCATGATGACAAATCCGGTTTGATGTCAATTTCAAAAGTTGGTGCGGGGAACGAGATGGCTGAGTGCGATTCGTTTATTTTGTGGGTGGTCCATCCAATGGCCGTTCCATATCGAGCGGCACTCGAAAGCGGTACCCGCCCTCTTCGGAATCTTCGACACGAGTCGCATGAACATCGTAACCTTGTGCCGCAAGTTCCCGCAGCAAATCCCGACGATCAGAGTCCTCTTTCGCCAGTGCAACGCCGGAAATCTGAGCCCGTGCCCCGCGTGGTTCCGCTGTCGCTTGCCAGGTTTGCACAACGACACGGTCGCGACCCGGTGAAGCGGTTTCAAACTCCGCAAATCGTTCGAGCGGCCGGACACTTTTCACCAACCATGCATCCACATCCGCGGCGGATGTCAACGACTCTTCCCGGTCGTCGATGAAATCGTCAGCTTCGTCAATTTGAGCCGCGACCGTCTGGATTTGCTCATCCAAACGCGACACCGCATTCGATCGCAGAAAATAACCGATCCCGAACACCACGACCACACCTGCGGCGATTGCCAGCATTCGAGTGCGTTTCGGATCGCGGCGTGCCCTTGGCTGACGCGGGTGCAAGAAATCCAGCGTGTCCGCCAGACAACGGTTCTTCTGCAACAACAACCCAAGCGGGCTGAGCATGTGGGACGAGAAACTGTCTTGGACACTCGCGTCCAGTGAGACCGACGGCACCCGAGACGGCTCCAACCGCAATACATCGGTGCGAACTGCGTTCGCCAAAGCCGCTTGTAATTCCTCGTACGAAGTGTCGGTATTCAACCAAGTGCGTTCCACTTGCAGGGTTGGCCAGTGACTTCGCAACGTCACCAATGCCCGACGAATTTCCGGGACCACCACGGAAACGCTGTTTTCCCCCTCGGACAAACGAAACGCGTGAGTGAGCAATAAGTGCCCGCGATACAAAACCGCCGCCTCACCACCATGTTGATGCACGGAGACCGCAAGCACCACCGTTTCCGGGGATTGCGTTTCCACCTGTGCATGAGCCACCATCTCCGATAAGCCCACGACCGCGGGGGCAATTCCCGAAACCGTCAGTTCACTCGCCGCAAACAATCGTGAGAGGGCATCTAGTCGTCCGCGTGGAATCGTGAACAGCAACACATCGCGGCTGGCTTGCTCACCGATCTTCGCGATGGGCAGGAAATCGAGTCGAAGTTGATCCAGCGAAGTGGCGGTTTTCGCGGCCGCCTGGAATCGGACCAGGTTCGGAAGTTCCTCGTCGGGGGCATCGGGAACCTCCAGCCGTCGCGTGACGTAATCGCTTCGAGGCAAACCGAGGACGACCGTTCGACCGGCCAACCCCAGCTTCTCAAATGATTCTTTCAGCCAACGCCCGGCTTCATTCGGTTGCTCTGAGGGTGCGATGTCTTCCGGCCATTCCAACTCGAACGACCGACGAACGGCAACGCCTTGCTTGGTTGAATCGGCGTCGAGAACGATCAGCCGTCGCTCGTCCCACCCAATCGCTAAAATATCTGCCATCGATCGGCTTTCCTGTTCGCAGCTGCGTTGCGATTCAAAAGTTTCCTGAAGACTAAGGAGCCATTCCTGGCAATAGTTCCGCCTGTGTGTATGCTCGCCCGAGATCCGTCAAATCGACAATTCGGCGAATTTGAGGAGGCATCGTGGAGGCATCAATGAGAGCTTCCATCCGAACGTGTGGGCCGCCCTCGTCGAAATGCCCAACCGCTTGGGCTCGAAAGACGTCTCCGCGAGTCGTCACGTATTGATCCAATGCCCGCATTTCGCTCAGACTGACCAGGCCATCCATGACCAACCAACCGGTCGTCGCTTTGCGAGCCACCAAATCCGCCGACGGGGCCCCGGTGGAATCGAACGGTTGCGACGACACAATCGTGTTTGCCAAGTTCGTCGTCATCCCCGGCAAACCAATGAGCGTTTCATAGCAGGCCTCGTTGATGTTCACTCGACCTGGAATCGTCGTTTCGTCGGACAATGCGAACACGTCCATCAACTCCGGCAGGTATTGTTGCATATCGGCCGGTGCGTCCGTCCATGGGCTATCGAGTGTCGTGGGGCTGCCGTCGATTTCGACATCCACTTGTGTCCCAATCAGGTCATACAGTGAGACGATTTTCTGACTGGCCCCCTTTGACAGATCCATCCCACCACGTGTGACCGCTCCCTCGACACCGCCGCCCATCGACGAAGACTTCGCAATCCCGCTCGCCAATCGAGTCAGGAAATTTCCGGAATCCTCCGCATTCGGATTGCTATTTCCCGAAAGATCGTCGCCAACATCTTCAACCGGTCCGTTCATCCGATACGCCACCACAAACTTCGCCACATCCTCCTCGAACTCTGTGGCGATTTCATCGTAAAGTTCGGTCAACAAACTCTGGTTAAGATTGATTCGCGGCGAACCATCGAAACGCAAGTTCGATTCTCGGCTATCGACAGTCAGATACGCATCCCACCCCAACCGCAATACCCCGTCGCCGTCGAGGTCTTCTCCCACATCGAGCCGACCGTTGCGATTGAGATCTTCGCCATACAGATCAAACCGAGTCACTTCCGGCAGACTGAGAAGTTCATCGAGCGACGTCAATGCGGCATTCTTGTTGAGGTCATCTTCGCGACCGTACATCCGGGGCAGGGCAGGCTCCTCGGCGTCGATGAAGTCGAGAATGATGTCCGCCTGCGTTGCCGTCATGATGAGTTCTTCCGGCCCACCGGTGAGCATCATCCGCACTTCCGCTTCCGGATCCGGCGGTTCATCGGAGGATTCGTCCAAATACGAAACCATCGACTCGTTGGATGCTTCACCCGGTTCGATCGTAGCGAGGAAGTTCAGATTCAATTTTGCCGACTCGTTCCGCAAGCCAAACCGAAGCCCCATCGAACTTGTTTGCGTTTCCACCGGCGCGACAATACTGAATCGCCCCTGACCACGAGCCAATTCGGACGGCAACAGAATTTGCTGAAACCGCGTGGGGTCGTGGTACAGGTTCTCGACGCCCACAGCCTCACGAACTGTGAGCATACTAGCGGCGTATTCGATTCCCGAGAGTGCAAACGATCGCGACTGCACGTCCCGCGCATAGAGCACGGTGGCTTCTTTCTCCGCAAGCATTTGCTCGTTGAACGTGTATGCCCCCAGGGAGACCACCACGATCACCACCAACACCATCGGCAGCACAATCCCTCGGCGAGATGGGCGATTTCGTGTTGATGAGATACGAATCGAATTCATTACAACGCCTCCGGTAAGGACGCTGCTGGCAAATCGATGGTGAAGTGCACGAATTCGGTCGTCGGGCTCGTGCGGGATGTCGCCAAGATTTCCGAATCGGCGGCCGACGCGGGTGCGAACTGCATCGAGACACGAATCGCCCGCGGCAAACCGCCATACTCAATGCTATGCCAATCATCCATCCACGTGTTGGTATTTCCATCGAGATATTGGAACTGCATGCTGATGACTTCCGGTGCCAACAAATCGACAGGCACATCCGTCATCGCCACGCCCTGCAATTCCGCCCACTCGGCTTCGCGTTGATCGACGTTCGAAAAGTAAACCCCCGACGAGTCGGTCGCCGATCCACCGCCAAACGAATATGTGATCCGCCGCAGATCGCTTTGGCTGTCCTGAGTGGCCAGTTCTTCGGCTGAGGCCATCATCACGCGATTACGAGTTGGCCGTACTGCCACCAACGTCAAAGAATCGGCTGTCCCCACAAGACGCGCTGTCACCGTGAGAGTGGAAGCGGCATCGTCCATAGTGACGGTCACGGTGTCCTCGTCAGATTCTTCCTCGTCGGTGGCGACATTTTCTTCCTCTTCCGGTTGATCGACGATTGAGCGGATATCAATCGTCATTCGTCGAACCAAACTGCGAGCCAATTGCATCCGTTCGGTATCGATCTTCCCGACGGTCGAAAGCCGCCAGTAATGCGACAACGACGCATACACCGCCACCATCAAAATGCCGCTAAGCCCCAAGGCCAAGAGCAATTCGAGGAGCGTGTATCCGCGAGGATGAGATTGTGAACGAACTTTTCGCACGGCTTCGGTTCTTACAATTCGGAGAGTGCAGCTTCCTGCTCGGCTTGGAGGTCCGCGATGGCTTGCGGGTCACGGACCAATCGGCGGAGCGTAAATACAGCGGCGGGTGTGCCGTCGGCCGTTTCGTATTGTGTCGTGAGTTCCAGGTTGACCATTGTTGCGTCCACCTCCCAAGGTGAGACGGTCAAACTCCACGTCCATGTTCCCGAAATCGAAGTGGATGCGTCTTCCTCGAACGGGCTGGCGGCGGTCGTCTGCATGAGATCGGCGTTTGCAATGACTTCCGATATCTTCGATTCCGCACGCACAATCGCCTGCGTTTGCAAGCGGGAATCGATCGTGTTCCGGTAACCGATGGCAATCAACTGGTAAATCGCCGCCATCGACATCGTAAAGATCGAAACCGCCAACATGACTTCCAACAATGATAGCCCGAAACGGTTGCTCGTCGTGCGAGACGGAGGATGCGTCGTTCTCATAACGCATCCTCCGCTCGTTTTGAGACGATGGAAACCGCCCCGGTTAAATCCCGAATCGAAACCCGCATGATTTCACCATCTTCGTGATGGATTTCAAATTGCGAGGACATCGCCGACCCATTGGGGTAGAACAAAATCGGTTGTGACCAACCAACAGAACTCCATTCCATGGCTAACGGCAAACCGGCAAGTTGCCATTCCGCGGGTGACGGAAATTGCTGATCGACTGTGAATGCCACATCCGACTGCTTCTCAAAACGGAATGCCTCGTCCATCTCCCCTGCAATGCGTTTGAGTCCATCGTCTCCAGACACCGGAGCTTCCGGATCCGTGCCCAGCGGTTGTTCGTGGGGAATAACGAGATACTTCTGACCGCTAGGTTCGTAACGAAACTCGTAGATCAATTCGTCATCAATCGCTTCGAGTCGGCAACGAATGAGGTCCGATCGTAGAGTTTCGGTCGCACTTTGCATCGCGTTGCGAGCGAACATGCGATCCAGCGATGGCCACGCCAGCCCCAGCAAAACCGTCAACACAACCAACACCAACAAGACTTCCACAAGCGTGAAACCCTGTTGGCGTTGCGTAGTTTGAACCGGATTGAAAATGGAACGCGAAGCCATCACAAGCTCTACAAATTCTGATCTTGTTCGTCGGTGTTGGAGATGTCATCGCCGCCACCGTCTTGTTTGTTCGGCCCCCAAGACCACACACGCGGTTTGAGTTCACCCGATTGATATTCGTACTGAATCGGGCTGCCCCAGGCATCGACCGGTGTTTTTTCTAAGTACGGCTCGCGTTGTTTGCCGTTCACAACTTCGGGCTCGACGAGCACGCTGATGCTCTCTGGCCAAGCGGCATCGTGATCAGCACGATACGTCTTCGCGGCTTGTTCGACACCATTGATGCTCTGCCGAGTCACTTTGATGTAGGACTCTTCTTGCCGACCAAGAATGTTCGGCACGACCATCGCCGCGATCACACCGAGAATTGCCAGCACCAACAGCACTTCGATCAAGGTGAATGCGAGCCGGCGTCGGCGTTGTTGTCTCCGTTGAACTTTCATGATGTCTCCTCGAATTTCCATCTCATAGGGTGCTTCGCGACGCACCATTCCAAACGTGTTCAAAGTTGTGATGCGTCGCGACGCATCTGACTAATTGATTGATTCACTTCCAAACAATAATGACTCTGCAACAAGTCGGTCTCGTGTGGCGGAAGTGCGTCATCATCAGGTTTTCATATCCACTGCGGACCCTAAAAGATGCCAGAGCTTTGCAAAATGGGAAGCATCAGCCCGGCAACTACAAATAACACAAGTCCCGCCATAAACAGCAGCATCAGCGGTTCGAGCAACCGCACGAACATTTCCAATTTTCGATTCGTATGCCGTTCCATCGTCTCGGCGATGTCGATCAAGACTTGTTCCAAATTGTTGGCTTCCTCACCGACGGCGATCATTTCGACGGTTTCGGTCGAGAACTCTCCACTGGCCCGAAGCGGAACCGCAAGCGACTTCCCGGCGGAAATATTCTCGGCGGCGTCACCAATGGCATGACTCAGAACTTTGTTGCCGGCGGCGTCTTTGGCAATTCGCAAGGATTGCAGAATCGGCACGCCGTTGTGAAGCAGTGTTCCCAAGATGCGGCAGAATCGGGCGACCGCTAAGCTTCGCACGATCGGCCCCATGCCGGGTGCATTCAGACGAAAGCGATCGACTTTCATTCGGCCATCCGGTGTTTCGGCCCATTTCTTCAGACCGTAGATAAGTCCCGCAATCAACAGCAGAATTAGCAAGCCATATGACTGCACGGCGTCACTTGTATTGAGCAAGGCCGTTGTTGCCCATGGAAGCCCACCACGATCCGACATGCGTTCGAAGATCGGCGCGAACTTCGGTACGAAGAACGTCAGCATGGCCGCCACGATTCCTCCGCCGAGTACGACAAGAAACAGCGGATAGACCATTGCACCGACCACGCGGCTCTTGAGTTCTTCCTGATGCTCCGTGAAGGACGCAATCCGCTTGAGCACGTCCTCCATGAACCCACCTTCTTCACCTGCCGTCACCATACTGACAGCCAAATCGCCGAAGGTTTTCGGGTGTTTCTTCATCGCATCCGCGAGCCGCGTCCCCTCGGCCACTTGTTCACGGATATCGACCAACACACGCTTGAACGCTGGTTTCGTCGTTTGCCGTTCCAAGAGTTCCAACGATCGCAACAACGGCACGCCGGAGTGCAGCAAGTCGGCCAATTGCGTGAAGAAAGTTGCGAGCTGCCGCGCGCCCACGCGACCGCCGATGCCCACGATTTGCTGTTTCGCTTGCACATTGACCGGAAACAGGCTCATGGACGCCAACATTCCGAGTGCTTCTTGCTCGTTGCCCGCGCTCAACACGCCGGACACTTGTTTGCCGGAAAGCTCGCGAGCGGTGTATTGAAAATCAGGCATGATGAGCAGCGTAGGAAAAGACAAAAAATCCGTGGCAAACGGTTCAACGCAGGCGAATCAGGGGAGGGATACAACTTCGGGGAATACAATTAGGAGGACAAATAATCGCCCTTGGTAATTCGGAGGACTTCTTCAATACTGGTCACGCCGGCCAGAACTTGTTCCCAGCCGCTTTGCCGAAGTGTCGTCAGACCATTTCGCAATCCGTAGTCGCGAATCTGTCCGGCACTGGCGTGTTCAATACATAGTTTTTGGATTGCAGGGTCGGTTTTCAAGAGTTCGAAGATCCCGGTTCGTCCGGAATACCCAGTTTCACGGCAGTCTCGGCATCCTTTGGGGCGATACACTTGCGTGTCGGGTTCGGTGGGCCAATCGGGGGGAAGTTCTGTCTTATGAGGAGTGTAAAGTTCTTTGCACTTCGGGCACAACCGCCGCAACAAACGCTGGGCGAGCACACCTTCGACCGTACTCGCCACCAGATACGGTTCCACCCCCATGTCGATCAGCCGCGTAAATGCCCCCGGTGCATCGTTCGTGTGCAGCGTGCTGAACACCAAGTGCCCAGTTAGAGCAGCTTGAATCGCACTCTGAGCCGTTTCGCCGTCACGGATTTCCCCGATCAACACCACATCCGGGTCATGTCGAAGAATACTTCGCAGTCCCGCCGCGAATGTCAGCCCGATTTTCGAGTGCACCTGAATCTGGCTGATTCCGTTGGTGTGGTACTCGACCGGGTCTTCGACGGTGATGATCTTCGTGGTCGGGTTCTTGATCGAACTCAGAGCGCTATACAACGTCGAAGTTTTCCCGCTCCCGGTTGGCCCCGTCACCAAAACGATCCCGTGCGGGGCTTCGATCAACTCCTTAAACGTGGCCAGAGTTTTTTCCGGCATGCCGACGTTATCGAGGTTGAAGTTCATTCGCTCTTTGTCGAGCAAACGCATCACGACACCTTCGCCGTAGAGCATCGGAATAATCGAAACACGCACGTCGACTTCCCGACCGCGAGCCCGCATGTTGATCCGCCCGTCCTGCGGCAACCGTTTCTCCGCGATGTTCAGACGACTCATGATCTTCAGTCGCGTGACGATCGCCGAGTAAAAGTGGTTGATCTCCGGCGGCACCGGCTGAACACGCAACAAACCATCGACCCGATACCGAACCGTGAGCCCTTTCTCGTTTGGTTCGATGTGAATGTCGCTCGCCTTCTGGTCGAGTGCTTCAACGAGCACTTCGTTCACCAATCGAATAACCGACGCTTCCTGTGCAGCTTCGGCAAGTTCGCCCGCGTTCTCCGGTAATTCTTCGAGGAACTCAACTTCATCGCCACGTCGGGCGACCAACTCGTTGATGGTGTCGCCGCCGACACCGAGATTCGACTTGATCAACTCTTGAACGTCGTCATGCCGAGCCAACACCGGGTCGAGCCGGAATCCGCTGGCCGCGCTGAGTTCATCGAGGGCTTCCAAATCGAACGGATCACTCGTGGCAACCGTGACGGTTCCATTCTCGCGAGAAAGCGGTAGCAAACCGTGCCGAAACACGACGGATGTCGGAAACTGCGACAGCAATTCCGGATCGATCTCGACATCTTTGAGTTCGACATATTGCATGCCGAACTCTTCAGCCAAGGTCTGCAACATTCGATCTTCCGGCACGAGTTGCATCGCGACGGCAGCCTGATCGACACGGCGACCGTTCGCTTCCGACCGAGCCAAGTCCAATTGCTGCCGATCCAGCAAACCGCGGGAAAGGAGAAGATCACCAATGTCCATGTCAGTCTAACTCAATCGTTTATCAGAAACCCATTCATGCCGAGTCCACTTAGAGAACCCGGCATTGCGAATGATTTGTGTTGTTGAAGCTTGATATATCCAGTTTGACTCCGATTTTGTTGGGATTCAATTATCGTCCGCGTCGTGACGAACCGCCACCGCCAAAGCCGCGACGACTACTCCCGCCGCGATCTCCGCCGCCAAACGGGAAACCCGATCGGCCACCGCTGGGTGCTCCACCACGGGTCGAACCTCCCCGACTTTGCTCGGCGGCTCGTTCCCGCATTCGTTGCTCGAAGAACTGCCGCACGTTGTCGTCCCGGTTGCTATCGTTGGAACTGTTGCTTGAGGGCGACGACGGTTTGGCACCGGAATTCGTTGTACTCACCTTCACACTCGGAATGAGTGACGTCAAGGCAGCCTGCACGATGGCCGCATCTGCCTCGCCCACTGGGACCACACGAATCGTCTCGTGGGCTTCGAATGCGGAGTTGTCGAGTTCTTCGACCAACGCTTCCACCTGTCGGAACAACGTATCGTTCGCAGAGACGACCAGAGTACTGGTCCGGGCATCGACACCAATTGTCATACGAATGCCAGGACTCGAACTTCCGCCGCTACTACGACCACCACCGCCCATCATCATCGCCAATGGGTTGTTTCGGCCGTTGTTCCGTGCGTTGGGGTCTTCGAGGTAGTCCTTGTAGACCTCTTTCAAAATCTCGGCCACTTCGGTCACACTGGCATGATCGACAGGAATCATCCGCGGCAACCGTTCACGCAGGCTTTCCGGGACTTCATCGGAGTCGAGGATTTTGAGCATTTGTTCGACATCGCGAACTTGCCCCGTCGGACCGGTGACAAACAACGAATTCGAACGCAGATCGGGAATGATTCGCAGCGTCTGTGGCCCACCCAGACCGGAAAGACCAGCCATGTCCATCAAACCACCGCCGAGCGACGACAATCCGCCGGTGAGTGACCCCATCAACGATTGCTCACCGGCAATGGCCGCGGTGCCGATGCTGCTGCTTGGAAAGAGTTGTTCGAGCATTGCGGCAGTCGTGGTCGCATCAGCCACACGGAGATAAAACACCGTCCAAGTCGTTTCCGGCGGCACAGCTTGGGCCAAATCTCCGATCATTTCTTCCATTTGATCCAAGGCGTCTTCATTGTCGGAGAGAAGCACCAACTGATCGTCCCGGACGATCACCGTGACATCGTCTTTCGCGTCATCGGTTGCTTCGGTTTCACGAGCCGATTCCGTAGGTGGCTCGGTGGGTTGTTCCGAGGACACCGTCACGGTTTCTTTCGGACTCACAGCGGGTTCGGGCGGCGTCGTTTTCTCCGAGCGAAGATCGATTTCGCTACCAGCCTCCTGAGCCGTCGCGAACACAGCCGACAACGCCGGAGCAGGGGCTTTCGGATCGACAACCACTCGAACTTTGGCATCGCCCGAGCGGGACTGCCAGTTTTGTAGCGACGTTTTGAGTTCATCAATCGCAGTGACTGTTTCCCCGTTGAAACTCAACATGCCATCCGCATAAACCACGATCTCCGCCGGCCCCTTCGCCGGCTCTGCTGTGGACTCGGCTTTCGCAGGGGTGTCCTGAAAATTCACGGGCAGCAACTCATCTTGAGTAGGACGTTTGCGAGGCGAGACAGTATCCGATTTGCGACGTCGGGACTGAATATCGTCCAATGATTCGTCATCCGAACGCATCGTGGAACGGCCCGGCACCAAACGATCGCCAATAGGACCTGATCGCGAAGGCACCACGATCCGAACAGAACTGCTTTTCGAGCGAGACCATTCCCGCTCCAACAAATCGACAAATCGTTGAGCATTCCGACCGCCCAGCGGGATGTTGCGAACCGTGCCACCACGACTGGTTCCAGCCGATTGCCCGGTTCCATCCTCACCCAGTTGAGCCAACAGCGTTTTCACTTGCGTCACTTGGTCGAACGTCCCGCGAACCATCAAACGCATGCCATAGGTGTCGGCCTCGATAATCGGAGCCGCATCGCCATCGGAAACGAACAGCGAACGCAATGTCGCAGCCGCCCCCAGCGGATCCAAGTCCGCGAGCGGAATAACCGCGACTTGTTGGGTTCCCCCACCAGCTCCGTCGAGCTGCCGAATGATCTCCTCGATTTCCTTGTGCTCCGACTCCGTCGCTTTGATGTGAATGCGACGGGCCCGACCATCTTCGTTGATCACCACTCCCGGTCGAACCGCATCCAACGTTTTTGCAACTTCGCGTGCGTCCGCACTTTCGAGTGAATAAACCTTCAAATACGGTTTGCCACGTCCGGCGGAAAACGCTTGGCCATCGGCGTTTTCCCCAACATCGATGCTCGCAATCATTTCCTCGACCAAACCTAGCGTCTCGGTGGTCGCCGTCACAAGCAGCGAGTTCGTGCGAAGATCCGGCGTCACTTGCGTGCCGGCTTTCGCTGTTTGAGACGAAGACGATCGTGAACTGCTCGACGGACCGCGATATCGGGAATCTCGCGAACGGTCGTATTCCTGAGCGGCACTCACGTTCGTCACGCCGGTGCCAACTCCCAATTGACTCTGAACCAAATACGCGGCGTCTTCGGCATTGATATGCTTGAGACCAAACGATTTGAACTTCAAATCCTCTTCGCCGGCGGCAATATTTTCGACAAGCCGACGGACGCGAACCAATGTTGCGGCGGTATCGGTGACGACAATCGCATTCGAGGTCGGTAGCGGCACCACCTTGCCTTGCGGCCCCAACAGGGCTTCGACTTCCTCACCCACATCTTCCGCTTCCGCATTTTGGAGCGGCAATACAACGTTCACCAACTCGTTGCGACCGCGTTTTTCCAAGTCTTCCGCTGCGACATTGGGAATTAAATTCGGTGGAATCGGGCGTTTATCGATATTCAACACCACCAAAAACCGGTCCCGCTTGACCATCACGAAACCTTCCTGCAATAAATATCCGTGCAGGATATCGAGGGCTTCTTCCGGTGCGTAAGTCTTTTTGTCTGAGTAGGTTAGTGTCCCGGGGGGAATATCGAGCATCTGCAAGGTGTATCCGGCCTTGCGACCGAATTCTCGCAGCACAAACTCCCAGGGGGCGTTCTGGAGTTGGAAGGAAATCGCCGGTTCATTTCCAGCCGACTTCGCTTCACCGGTTGCCTCGAAGGAAATGACCTGTGAATCCGAACTCGCCTGTTGCGCGAACCCCATCGACGAGAATCCGCCGAGCATCATCCCCAGGCAAACGAACCCTCGCAGACAACGTTCGCAACTGAAATTGGCGTTTAACATAACAACCTGTCGAATTACGATAGACAAACGAATATCAACTTCTCGGTCAATCAGGATTCGTAACCAAAGACGGTTCGATTCCCATTCTGACGCATGAATTCTTTCGATCTCACAACGAAACTCTCGGAACGATGGGATTGGTTCGAGTTTTCGATCCAATTCCCCCACATAGTGGGAACGTGTTGGCAGCACCTATTTGTTTCCGTTTGGCCACACACCAGAGGCAACACCACGTGAAATCCGGGCAGTTACCCCTGTTTCCTCGGACAACGCAATTTCGTTTCCGAAAAATGCTCATCGGACGGTAAAAAGATCGATTTCACCGACCGTTTTTGTAACCTAAGGTGTTTAACCCCAAAGAAAGTTGATCCGACCGCAGAAAATAGGGATCGAAAGCAATGTTGAGAAATTTCTCGGCCTGGGCCCCCTTGTTCCTTTTGGCTTTGGTCATCGATAATACGTCGCTGGTCTTCGCGCAACGTCCATCGGGCGGTTGGATTGCAGACCGTATGGACTCGAATAACGACGGTGAAATTGATGAGAATGAAGCCAGCCGACTCCCTGGGCCATTTCAAGAAGCCTTGAGAAACGAACGACTACGTTTCCCGATCAGCAAAGACCGTTTCGCGGAAATCGTCCCCCGGTTGATGGAAGAGATGCGACGGAACGGGAGTTTCGGCCGCCCTCCAGGAGGTGGACCCCCCGGTGGTGGACGGGGCGGAGATGACCGTCGCGGTTACGGTCGTGGCGACGATGACGGGGATCGCGGTCGCGGCTACGGCCGAGGTGGACCACCAGACCGTGGAGGATACGATCGTGGCGGATCGGACCGCGGGGGATATGATCGGGGTCGTGGAGACGATCGAAACCGCGGTGGATATGGCCGAGGCGGTTGGGGTGACCGAGGCGGTTCGGATCGCGGTCGATCATCAGACCGTCGCGGGGAATCCTCCAAGGAAAAAGAAGAACGGCCGCGTGTCACCGTCGATCTTGCGGAAGCCTACTCGGAAGCCGACAGCGACGGCGACGGGCAAATCGCTCTGTATGAATGGCGTCAGTGGAAACCGGCGGAACTGAACCAGTTCTTCCTCGCCGACGCTAACCGCGATTCGTTCCTCACCCCACGCGAGTTGGAAATTTTCGAGAAATTTCCCGTCACGGAAACCGATGCCACAACGATGGCGTCCAATTTTCTCGCGAGTTCCAACGCGGGTCCATCATCGCCGAACGGTCCGGCATCTCGATCGACAGACGCCCCAAAGGACAAACCGAGCGCAAAGGAAGCTCAGTATGTTTTTAAAGTTTTGGACCGCAACCGCGACGGCGAAATCACGGAGGATGAATGGCAACGTAGCAAAGGTGCGCGAGCCGGGTTTGAAGAAGCTGGCATCAAAGTGCCATTGCCCGCAAGAATTGACACCTTCCTAGCTGTTTACCCATACGAACGGTTGTTCCCCCAAATGACCATCCGCTAGACCGCGATTGAGGCTTCCGTGGATATCTCAAAGCTTTTGTTTTCCGATCACCACGAGACAGCCCCCGCTGCGACCAAAATCCACTCGTCATGGAACACGCTCACTGCGATGGAGCGACTTCGGCAGGTTCAGACTCCCAATAGACTGGTCCGATGACGCAGCGATCAAAGTCGGCTCCGTTGGGGGATCGCGGAATCTGACGTATTTCCCAAGAGTTTTCACCGGACTGAACCATACCGTGGGGAATCGGAACTCGAATTTCGGTCTCGGAATGGTGCCGCGAAAGAAATTCGTTTAACACGGCAACTCGCTGATCGTTGACCCACAACTGCGTGGTCATCGAACCATTCCGCAACTCACGAAGATATCGGCTGCCAAGAAACGTGTTCGGTCCTGATGGCTCCAAGCCGCTTGTGGTCAATCGCACAAACTGTTTCGCCGCCGGTTCAACCCTGGCAATACGAAACTTCTCCGCCCAACGCGTTCGTGGTCCCACAAACGGAATCCGGTGATTCAGTAACACCTGCCGTGTCCCATCGAAGAGAGGCTCCACAGTTGCCACCTGTTGGGTCGGGCAGGAAAACTGGCCCAGGATCGGATGAGCCACGGAATAGACGCCTTTCTTATTGGCTCGGATCGCAACTTCCAACTCGTCCACCGGTGCGGTTGCCGGAGCGAGTTGCCACGGCCGAAACCGCACACGCCCCCACTTTCCTGTGACTTTAGCTTCTGCGTAAGACTTATGTTCTTGCTCGACAGACCGCCCGTTCCAACCGACCGCTCGCACATCGGTCCATGGCGTCACCACATGTTGCTCACCGAATTTCCATCGAATGGACCGTTTGCCCACGTGCAGAATTTCGCCGTAGAGTCGGCTGCCATCGAACTGGGTGATCGAAGCTTGAGCGTTGTCGGACACAGGGGAATCGGATTGGTCGGTATCGGTCGGCCAGCGTGACTGGAGCAGTAAATCGTCGAACCCGACGGATGCATTGGCGTCGAGTTCCATCTCAATCGCAGCCAATGAGCCACCTGATGTCTTACCATTAGCGACGACAACATCATTCGCCAACAGTCGCACACCATGTTCGCCGAAAATCACGGTCCACCGAGTGGGTTTCACGGATCGGGAGACGGAATACGTCGCCACACGGAGATTCTCGGTTGTCACTGTGGATTGACCGGCTTGATCGAAACGGAGGTTCAAACGCCGCACAACATTGCCGTCCTGAAAAGACAGCGACACCTCTCCGGAATTTGAGCCAGTCGAGACGGGTCGGGTGGTCCAGCAGAACCGCCCGGCGGTCAACGCTTTTGTCGAGCGGAAATCCCATCGGGTAGTTTGATCGTTCGCAACCCACGCGGTTGATGAGGAGCCTGAATCGATCGATTTCAGCGGAAGTGGTTGGTCGTCGACAGTTCGCAGCTTGCTTGCGTTCTCGAAATCTTCGAAGAACACGTCCCGCCAGCCGGGTTGTTGAGAAATTGTCGAAACGAACTCCCTCGGCACTTGAACAACAGAACCGCCCCGCAATCGTAGCGAAAGTGTCCGTTCGTCACTTCCCAAAACTTCCGCTGAGATCTGCTCACCGGATGCCAACTCGACGACTCGTAATGGACTGGCCGACACGTTCGGCAATGCTGTCGGTCCGGCAGTCAGCAGGGAACCGATGAAACTGACAGTCGGTATCAGCGAGCCAAACAACATTTCTTGTACTTTCGCCCGGAACCACACGGACAGGGAGCGTTTCGGCCGACGGACTCGCTCGGCGTGTTCCGAAGGGTTTGCAGAGCCGAGGATTGTTTCGGCGAGGATTTCGACCGGCGTTGGTGCATGACATTCGCCGGCGAACGACCGTTCCGAAGTTCCTCAGCCATCAGCTCCATCACCGGTCGAATGTGATTGAAGAACTTGCGATAACCGGCACACAGGTAATTCAATCCCGCTTCGCCGGTGGGAGTTTCGATAAACCGATTCTTCGGACATTCGCCATTACACATAAAGCGAACTTCGCACTCCCGACAATACTGCGGAAGTGTCGTTTCTTTCGCCTCGCCGAATTTGCGTTGGGGGTCGGAAGCTGCGAGATCGAGAATCGGCAATTCATGAATGTTGCCTAGTCGAAACTCAGGTTCGACAAAGTGGTCGCAACTAAACAAATCGCCGTTGTGCTCCATCGCGAGCGCTCCGCCGCATTGCCGGCGAAACACGCACAAACTCGGCTCATGCCCCGACCATGCAGCCAAAGCTTGATCAAAAATCTGCACAAACACCCGACCGACATCACGGCGAACCCATTCGTCGAAAACCGCAATCAAAAAATCACCGAACTGCTCCGGAGCCACACTCCGACTGCTAACACGGTCTTGCCAGGGATTACTGGGGCCTTCGCTTGTGATCGGTAATTCCAGTTCCGCATGCACTCCCACACCGCGGCGTTCCACAATTGGAATGAATTGCAGAAATTGAACCCCATTGTCTCGCAGATACGTATAGACCTTTCGGCCGTAATCGCCATTCACACGGTTCACGACGACCAAGACATTGTATTCCACGTTGTGCCGTTGCAGCAGTTTCAACGCGTTCAGGACCGCGTGGAATGTGCCTTGGCCTTGCTTGTCGTAGCGGTAGCGATCGTGCAATTCCGCTGGGCCATCGATCGAAAGACCGATCAAGAAATGGTGTTTGCGGAAGAACTGACACCAATCGTCATTCAAAAGCACGCCGTTGGTTTGCAACGTGTTGACGATCCGCGTGCGAGCCGGGGCGAACTCCTGTTGATACGCGACTGCTCGTTGAAAAAACTCGAGCCCCAGAAGAGTCGGTTCACCGCCTTGCCAAGCGAACGTGATCTCGGAGGCAGTTTCCGGCTGAGCGGCGATGTACTGACGGACGTATTCGCGGAGCGTTTCGTCGGTCATCCGCCAGCGTTCGCCGGACGGGTACAACTCTTCTTTATGCAGGTAGTAGCAGTATTCGCAATCCAGATTGCAAATCGGCCCGATCGGTTTGGTCATGACGTGGACACCATTCGGCAACCGAGCCGTTTCAGCGTCGCGAGTTGTCATGCCTTCGGTGTGCTCCTGTGTTGAACCCACAGTCTCGAACGTGGTTTGTTACAAATCCTGATCGAGTTTCTCAATCCGTCGTTGATGTCGACCGCCATCGAATGGTGTTTCTAGCCAGGTCTGAATGATTTGCTCGGTGAGTTCCCAAGTCAGCATTCGTTGACCGATCGACAAACAATTCGCGTTGTTGTGCTGTCGACCAAGTTTGGCGGTTTCGACGTTCCAACATAACACGCATCGAACACCCGGCACACGGTTGGCTGCAATGGCTTCCCCGTTGCCGGAACCACCCAGAACGATGCCACGATCGAACTCCCCGGATGCGACGGCTTTTGCGGCGGGAATAATGAAGTCGGGATAGTCCACCGAATCGTTGGAATCGGTTCCAAAGTCCCGCACTTCGTGCCCGGCTTCGGTAAGCATTTGGTAAATTCGCTGTTTGTACTCGAATCCCGCGTGGTCCGAGGCCAAGGCAATTTTCATCGAAGGTCGTTCGTAAGAGAAGTTTCAATTCAGACAAGAAAAGCGATCCGGCCGGCCCGTTCGCCAACCGGATCCGTCAACAGATTAGAGTTCTTCCAAGGCAGCTTTCGCGGCTTCACGAACTTCTTCATCTTCATCCTGCAACAATTCTTTGAGGGCATCTTTGACAACAATATTGTCTTTGGCGACTCGCCCCAATGTCGTTGCCGCTTCCAACCGGGCTTTCGGGTTGGCTCCCTTCAATGCCTTGAGCAACAATGGAATGGCCTTCTCGACGACTTTCGGTTCTGGCTTGATTTGCAAGAGAGCCCATGCCGAAACCGTCTTCTGCAACTCATCGCCTTCGAGCAACATCTTCTGCAACGCGGGAACGGCTTCTTGGCCATCTTCGCCAAGTTTCCCGAGCAAGTATGCAGCGGTTGCGGAAACGCGGGCATCGTCACCTTCGAGCAACTTGACGGCTGTCGGCAGAGCCGGCTTCGCAGCCGCACCCATTTGTGCCAATGCCGCCAAGACTTCAGTTTGCACGGTTGGATCAGCGTCGTCTGCTGCAATGATCAACTCGGGAACAGCAACTTTGGCCGGTTCGCCGATGCGTCCCAAAGCCATCGCAGCTTCACGACGAACCAGTGCGTCCTCACGAGACAATCCGCCGATCAAGCGTGGTACGGCGAGCTCGATGAACTCGGGATTCTCGGCGTCCAGCAAGACCAAAGCGAAGGCACTTGCAGATCGCACTTTCTCATTCTCATCTTCGACCGTCTCTTTGAGAGCCGGAATCGCCTTCTCAGCACCGATTTTGCCGAGGGCGTAAGCGGCACCGGCTCGACCGGGGTTGTCGTCGGACTTCAACAGTTCAACCAACGCTTCGGTCGCATCCGACGCTTTTGTTCCCATCGCCGCCAACGCGACGAGTGTTTCACGTTGGACAGCAGCGTTCTTCGAACCGAGCAACTTCACCAAAGCGGGCACGGAATCCGCTGCGTCTTCGCCTAAGCTGGCAATGATTGTGACCGCAAGCAACTGATAGTTTGGATCGTCAAGTTTTTTGACCAACACATCCAAACCAGGGCCCCCAATTCGGCCCAAAGCATCAGCGGAACTCAGCGTGACTACACCGGAATCATCGCCCAAGGCTTTTTCCAATTGAGGAACAGCCGACTTTGCTGCCGGACCGATCGCTGAAAGCGAACGAGCTGCCAACAGCCGAACGGTCGCTTCGTCATCAGTCAGCCGCTCTGCAATCGCATCCACAGCGGAACCCGCGTCTGCTCCGAAAGCGCCCAGAGCCTGCAACGTGTTCGATCGAACCGCAACCGATTCGGAATCTAATAGTTTTGCGAGTGCTGGCACGACCGCATCGGCATTGGCGCCGATCATGCCCAACGCTCGGGCTGCATGCCATTGGACTCGTGGATCGTCGTTCTCCAGAGCGGCCATCAGAGGCTCGGCGGCTGCTTGCGCGGGTTCACCGATTGCTGCCAATGCATCACAGGCGTTGAAGACGACTTCGGGATCATCGCTTTCCAGCAATTTGGCCACTCGTTTTACAGCCGGCTTTCCGACCAGGGCCAACCCTCGCATGGCGTCACTGCGGACGGTTTCGTTTCCGGCTTTCAAACCACTGATCAGAACGCGAATCGCCTTTTGCGGGGTGTCGGCATCATCTTGACTGATTGCAACGACGGCGCGGGCTGCGGAGACCCGGATGAGGGGCAACTTTGTATCTACCAACTTTTGCAAGGCAGGCAATGCCTTCGTGGCTTCAGGACCGATATGCCGAAGCGTTTCGATGGCGGCATATTTTAGGATCAACGAATCGGAGTCCAATTGTTTGATCAATTCCGGCGTAGCGGCGGAAGCCTGTGGACCAATTCGCCCCAGAACGAGAATAATCTCGTGTCGTAAAATAAGGTCATCGCTGGCGGCCAGTTTGTCGACCAGTGTTGGCACGGCTTCAGCCGCCAACGGACCAAATTTCGAGAGACTTGCAACCGCTTTTCGCTGTGCTTGCAGATCACCTTCGGTCAGGGTTTTCTCGATCGCTGCGATCGAATCGTCCGCCGCTTGAACTTGGAGCGGTGGTGCCAGACACACCACGCTGGCAAACACGGTCGTCCAAACAAGTCGCGTCATGGATTATCTCCGAAGTAGAATCGTCGAATGTGCGTGAAATTCGCTGAAGCCCAATTTTGCAAGCCCGGCATACGAGCTAACAACCGATGTGGTTATTCTGTCGGCTTTGACCGGGGATGCGCTTGATCCTGACAAGAATCACTTCCATAATCATAATAGAGCGATTTTGACTGCTGCTTGGATTTCAGTTCGTCTGAGGACTGATTATAAACGGAATTGGGATGCCGATTCTACCATCTTTCCCGTCAGTCTGCTTAAACAATCATTCCTTTGGCTCATCACGACGGATGGTGGAAGCCAGTATCGAGGACAGAACCATGAAGTTTCGATTCGCAACACTGATGGGGTTGGCCCTGCTTGGGCTTGCCACAACCCCATTGCAAGCCCAAATATTCCGTCCCGGTTTTTACGGTGGCTACGGTCTCCCTTACGGCTATGGTGGCGCCGCAGGTTACACGCCGGGCATGTACCAAAAATTCGGGCAAGCCGAAATGATTCGTGCCTCAGGCGAAGCGTATAAAGATGCCACCGCCGGAGCAATCAACTACGAAGACGCACGCACGAAGTATATCGACAACCAACTGCACTACACGAATATGTACATCCAACAGCAAAAAGCGTTGGAACAATTTCGCGAAGAAAAAAATGAAAAGCGAAAAGCCGAACGCCTGCAATGGCAGCGGAATCGGAAACCTCGCGAACCCGAAACACTCTCGCCAAGCCAACTCGATCCGTCGCAAGGCTCGATCAAATGGCCAGAACCGTTGATGGACCCAGCCTACGCGATGTTGCGTGCCGAAATTGAGGATGCATTCAAGGCACGGGCTTTGACATCGGCCGCGAACACGTCAGACATCCTCGATTTGACCGACCAAATGCTGGAACGTCTGCAAACACACGTGAAAGATCTGCGTCCGTCCGCATACATTGCCGCACGAAAATTCATCGAAGGACTTGCGAACGAAGTGCGTGGCGATTATTGATGGGACGAGAAAGCCGACTGGCGGCTGATTTCTCGTTCTCTTGCAACTAAATCAACCATGCCGCTTGTCATTGAACTCAAAGAGTCCAGTTCGATACCTCTCGAAGTGGACTCAATTTCTTTAAAGAGCGTCTGTCGCCAAGCCAACGACGAAATTCTGAAAACGCCGATACAACGCGGCAACAAGCAAGTCGAGCTTGGCGAATTCTTCCACGTTCATGGCTCAGCCGCCGACGACAATGAAATGCGTTGGCAAGGCGATTTGTCCAAGGTCAAACTGATCGCCAATAAGCTGGAGAGTGGCCGAGTCGTTGTTGAAGGCAACGCGGGGATGCACCTCGGCGCGGAGATGACCGGTGGTGAGATCACCGTTCACGGCGACTGTGCCGATTGGTTGGGTGCGGAAATGCATGGCGGACGCATTCGCGTGCATGGCAACGCCGGACACCTTGTTGGAGCCGCTTACCGAGGTGGTCGTCGGGGCATGACCGGCGGGGAAATTCTCATCGACGGCAATGCCGGCAACGAAGTCGGCCATACGATGCGGCGTGGACTAATTGCCATCGGTGGTCGAGCAGGTGACGCGATCGCGTTCAATATGATCGCAGGAACCGTTTTTGTCTTCGGCGAATCTGGCATCCGTCCCGGTGCGGGAATGCGTCGAGGCACCATTGGATTGCTCGGCCCCGAATCCGCAACCGATCTGCTCCCCACATTCCAACATGCCTGCAATTACCATCCGCAATTCTTAACCGTCTACCTGCGACACTTACGATCTTTGAATTTTCCGCTGCCGGACGATTGTTTCGATATCGATTATCGGCGATATTCGGGCGACTTCCTGGAACTTGGTAAGGGAGAAATTCTCCTCAGAGCATAACGCTCTGGAACTTCTTCCCTAAAGCGATGCGTGCCCCGGTTCCTGTCGCTGCACACACCGGGTCTACCGCTCATAAAGTCTGGGCTTCGAAGTGGCTCTGGCAGATACAGTATTTCAAACTCATGCCATTAAATATCGCTGATCGCTTGCGTCAATCGGCCAAGTCCTGGCCGGACCAACGAGCCGTCGTGTTTCCTCAGGGAAAAGATCGACTCGGGCGAACGTCGTGGACACACCTCACCTTCCGCCAACTCGATGACGAAAGTGAGCAACTCGCGAAAGGTCTGGTTCAACTCGGACTTCAAAAAGGCGATCGCATCGTATTGATGGTCCGACCGAGTCTGGAATTCATCGCACTCACATTCGCCTTATTCAAAGCCGGTGCGGTGATCGTGCTGATCGATCCCGGCATGGGTCCTCGGAATGTGTTTCGCTGTCTGACCGATGTCACGCCGAAAGGATTTGTCGCAATTCGCGCGGTGCAAGTCATCCGTGCGTTGCGTCGGAAACTGTTCCCGGAAGCGAAACTTAATGTCACCGTTGGTGGAAAACTCCCGTGGGGTGGCCCGACCTACGAGAGTTTACTCGCAGCAGATACCGCAAACATCACACTTCCCACAACCGAGCCGAACGACCCCGCGGCGATCATCTTCACCAGCGGCAGCACCGGACCTGCGAAGGGCGTGTTGTATGCCCATCGAATGTTTGATGCCCAAGTCGATCTGCTCCGTGAGTTTTATGACATCCAGCCCGGTGAAATCGACTTGCCTGGCTTTCCGCTGTTCGCGTTGTTCAACTCCGCAATGGGTGTGACCACAGTCGTTCCTGACATGGACCCAACACGCCCGGCGAACGTGAACCCCAAGAAAATTATCGCCGCGATCCAATCACAAGGCGTAACGCAAGCATTCGGTTCACCCGCGATGTGGAATCGGATTGGTCGATACCTCGAACGACACGACATCAAACTGCCTTCCATCCGACGGATCCTCTCCGCTGGAGCACCGGTGCCGCCACACGTTCTCAAACGGATGAAAGCCGCTCTCAATTCAAACGCTGATATCCACACGCCCTACGGAGCCACGGAATCACTCCCGATTGCGTCTATTTCTGGCTCGGAAGTCTTGGGAGAAACCGTCGAGAAAACCCGCCACGGAGCCGGCACATGCGTGGGGCAACTCTTCCCAAATGTGACGGTGAAGATTATCGAAATCGTCCCGGAAGCCATCGCGACTCTCGATGATGCCAAGGAGTTGCCAGTCGGCGAGATCGGCGAAATCATCGTGCAAGCACCGTCAACAACTCGCGAATACGTGGACCGCCCCGAACCCACCGCGAAAGCCAAGATTCTCGATGCCGATGGGCAGGGCTTTTGGCATCGCATGGGTGATGTCGGGTACATCGACGAGTCCGGGCGACTTTGGTTTTGCGGCCGTAAGGCTCACATCGTCGAGACCGAAGCCGGACGATTGTTCTCAGTGCGATGCGAAGCCATCTTCAATGAGCATCCCAAAGTCTATCGCAGTGCATTGGTCGGTATCGGCAAACCCGGTTCCCAGGTGCCGGCCATCATCATCGAACCCGAAGACGGCCACTTCCCGCAGCCAAACGCAGAAGATTCGTTCCGGCACGACCTTCGTGAACTCGGCCAAGCGAACGAATTGACGAAAGACATTCACCTCATCCTCTTTCACAGATCGTTCCCCGTCGACGTGCGACACAACATCAAAATCAACCGCGAAATCCTGGCGGTGTGGGCGGAGAACAACGTTTTCGGTAACCAACACGCGATGTGGAAACAAATGGACCCCAAATTGCCGGAAGCGAAGCCGTCATGAAAGCGTTAGTGACCGGTGGTGGTGGATTCCTGGGGATGTACATCGTCGAGCAACTCCGCGAACGAGGCGACGAGGTGCGTGTGTTCTCTCGGGGTGAATATCCCCGACTCACGGAACTCGGCGTCGATTGCGTGCGTGGTGACATTCGGGATGCCGACGCCATCTCGAATGCAGTGCAGGGGACCGATGTTGTCTTCCACGTTGCCGCCGTCCCCGGCATTTGGGGACCGTGGAAACGGTATCATGAAATCAACACTCTCGGCACCGAACACGTCATCAATGCGTGTCAAAAGCATGGGGTACCGAAACTCGTCCACACGAGTTCGCCTAGCGTGATCTACGATGGCAAAGACCACGAGAACGCCGACGAATCGTTGCCGTATCCTAAACCGGAACAGTTTCTAGCTCATTACCCCCACTCGAAAATGCTCGCCGAGCAAAAGGTGTTGGCGGCGAACGATGGAAATTCGTTCGCAACGTGCGCACTGCGACCGCATCTGATTTGGGGGCCACGCGATAACCACCTGATTCCCCGCCTGATCCGACGGGCGAAATCAGGTCGACTGCGACGCATTGGTGACGGCAACAACCTGATTTCCATGTCCTACGTGGAAAACGTTGCCACCGCACATTTGCAAGCCGCAGATGCCCTCGACTTCGACTCTCCGGTGGCGGGGCAGGCGTATTTCATCAACGAGCCCGAACCCGTCAACCTGTGGGAATGGATTGATGAACTCCTGACGCGAGCCGGTCTTTCGCCGCTCAAGAAACGAATTTCCGCGAAAAAAGCGTACCGCATCGGGCATGCCTGCGAACATGTCTACCGATTTTTGCGTCTTCCGGGTGAACCACCGATGACGAGGTTCCTGGCTTCGCAATTGAGCGGTTCCCACTACTATAACGTCACGAAAGCCCATCGGGATTTCGGCTACCAACCCGAAATCAGCGTTGAGCAGGGAATGCAGAACTTGGAACCGGAGTTACGGGCACTCGCGGAGGAATCCTAACGAGATTTCCCCACAGTTTTCGGATTTGGTTCCCATGACAACACGGATCAGCTAACATCGGCCACCGTCAAGGCATTACAGCCTTCTTTTTTTCGGTTCAACCATCAGCCCTGTCTACTCTCATGACGACCTACCGAGTTCTAGTTTCCGACAGTCTTTCTCCCGCCGGGCTGGAGATTCTTCAGCAATCCGAGGGCATTGAGGTCATCAACAAGCCGGACCTGCACAAATCGCCGGATGACTTGCGAGAGGAGTTGAAGTCGGTTGACGCCGTCCTCATCCGTAGTGGCAGTAAGCTAACGCCCGAGGTTCTCGAAGGCCAAGAACGATTGAAACTGGTCGTGCGAGCCGGTGTGGGCGTGGATAACGTCAACCTTCCCGCGGCGACCAAAGCCGGTGTGATCGTGATGAACACACCCGCAGGCAACACCACCAGCACCGCCGAACACGCGGTCGCCTTGATGATGGCACTTGCCCGGAACATTGCCCCCGCAGCGGCCACGATGAAAGCCGGCGGTTGGGACCGGAAGAAGTTCACCGGCCATCAACTGGCCGGGAAGACCCTGGGGATCGTCGGTCTGGGGCGAATCGGTCAATGCGTCGCCCGCCGTGCCCGAGCCATGGAAATGAAGCTCATCGCCTTCGACCCCGTGCTTTCCGCCGAACGTGCGGCCGATATGGGCGTCGAGTTGGTTCGCGACCTGGATGAATTGCTCCCGCAGGTCGATTTCCTGACGGTCCACGTTCCTGGTGGGCCCAGCACACTCGGTCTGATCGGCAGCGACGAGTTGGCGAAGATGAAACAGGGGGCGTGTCTGATCAACTGTGCTCGTGGCGGCATCATTGACGAAGACGCACTCGCAACGGCGATCGAATCCGGCCACATCGGCGGCGCGGCAGTCGACGTCTTCGTGAAGGAACCGCCCGGTGAAACCGCGTTGACGAAACTTCCCCAAGTCTTGTGCACGCCTCACCTTGGTGCGTCGACGGCGGAAGCTCAAGAAGCGGTGGCTCTGGAAGCCGCCGAGCTGGTCAAAGCGTATTTGCTCTCCGGTGAGATTCGTAATCCCGTCAACACCGCTCCACTGTTGGCCTCGGAATTGGCCCAACTGAAGACTGGTTTTGGTTTGGCGTACCGACTCGGTAGCCTTGCAGCGGGAATCATGAAACAACGCTGCTTGACCGGTGTGAAGTCGGTCAAATTGACGTTCCGTGGCGAGGAACTGGAACACAAGATCGAACCGCTCACCAATTACTTCCTCGCAGCTCTCCTTGATGGTTTGCTGGACGAACAGTTGAACTACGTCAACGCCCGCAACGTTGCAGAGCAACGGGGGCTGGAGGTCGAAGGCACTCGCGATCGTAGCGGCGGCGGAGACTTCACCACGCTGCTGTCCGCCGAAATTGTAACGGACCAATGTCGCCTGACGATTGCCGGTAGTGTGCTGGGAACCAAGTTCCTGCGACTCGTCCGACTGGACGACCTGCCACTCGACGCATATCTGGACGGCGTCCTATTGATCTATCGACACCAAGACAAACCCGGCTTGATTGGCGTCATCGGCACGACACTCGGGAAGCACAGCGTCAACATTGCTGACATGTCACTTGGTCGCGGACAACGAGGCGGGGAATCGGTTGCGGTTCTCAATTTGGATGACGAACCACCGGCCGCTGCCGTCGATGAAATCCGTGCTCACGACGGTGTCACCGCAGTGGAAACCGTGCGACTCCCAGCCGCCGACGAACCACTCCCATGGCTACCAAGTGTGTAACGGTTTTCCAGTAGACCAACAAAAAAGCGAAACTGCCTTCGATTGCAGTTTCGCTTTTGTTTTTGGACGACAGAAGATTACTCGAGCGGAAAATCAATCGTGTTCTCGCCATCAGTGACGGTCGCGGTCAACCCGGACGTCGTGTCGCGACCATATTTGTCGGGAATGAGAGCACGTGGCTCGCTCGCCGCTTCTTCTGGCAATCCGCTTCCCATGTCGAGAGCAACAATCGTGACCTTGTGTTCGCCAAGAACGGCCCCGTCACCTTCCTCATAAGTCTTGAGGTTGTAAGTTCCGTCCTGTTGGATTTGTCCCGTCGCCGGTGGGCCTCCACCAACGGGTGTGAACATCACGGTTCCCGTCGTGACCGGCTTGCCATCGTAAGTGATGGTCCCGGAGACAGTTGACGTCTCCATCTGATCGCCGGCCCCTCCACATCCAGAGAGCCCGGAAACCAACACGCATCCCACCAAGAGGCTCCGTAGAGGAGAGAAAATCGAATTACCGAACAGCATGACATACCTGATAAAAAGGATCCCAGCGTCCGAAAATCACCGGGATCAGTTGAGGAATTCTTAATCAATCACAATCGTTGAATCGCTCGAGACCGAGTCGTTTTTGCGTATAGCGGCTGACGAAAAACATTCGCCAAGACACAGCGATCCCAAAACGCTACCCACGAGCCACACGCGAGCTAGTTGTTGTCGATCACTTCGCCACCCATTCGAGTAGCCATGGCTTTCAGGACATTGAGATCCATGTTTTCGCTCAGGAATGTGGAACTTCCGTCGCAGTTCAAGAACTGAGCTCCACCAGGATGGTAACTTGTGAACGGTGTGTTGTTCGTTGCAAACGATCCTTGGTAGTTGATCGGGAACTGAACGTATTTGTTGTCGAGTTGCAGAAAACCATTGCCGGAACCGTAGTAGTAGTAACCCCAGGTCCACGGCTGAATCCCGCCCCAACCACGTTTTTGCGAATCGGTCCACCCTTGGGAACTGGATGACTCACCAATCAACAATGTGTTGCTGGTCCCATCGACAACGTCACCAATCCGAACCCGACTGGTTGGATACAAGACGCCCGATGTGCTGTAGTTTCGGGTGGACGAAGAACCGGAAACAATATCCAGGTCTGACGAACCACCATTGCCTCGATAGTGCAGTGCACCTTGATCGACGATCCAAGGCAGTGTGGAATTCGTAATGTCCGGACTTTTCTCCCCCAACGCAGATGATGGGCAAGCCAACACGCCAATGGAATCTGTAAATACGGGGCTGTCACCGTTGTGAGGAGCCGTGTCGAAACGCCAAGGCATAATGTTCATCAAAGCGTCGGCGGCCATAGCATCCATTGCGTCAACCCGGTTTCCCTGTTCCAAGAAGGGGAAAACTCGTCCCGCCCAACCAATGCGGTAGCCGGAATGTTCCAACCCACCTGGAGGGAATGTCAGATTGGTGTCGTGATAGTTATGGAACGCCAAGCCAAGCTGCTTCAGATTGTTCTTGCACTGAGTCCGCCGGGCTGCCTCGCGAGCTTGTTGGACCGCTGGCAACAGCAGGGCGATCAGGATCGCGATGATGGCGATGACCACCAACAATTCGATCAAAGTAAATCCGGGGCGTCGAGTTCGTAGCACGCGTGTCATCAGAAAACACCTTCAAACATTGAATAGAAAAAACGACTTGCCTTGAAATCCAGCGAAAGAGTTCGCACATCAGCCCAAGAATTGGGCATGCATGATTACCAATTAAACAGAACGACAGTGAAAACACAACAGTGAATTCACTTCCACTTCATCATTTCGTCGCTCAGGCCCTGAAAATCATGCGGAATAATTTCATTCGTGCCAAAATACACTTCCGTAGTAATCACTCACCCCCACAAGGCACGCATATCCCATGCCAAACTCGCAACTAGAGATGAACTCACTAATTGCAAGGATCGTACCGTTTGAAGTGCCTGTCAGAGTGCCCCATACCGCACATTTTGCAACTGAGAGCGAACGGGGAGCGGCAAGAATTGACAGTTAGCGGGAATTGAGAGGCACCGAAATTAGTCGGCAACGACGAGCCCAATAGCATCCAAAACGGCTCCACGACGACCGTGAATGCCGACCACCCGCCGACCATCACTGGTGATCGTTTCTGCGGTGGCGTCGGTCCCATTTCCGATCCACTCACTTTTATACGTATCGGCCGGTTCCAACGCATCTTCCGAAGTCCGACGCATAAAAATTACGCGGACTGCGGTGACGTACTTCGACGACACAACTTCCAAACCACCAACGGCATACCCCTCGCGCGCGAACACCGTTTTCTTGGGGTCGACCTCGGACTGATCGAACACCGGGGTTAAGTGAGCAACCGCCGGCGTGCCCGCCCATTGCCCCAATTGATACCGAAAGCCGAGTGCCATCTGATTCGTGGGGCTCGCTTTTCGGAACACAAGTCCGCTTTCTCCACCGACCATCGCGAGATCACGACTCTTGACCGCTTCCCTCTTCGGCGGAACGGGAATGGAATTCGCTCGGCGGGGTGCATCGGTCTTTCGAGCCGGCGGTGATGGAATCATCGGCGGCGGAATCCTTGGATTCGCTGGCCGATTGGCTTGCGTGTTCTTCGCTCGTTCTGCCTCGTGACGGGCTTGGATTTCCGCACTGCGTTTCGCTTCGATCTGACGCAAAACCACCTGATGCGTAAGTCCGGCTGCAAACACCAATAGAATCAATCCGACCGGCACCAATTTCCAAAGGCTCATTTTCTTCGTATACGCAGCCGGAATCTCGCGACCGCTCGCAACCTTCACTCCCTGATCACGCAGAAATTCCGCCAGTGGTTTGAGTTCCACATCTTGCGGAATCCCAATGATGTCTGCGGAATCCTCTTCGCCCCAAATCACCAACAACGAAAACGATTCGCCGATGACACGCCCGGGAACGATGTCACAATCCATCAACTCTTCGTAACGCCATTCCACATTTTCGGTCCAAAACCAGAAAAGGTGAATGTACCACCGATGTCGACAGATCATCCCTTCTCGCACAATGATCTTCCCCGCTCGTCGGTCACGGGCAAAGAATGTGAGCACCACCGTCACACCGAAAGCGAAAACCACACCACCACCAACAGATTCCCAAAGTCCCGGAGCTTGCGGATCGCTCAGGTAACTTCCGATCAACGCACACGCGATCGCCCCGCACACGGCAAACCCAAAGAACAATCGGCGTTTTATATCGCCACGAAGTTTGAGCCGATACGTAAATGGCTCATGCCAAGTGAAACGGACTTTCCGTTCCCCGGTTGCCTCGAACATTCCCATCATGACTCGATGCCAATCCTGCTAGAGCGATTCACAGTCTTGTGCGGCGTGTTTTCATCTGCAGATCAGTATACCGACAGGCGAACACAGGTCCATCGTGGAATCGCCCCCACCAACTGGGTGAAAGGATGCCGACTTAGTTGGAAGAACACACCGATCACACGGGCGGTTCGTTGAGTTCGAGTTCCGGCAGTTCACTGGCCAGCATGGCTAGCGTTTCCGACTCACTGTCGGCGAGCGTTGCCACCGCGGAGAGGGCTTCTCGCATCTCTGGTCGGCGAACCGAACGCAACGCGACCGCCAACACAGGGAGAAGCGTTTCCAGCCGTGACGGATGTTTTTGGATCGCCGCCGTCAGTTGACGAATCGCTTTCAGTTTCTGACGTCCGCCACGATGCACGCCCAGCAAAACGCTGGTCCAAAGCGGCGCGAGAGCATCTCCCGATGGTCGAGCCGCCCCTGAGGAATTGCGGTGTTCCAACGCATCGATCACTCGCAGCCGCACATCTTCGAAAGGTGTTTCGAGCAGACGAACCCACAACACCGGATCGCTCGCGGCGTCACGTTGCGTCGGATTCACGTCATCCAGCAGCCAGGTCCAAGCCGCATCACGAACGGCTTGATTCAGCGAGTCGAAGAATCGCAGGACAAGGTCACGATTGTAGTTCCCATCGCTTCCCAGAATCGGCAATGCCCACGCGGTGAGATCGGCCGCGATCGCTTGGCATCGCAAATCGGCGGCTTGGGCCAACCTTTCGCGATCTTCGGTCGTCTTAAATGTTCGCTGACGAAGATATCCCAACCCAAGTCGTGCCACAGGTGTCGGTTCCACCATCGTCAATCGGAGACAGTCCGAGAGCGCCAGGCGTTCCGGCCGCACGTGCTCGATCATCGTCTCACAAACAGCCGACAAGGCCAACGGATTTTTGAGTTCCAACAGTGACAGCCACGTTTCCAGCGGCAACGCTTCCAAACCGCGGGCTTTCCGAAACAACTCGGCGGCAAATTGCTGAACTTCTTCCTCTTCGTGCTTGAACAATTCGAGAAGTTCATCGATCGGAACATCGGAAAAGCGGTCCGAGTGGTGTTCCCGCAGCAGTTCCATCGCCCAAACGCGGATCGGTCGAGAACGTGCATTCTGCAGAAGAAACCACAGCACGTCGAATGCATCCGAACTTTTCCACAGGTCAGGGAAGTACGGAGCGGGTTTGAGTTCCGCCAGCGAGCGACCGGGAGCCACATTCACGAGAGATGATGTTCGTTCCAACACTTCGCTGCCATGAAAGCATGCGTGAATCAGCCCCCAACAATCCAACAGATTCTCGCCGCTGGCCAAGTCGTCGTTGGTGTAAAGAACCAAAGCGTGGGAAATCGCGACGAGATATTCTCCCGGCCGACGGTACCCCATCCAACGAAAATACCGCCACACCCGCCGACGCAGATAATACCGCGTGTGATAGGAAAACAGCACGCCGTCTCGCGGTTGCGACCGTGGAATACTTCGCATCCGACCTGTGATCGGATTTCGGAATTCTCGTTTCGGAGGCGGTTTGAGCAATGTGTTCCGTGGATTGACGAGAGTCCACTCCTCCCATCCGGACTGCGCGACCCAATCGTACCGCCATCGCAAAGTCGGTTCACGCCGGACAAGCCGATCCACCGCCACCAGACAAACGGCCATCAGTTCGTCAGCTTGTTTTGTCTCCGCCGCTTTCAGCAAATGCTTGATGAGCGGTTCGTGTCCTGGAACATTCCAGGGCAAACTGAGATACCGCATCTGTTGCTCGCGAGCCCATTCCCGTGGGTCGGCGGCCCACTCGTCCGCAAATGCCGCCAGTTCCGGCATGGGATGTGTCTGCCGCAATTCTTCCAAGAAGTGCGGATCTTCATCGCGGAACAAGTTTTGATAGGTTGGTTTGCCAGCAGCCATCACGCGTCAGCCCCTAAGAAGTGTGGGGCTCGATTATCAGTCCATACGCGAGCAACGTCAACGCGACGACGATTCGCTACAATCGGCCATCATGACCGAGAACCTCGAAGGCATCATTGAACGCGTGACATTCCACAATCCGGATAACGGGTTCGCGGTGCTACGCGTGCGTGTGGAGGGCGCGAGTGAACCGGTCACAGTGGTCGGCAATGTGACGCTGGCATCGGCCGGCGAGCAAATCGAAGCCGTCGGAAATTGGGTGAACAACCGCGATCACGGGCGGCAATTCCAATCCCAAGAATTGCGAACCATCACCCCGACAACGAAGGAAGGCATCGAGAAGTTTCTTGGTTCGGGAGCCGTTCGTGGCGTCGGACCGAAACTGGCCGCTCGAATTGTCTCGCTGTACGAAGACCGCACGCTGGACATTCTCGACAACTACCCGGAGATGCTGGCTCACCTGCGCGGAATCGGAGCGGAACGAGCCCGCCGCATCCGTGAGAGTTGGCAGGAATCGCGGCAAGTCCGCAAAATTCTATTATTCCTCCACGCACACGGCATTGGAGCCGCCCGTGCCACCCGCATCTATCGCACGTACGGTGAAGACGCGATTGATTTGATCCGCGAAAATCCCTACCGATTAGCGGACGACATCCACGGGATCGGCTTCAAGACCGCTGACGATCTCGCAGCCAAGTTGGGTTTGGAGCGGAATTCTCCACACCGAGCGAGAGCTGCCGTGCGATACGTGCTCGCGCAATTCTCCACTCAAGGACACGTCGGATGTCCCGAAAGCGAGGTCATCGAAGGAACCGACCAACTGATTTCCATCGGCTATCAGATCGTGCAGGATGCGATCCAATTCGAGATTGGCGAAGATCGCCTCGTTCGAGAGACACACGCCGGTGATCCATGGTTGTTTCTCACGCCGTTGTACCGTGCGGAAGTTGGGTTGGCGGAATCCGTTCACCGATTGCTCGAGAACCCACTGCCGTTGCCAATCTCGACGCAGCAAATCGAAACCCAACTCGAAGATGTCGAGGAAACACTCGGGATTGAATTGGCCGACGCCCAACGCGACGCGATTCATTTGGCACTCAGCAACCGATTGACCGTCATCACCGGCGGCCCTGGGGTTGGGAAGACAACTCTGGTGCGGAGCCTGCTTGAAATCGCAGAACAGAACGAACTCGAATGCGTGTTGGCGGCTCCCACCGGACGAGCCGCTCGACGTTTGACAGAAACCAGCGGACGCCCCGCAAGCACGGTTCACCGGTTGCTCGGATACGATCCCGCACGCGGTGGAGCCACACACAACCGGGACAATCCGCTCGAAGGCGATTTATTCGTGTTGGACGAAGTCTCGATGGTCGATGTCCTGCTTGGCAACCGATTCCTCGCCGCAATCCCGGAAGACGCCTCGGTGGTGCTGGTTGGAGATGTCGATCAACTTCCGTCTGTGGGTCCCGGAACGGTGTTGGGTGACTTGATTCAGTCGGGCGTGGTGCCGTCGGTTCGTCTGACGAAAATCTTTCGGCAGGCGGAGTCCAGCCAAATCGTCACAGCGGCCTACGCGGTTCACCAAGGGCAACTCCCCCCACTGAAACCGCCGAAGTCCGACTTGAGTGACTTCTATTTCACTCCGTGCGAAGACCCCGAGTCCGTGCGGCAGATGATTGTCCGTCTCATCACCGAACGCATTCCCGAACGATTTGGACTCGATCCCCGCCAAGACGTGCAAGTGCTCACCCCCATGAACCGCACGCCGCTCGGAGCGCGAGCACTCAATGAACTGTTGCAGACGACGCTCAATCCGGCATCCAAGACCAAAGCCGAAGCCGAGCGGTTCGGGCAGACGTTCCGTGTGGGGGACCGTGTGCTGCAAACGGTCAACAATTACAACCGCGGCGTGTTCAACGGAGACTTGGGAACGATCACCACAATTGACACGGTTGAACAAGAAGTGATTGTGCGGTTCGACGATGGCGACATCCCGTATGACTTCGCCGCCCTTGATGAACTTCAACTCGCCTACGCTTTGACGATCCACAAAAGCCAAGGCAGTGAGTATCCAGCCGTGATCATCCCGGTGCACACGCAGCATTTCGTCATGCTTCAGCGGAACTTGCTGTACACGGGGATTACTCGGGGTAAGCAGTTGGTAGTTTTGGTGGGTTCTCAGAAGGCGTTGGAAATCGCCGTCAGTCGCCAAAACACCAACGAACGCCACTCGGCCTTGTGTGCCCGAATTCGGACCAGATGATGCAACGCAAAAACCCTCGCCGCAGATCAAGCGACGAGGGCCGTTCATTCAATCAGATTTCAAAGCCAAATCGGCTTAAGAGTCGCAGCAAGCTAAGTTGAGATCACAACATTCGCCGCCGGTCTGACAGCAATCCTGGTCGCCATCGCAGCAGGGCAGGTCCAGCACACAGCATTCCGCGGAACGGTCCGGTGTGCAGCAGGCATTCGCGGTTGCTGCGACGGTCTCGGTTTTCAATGCCGAGTCACTGCAACACGCTAACTGTTCAACGCAGCAACTCTCGCCGGTCTCACAGCAATCTTGGCCGTCATCACAGCAGGGCAGGTCTAACACGCAGCATTCAGCCGACCGATCGGGTTCGCAGCAGTCCCGTTGGGAAGACTGTTCTACCGTTTGGTTGCCGGTCATGAACCCCGTGAAAGCTAGACCGGTAGCCGCAATTGAAGTCGCAACGATTTTGAACAACATAGAATTCTCCAATGGATGTTTCGATGTCCTGTCATCGCCACGCGATAACAGAAATGGTTTTCGAAGATCAAAAACAGGAATCAAAAACTGTTTTTGACCGGCTCAACAGAGCCACACACACTGAAGCACATGAGACCTCGGCCCGGATTGAAGGACGGGACCGATGGCATTGACGGGATGATCGTCACCACGCCCCGGCGTATCCAAACTGACCGACACAAACGCGACATCGGTGACGGAATCGACCAGAACCGTCGAATCCTGTGGGACGGTCGCATCGTGAATGCAACAACAATCCGAATCAGGCAGCACCGGCTGATCATCGGACGTTGGTTGCGATGAATCGTGGCGACAGCAAGACGCCTGACCAACCAATTCCGAAGAGGTTTCGCTCACCGTCGGCACGCAACACCACCCCGCAGGCATTCCCATCAGGAACGCCAACACGAAGATCGTCACTCGGCCGACAATGGTTCTCATACTCAGTACTACGTAGATTGAGCAGTGATCGTTGGAAGTTTTTGAGAGTTGCAAACAATTTTCGCTTGTACCAGCGTCGCAACAATCCCCGATTTGGTCAAGAGAAAGTTTTCGACGGCCAGACAATTGAGAGTGCCGCCTCGTCAAAATCGACGGTCTTTCCTTTGAAACCGGTAGTTCGCTGGCTTCGTGCAAAATTGCAGTTTCTTTTCCACTCCGTTAGCATATCCGGAACCCACACTTCTTTGCTGGCTGCTTGAGGATACACCCTGATGGCTTACTTCCCCGACGTTGATACCATTCCGTTTGAAGGCCCTGGAACGAAGAATCGGTTAGCGTTTCGGCATTATGATCCGTCGGCGACCATCGAAGGCCAGTCGATGAAGGATCTCATGCGGTTCAGCGTCGCGTATTGGCACACGTTCCGCGGAACCGGGAGTGATCCGTTTGGCGGCGGCACGTTGCAACGCCCCTGGGATGACGGGTCGGATTCAGTGGAGAACGCCTTGAAGCGTGTCGATGTCGCTTTCGAATTCATGCAGAAACTCGGAGCACCGTACTACTGTTTCCACGATCGCGACGTGTCGCCGGAAGGGGCATCGTTGGCTGAATCGCACAAGAACTTCGATGTCATCGCCAAACGTCTCAAAGAACAACAAGACGCAACCGGCATCAAGCTATTGTGGGGAACGGCGAATTTGTTTTCGCACCCCCGCTACATGCACGGAGCAGCTACCAGTTGCAACGCGGATGTGTTCGCCTACTCGGCCGCCGAGGTGAAGAAGGCCATCGAAATCACCCATGAACTTGGTGGCGAAAACTACGTGTTCTGGGGCGGTCGCGAAGGCTACATGAATCTGTTCAACACGAACATGAAACGGGAACTCGATCACCTCGCGAGATTCATGCACATGGCAGTTGATCATGCCAAGTCGATCGGCTTTACCGGTCAGTTTCTCTTTGAACCCAAACCGAAGGAACCGACCAAACATCAATACGACTTTGACGCCGCCGCTTGCCTGAACTTCTTGCGTGCCAATGACTTGATGGATCACGTCAAGTTGAACATCGAAACGAATCACGCCACGCTCGCCGGTCATACCATGATGCACGAGTTGGAATACGCTCGCATCCAAAACGCTCTCGGTAGCATCGATGCCAACACGGGCGACTTGCTGCTCGGTTGGGACACCGATCAATTCCCGACCGATATCTACCTAACCACACAATGCATGCTCGTCATTTTGGAGCAGGGCGGTTTGGCTCCGGGGGGAATCAACTTCGACGCCAAAGTTCGCCGAGAAAGTTTCGAGCCGATTGATTTGTTCCACGCCCACATCGGCGGAATGGACGCCTTCGCACGCGGAGCCAAAATTGCGGCGGCGATCCGGGCGGACGGGGCACTCACGGATATCGTCAAGAATCGCTATCGCAGCTACGACGATGGCATCGGTGCCAAGATTGAAGCCGGTACGGTGTCGTTCGCGGATCTCGAAAAGTACATGCTCGAGAAAGGCGAAGCGGATGCAAATGAATCTGGTCGTCAGGAAATGATCGAAAACCTGATCAATGATTATTTGTAGGATTCATCACGCGGCTTGAGACGAGGACAACTCCCGTTCGACGACCATCTGAACGGCTTGCCAAACGCGTTGGGTTTCCAATTCGTTGAAGCAAGCCAGATGGTCGGCACCGCTGTGTGGGCATTTCTTGCGATAGCTGCCGGCACAGGGGACACGTGTTGCAACCAAGGCGTGTTGCGTTCCCGGCGGTCCCGATTGGACCGGGTCGGTGCACGTGAATGCCGCCACGACCGGTGTGCCCATTGCAGCAGCCAAATGCATCGGTCCGGAATCGTTGGCAAGAACCACCGTCGCGGATTCCAACACTCCAGCCAATTGTCGCAGTGATGTCTTCCCGGCTAAGTTCACCACTTCGGTCGATGCGACAAATCGCTGGAGACTTGTTTCGACTTGGGAGGCGAGTTCCACTTCATCGGGGCTGCCGACGACGACAATGCTCAGATCCCACTGACGCACCGCGTTCGCGGCCACATGAGCGAAACGCTCCGCTGGCCATCGCTTTGTCATCCATTTGGCACCGGGAGCAATTACCAGTCGCGGCGAAGTCGCCCGGACCAACGCATTCTCGATCCAGTCTCGATCATCGGCCGTGATCGCGATTTTCGGAGCCAATTTGGTGGCATCACACCCCAACGCGGTCGCAACATTTTGATAGCGAACCTGTGCAGACACATCGCGAGCGGTTCCGGGTAGTGTGAGATGACACGCCCGATGCGCTCCCTCACGGGCGGTTTCCATGCCAAGTCGTAACGGTGCCCGACTCGCCCACGTCATGATCCCCGTGCGGATCAGTCCCTGCAAATCCAAAACGAGATCGAAATGAGCCCGCCGGATTTCACCAAGCAATTCCAATTGCGACCGCCAATTACCACGACGGTGAAAGGAAATCGTCCGCTCGAGATCCGGATGACCTTCCAAGAGATTCCGCAGACCATGGGCAATGACCCAAGAAACGGTCGCCTCCGGAAACCGATGCCGAAGGGCGGGTAAGATCGGCAATGTCTGCACGATATCCCCGAGCGCACTCGGCTTGATGATACCGATCCGCTTCGCGTCGATATGTGGAAGATCGGGGAGCGAAATCCGTTTTGCCATGAAAAAGCCTGAATCCGTGGCCGCGATTTGGTCGGGGAATATACAGTGGAACCGGTCCGTCGGACAAGAGGAGTTCGAGAGACAAGTAGGCCGGGCACCGCGAATCACTCTCGACCCACCATCTCAATTTTGCCCGCCGTCTTCGGCATAGAGACGCCGCACGTCACTCCACCTGCATATCGCCATCGATCTCTGCGATGAATCGCACGATTTGCCGGATGGCATTCTTGTAATTCTGCTCGACAGTGCGATCGGAGTTCTTTCCCGGTTGGAAACTGTGATCGCCGTCGGGTAGCCAATGCGTTCGGACTGTGTCGGCGAGTGCGTAACCATCGACTTCCGTCTTGTCACCGAACTTATCACGTGTTCCTTGCAGAATCAGCGTGGGCGTTTGGATGTCCTGCAAGTGCTCGATTCGCAACTTGTCCGGTTTACCACTCGGGTGAAACGGGTATCCTAAGCAGACCAATCCAGCCACTTGGAATTCGTCCGCCACTAGCGATGCGATCCGTCCCCCCATGGACTTTCCACCGATGATAAGACGTTCATTCCCAAGGGATTCGATCACCAACTTCCAAGTTTCTCGCAAGACCGCTTCCCGATCCGGCGGACGTTTGCGACCGGTGCGTCCGCGTTCAGCCATATACGGAAACTCAAAGCGAACCACTTGGAAACCCTTGTCCGCGAGCCCTTCCGCGAAGGAGTCCATGAAGCGATTGGACATGCTCGCCCCCGCTCCGTGGGCCAAGGCAATTGTCCATTTTGCCTTCTTCGGGCCGTTTTTCAGCAACACCGGCGTGGTCTGGCCAGACATTTCGAATCCGTAACGATCGAGACAAGTGCGTAATCCGAGGCGATGATAACGGCTCGAGAGTCGCAAGACCAAGCCCAGACTGAATTCGATCGCCAGGGAACTGACTTAGTCCATCAACTTGTCTTGAACCGCGATGATGTCATCGATTCTTCGAAAGAATGCATCGAGAATCGTGCCATCGAAATGGCAATCGCGGCCCTCTTCGAGAATCGCCAGGCACTTCTCGCGTGGGAAGGCTTCCTTGTAGGGTCGTTCGCTGCTCAAAGCGTCAAAGACGTCTGCCACAGCCGTGATTCGACCTTCGATCGGAATGTCTTCACCCGACAACCCCCGTGGATACCCGGATCCATCCCATCGCTCGTGGTGCGTTTGGGCAATGATCGATGCCATTCGGAGAATCGAAGATCGGGGCGAGTCACTCGATTTACTCTCGCAGGTCCCTGGTGGCAACGCGGTCTGCCGATCGTCGGCCGGTTCGATGATGTACTGACCAAACTGGGTGTGGTTCTGCATCTTCCGGAACTCTTCCGGCTCCAATTTGCCCGGTTTCAGCAAAATGGAATCCGTGATGCCGATCTTTCCGACATCATGGAGCTGGGCTGCCAACTCGATCTGCTCGACATATGCCGGCGAAAAGCCCAATTCGCTGGCGATGATCCCCGCATATTTTCCGACACGAATCACGTGTTGGCCGGTGTCGTCGTCTCGATACTCAGCCGCACGAGCCAATGCGGCGATGACGTCTCGTCGAGAGGCTTCCAACTGAGCCGTCTTTTTGCGAACCTCGCATTCCAATTCGATCGAATACCGCTCTAATTGATCGCGATGCGCTTTCGCCGCCAACACATTCCGAATTCGCGGAACAAGTTCAGTTGGCTCGATCGGCTTCGCCATGAAATCCGCAGCGCCCAGTTGAAGCGCTTTGGCTTTGATTCCAGCGTCGTTGGCGGCCGTCAGGATAATCACAGGAATCTGGCGAAGTCGCTCATCTTGAGAGATCGCCTCCAGAATCTCCAGCCCGCTCACTTCGGGCATCATGATATCCAGCAAGAGCACATCAGGTTCGGCGCGGCTGAACATGTCCAAAGCCTGAACAGATTTGCTCGTTGTGACGAAATCTCCGTATCCTTCGGCCAGCAAGAGTTTGCGGACAACTAGAATGTTGTACGGCTCATCGTCGACGATCATGATCTTCGACTTCTTGATCACTTCATCCTGAGGACTCGCGAATCCTCGACGCGTCTCGGTAGTCGATGCTGATTTGGAGTTGGTAGATGTTGTCACGGCATGAACCAGTCGCGATATTTCCATCGAGGGCACCTTACGCATCTGCGGCGTTGTCGTTTGAGTCGAGGAGGCATTTCGACCAACAGTTGTCCCGGTACAGATTCGAAGAAGATCACCGAACAACCGTAGTTTAGAAGTGGCACGGCTATTGGAAATAAATCGGCAGGTTGACCAAGCGATTGACAAGTGATCGGTTAAAAGTCCTGTTATGCGACTTGAAATGATGAATCCATGTTCGCACAAACCCGTCAACGAGTGTTGTCACTGATTTCTCGCCTCTCTAAGATGGTAGATTCACGGTGGTCGGAAATTTGAAGACGAACGAGGTTCGGCATGTTTGATGGAATTTCGAAGGGCATTCGCGGGGCGCTGTCCTTCATGGATCGCGGTCGGCTGACCGAAACGAACATCCAGGAAGGGATGCAGCAAGTCCGGCAAGCCTTGCTGGAAGCCGACGTCAATTACGACGTTGCCAACGATTTTGTCGAACGTGTCACGCAGCAGGCCATCGGTGCGCAAAGCGTTAAAACCGTTAAACCGAGCCAATACGTCGTAAAAATCGTTTACGACGAACTGACCCGGCTCATGGGCGGCGAACCCGATGCTGAACAAATCGAGCCCAAAACCGTCGCCACCCAACTCGGTCTGAAACGTGATGGCGTAACCGTCATCATGATGTGCGGGCTACAAGGGTCCGGGAAAACCACCACCTGCGGAAAACTCGCCCGCTTGCTCAAAGAGGGGGGCTACGAGCCAATGCTCGTCGCGGCGGACTTGCAGCGTCCGGCGGCGATCGAGCAGTTGAAAGTCATCGGCGGACAGCTGGGTGTGCCGGTGTACTCGGAAGAACCGTCCAAAAGCACACCGGTGAAAGTCTGCAACAACGGCCTGAAAGAAGCCAAGAAGGCCGGTAATGTCCGCGTGCTGATTCTCGACACCGCCGGTCGATTGCACGTTGACGACGCACTCATGAAAGAGTTGCAGCAGATCGACAACCAGTGCAACCCCGACCAAGCACTGCTCGTCTGTGACGCGATGACCGGGCAAGACGCGGTCAACTCGGCGAAAGCCTTCAACGATTCCTTGGTGCTCGATGGGGTCGTGCTCACAAAGCTCGATGGTGACACCCGCGGTGGGGCGGCACTCTCCATCAAGGAAGTTGCGGATGTCCCGATTAAGTTTATTGGTGTCGGCGAGCAACTTGACAAGCTCGAACATTTCCACCCCGACCGGATGGCCCAACGTATCCTGGGCATGGGCGATGTCCTCACGCTGATCGAAGATGCGCAAGAGAAGCTCGATCAGGAGGAAATGCTCAAAGCCCAAGAGGAGATGGAGAAGGGCAAATTCACGCTGGAAACGTTCCAGAAGACCATGCACCAGATCAAACGCATGGGGCCGATGAAGCAGATCATGAAAATGATTCCTGGCATGGGCGATATGATGGGGGCCATGGACGACATGAACCCCGAGGAGGATCTCAAACGCATCGACGGCATCATTAACTCAATGACGCCCGAAGAACGCAAGAATCCCGACGCCATCGACCGCAGCCGTCGAGCCCGTATTGCAATGGGGAGTGGCGTCGATCCCGCCGACGTCAACAAGATGCTCAAGGACTTCAAAGGCATGTCCGGCATGATGTCCGCGGTTGCCGGCGAAAAGAACCCGATGAAGCGATTCAAACGGGTCCAAGAAATGGCCAAGGGCGGGATGCTCGACCCGAACGCTCAAGTGAAAAAAGAGAAACAACGCAGCAAACGCGGCCCCCAAGACACCGCCAAACTCCGCGAAGACAAAAAGAAAAAACGCAAAGAAGCCAAGAAGAAACGCAAAAAGAACCGCAAATAGGCGTTTGGGTCTCGACTTCGATGCAATCCAAACAACACTCAACCGCTCAATGTGTTAACGGTGAATCGACATCGAGAAACGGCTTGTTCGCACCATTGCTATCACGAAATTCGCGAGCAAGCCTCCCTTCATTCTCCGATAAAACCCGCCCCCCCCTCAGCCCAGAACATCCAAGCGTTCGACTCAGCCATACCATCGCATGCTTGAACCGTCTTCATGTCATTGCAGCATTGAGTTGAGACAAAAAAACGCCGCTAGCCTTTTGCATAGGCTAGCGGCGTGATTGGATGTTGGTGGTCGAGAGATTTCGCGGCGTTCACTCGCCTTTGAGGTCAAAGGTGAAAGTGTTGTCGCCGGAATCGCTGACGGTTTCTGTTAAGGTCGAATTCGAATTGAATTCGGCCGGGATGTACTGAACCTGAGATGCCCCTTCGCCAGAGTCGGCGTATTGCGTCGGAGCAGGGGCTTCTTGATACGCGGTGATTTCGACGCGTTTATCCCCGGCTGTTGAATCGAACGAAAACTTGCCGTTCTCAATTTTGCCGGCCCAACTCTGGCCTTCGCCGCTGGCGGGACGAAACACGATATCGCCCGAAGACAATGGCTCGCCGTTGTACGACGCTGTTCCGGATACGGTAAACGTCTCCGGTCCTTCGGTGCCGCCACCACAACCCATCATCACAAGTGCACAGAGTGCTGGTGCAACAAAACACCGCGTCCATGTGTCAATCATTAGGAAGTCAAACTCCGATTTGTTGTTATGAAAGCCAAGCGTCAGGGAAGAATTGATGTCGACTAATTCAGTTCGACGACTTCGCCCTGGTTCGTACTACCAATGCCACGCCATGGGACAAGATCGATATTGTCACTGAAGAACCGGACAGAACCATCCGCCATCACGCCTTGCACACCACCGGAGTGATAGCTTCGTGCGAAGTTACGTAGATCGCTGCCGCCACCGACCGGAGTACAAGGAGCCTTCGGGAAGTTGTCGTTCTTGCAGTCGTAGATTTGGTCGGCCAATGTCGTGTTCGGGCCTTCGAGTGTGGTGAAGCCGTACGAACCGTGTGGACCACCACCCCAATAACCACCAGCGCCGCCCCAACTCACGCCATTCGGTCCGCTCGGAGTCTTTCCACGAATGATCGACTCACTCGCCATGATCGTGTTCGATGTTCCGTCAATCACGTCCCCCATGTCGGTTCGGGAATTGTTGCAGAACATCCCGTTGAGCGATTGGCTGTTGCGGGTCATCAACGTGTTGCCGGCACAGACGACGTAATTACCTTGAAATCCATCACCGTTGGAACGGCGACCACCGCCACCACCGAAACCAGGCGATGAAGGATCGGACGGGCACATTAGGATATCAATGACCGCGTCCTTCAAATCGGGTGGTGTGTCCATGACCCACTGCCCATCCCAAGCTTGGTATTGTTCGTAGAGGTTGCCTTGCTCGATGAACGGCAGGACTTGCTGCATCCAGGTGTCGCGACGGTGATATGTGCCCGAATCAAAATAACCGTACGGGAACTTTTCAAAGGTGTCGTGATAGTTGTGGAGCGCCAAGCCGAGGTTCTTGAGATTATTCTTACATTGTGTCCGACGAGCTGCTGCTCGTGCCTGTTGAACGGCCGGCAACAAAAGTGCGATCAAGATAGCAATGATGGCGATCACCACCAGCAACTCGATCAATGTGAATCCACTACGAGACTTCGGTTTCCTGTGCATAGACTGCCTTTCGAATGAAAGAAATTAGAAGATTAGTGACTGCCCGACGCCAACTACATACTTCTACCACCGCAAGAACGATGCCAACAACTGCCGAAAAAATTAGCAGAGAATTATTGATGGCGTCGGTGGTTGTGATCTTTCAGCTTATCGACTGAAAACCTAGCAATCAATGCACGGAAATGGCTATTTCTGACACCGTCCCACCAACATGTACGCACAACCACGCTTAAGAAGTAGGCACGATTGCCCGGATTTTGGTGATAAAAACGGCAGTCACGGCACGCGGAATCGTGAACCAAATCGCGACCCATCCACGGTTTGCGATAAGATTGGCGGCGATCAAAGAAGAATCACTTGGCTAGAAAATGTGCCTTACTCGACAAAAATGCATTCACTAAAATCGCGAATGCGAAGTTTGACAAGACCGGCAAACTACAGTCGCCCGCTGCGAAAGATGCCGTAAATGAGCCAGATGCCGAGCAGGCTGGAGACAAGGAAAATCGGAGCACTCAACCACACGTCGATTCGTGTGCCGCCTTGCAGTACGAGTGCCGACGCCACGATCAACGCGGAAAGCACCATACCGATCACCAGACGATTACCGCTGCGGTCGATGTCTTTGATGGCGTAATCAAGACCGTGGTGCTCAAGATGAACCGTCAATTCGCCTTCGCTAATCTTCTCCAGCGTTTGGGCGATGTTCATCGGCGCATCGTGGAGCAGGGCCATGAGCGTTTTCGTTTCCGAGAACAATCGCCCCGCCACCCGAACTGGATTAAAGCGGTCGCGAACGACTTTCGCGACATACGGTGCCAAATGTTCGGCGAGATTGAACTCCGGATCGAGTTCACGTCCCACGCCTTCGAGCGTCACCAAACAGCGAATTAAGAGCATCAAGTCTGCGGGAATCCGAATCGCATGAAATGAGAGAATGGTGACGAAATCTGAAAGCATCCGCCCGATGTTCACGCGATCGAGAGGCATCCCGTAGTAGTTCTCGATGAAGTCACGCAAGTCGATTCGCAACAGGGCAACATCCAGTGGTCGCCAGGGCTGCCCGATTTGTTGAATCAACTCAACGGCTTTGACGACATCGTGTTGCGTCACTGCTAGGAATAAGTCGACGACCTGCTCGCGGAGTTCGTCTTCCAAGCGTCCCACCATACCGTAGTCGAGCAAACAAACGGTGCCATCGGCCAGAATCCGGATGTTCCCGGGGTGCGGGTCACCGTGAAACACACCGAGTTCAAAGGCCTGTTTCATGAAGATTCGGGCGCCGTTGGCGGCGACGTATCGAATGGGGATGCCCGTAGCGGCAATCTGGTCTTGTTGATCGATGCGAAACCCTTCGACATATTCCATCGTCAGGACGCCATCGCTGGTCAATTCCTCGAATACCCGTGGCACGACGAGGGTGGCGTCGTTACGGAAGAGGCGTCGAAATTCCTCGATCGAACGGCCTTCACGAAGAAAGTTCATCTCGCGACGAATCGTGCGTGCGAATTGATTGACCAGCCCGACCGGATCGAATGTCGCTGACTCGGGAATGTTGCGTTCGATGAGGGCGGCAATTTCGGCCATCAGGCTGAGATCGCGTTCCACTTCGTGCGGTACATTCGGACGCCGAATTTTCACAGCGACCTGTGTGCCGTCATGATGAACTGCCCGATGCACCTGAGCCAGCGAACCGGCAGCGAGCGGTTCCGAATCAAACTCGGCGAACAACTCGTCAACCGGTTTGCCAAGTTCACTCCAAATGACTTGGCGAGCTAATTCGGACGGGAAGGGCGGGACATTCTCTTGAAGTTTGCAAAGTTCCCGAATGATATCCGGCGGAAGCAAGTCCGGTCGTGTGCTGATCACCTGGCCGAACTTGATGAACGTGGCTCCCAACTCTTCCAACGAAAGACGAATGCGTTCGCCGCGAGTTCGTGGGGCGGATGACTCACCACTTCGCCACCAAAAGACAATTCGTTTCGTGAATTGTACGTACCGTCCCAAACGCAATCGCTCCAGAAAATCGCCGAACCCGTGGTGCAACAACACGGTGGCAATCTGACGGCTGCGGCTGAGGTTTCTCAGCAATCGAAACGGTCGCGACTCCAAAGCGATTCACCTTCGGTGAGGGGTTGGGGATCAAGATTTCGGGGTGAAGGTTGGAGATCGAAATGCCAGAGCCCGGCACAGTTCGACGGACGGTGTTCACGGATCCCGAAATCCAATCCCGGAAATCCCACGCCACTACATGACGGAGAAATAGTTCTCGACGGCGAAATCGAATGCTTCGTTCGAGAGCACCTTCGGAGTCTTATGATAGACACAATAGTTGCGAACTTGTAAGAGCAAGTCGCGGGGTTGGCAGGCCCGGTAGGGACGATCCATCGGTTCGTAGTGAGTCTGAATGAGGTAGTCCACCGCATCCGGTTTGTATTCAAACCCCATGATCGGTGACATCAACTTGAACAAAGCGAGGAATTCTTCTTTGCTTGGATCGGGCACTTCAATTTTGTACGGGATCCGTCGTAGGAACGCCCCATCAACCAAGTCTTTCGGTTCCAAGTTCGTCGAGAAAATGATGAGCTGATCGAACGGGACTTGCACTTTCTTCCCGCTGGGCAGGTTCAGGAAGTCGTAGCGTTTTTCCAACGGAACGATCCATCGGTTGAGGAGTTCATCCACGGGCATTGTTTGGCGACCGAAGTCGTCAATCACGAGCGTTCCACAGTTACTCTTGAGTTGCAACGGGGCTTCGCAGATTTTCGTTGCCGGGTTCTGGCAGACTTCGAGCATCGACATCGTCAATTCCCCACCGGCGATGACCGTCGGCCGCACGATCTGCACCCAACGAGGATCGACACCAGAGAGATCGAACAAACCGTCGTCTTGCGGCTCGGTAATGACTTCGTGCATACCGGGGTCGAACACGCGGACGATATCGCCGTCGATTCCGAGCGAACGGGGAATCCAAATGGATGTGCCGAAGCACTTCGTGATCCGTTCGGCGATACTCGTTTTTCCATTTCCCGGTTCGCCAAAGAGGAACATCCCCCGACCGGAATTGATCGCAGGGCCCAATCGTCGCAGCATCGTTTTGTTGATGATGAGATCGGAAAACGCGGCTTCCAAATCAGCTTCGGTGGCTTCTTGCCGTGCGATGCTTTGAGCGGCCATCGCTTTCAGGTAATCCCCCAATGGCACAGGAGCCGCCCCGGAGTAACTTCCTTCCCGCATGTATGCACGTGCCCGATCACGCCCCATGTCGGTGATGGTGAATTCGTAGTCCCCCATCTCCGCCGTTCCGCGAAACGCCAATAGTTGATCGTGCTTCAATTGCTTGAGAATCGGATCCACAATCTGAAACGGTAGACAAACCTGCGTGCATATTTGCCGTCCGGTTGCCGTTCCTTTGCCGAGCAGGTATTTCAACGCGAGTTTTTCAATGTCCTCGATGTTGAGCCCAGTCTCGGCGATCGTTTCCGGTATGGGAGGCCGGAAAGTGGAATCGTCATGCGAACCGCCAAGCAAACTATTCACCCGATCAAACAACGCCGTCAGCGGTCGTTGGGGTTTTGCCACATCGGGAGCGGATGAAACGATGTGATCGGTGTCCGTCTCGCCGAGAACGCCATCGCGACGGTCTGCATCTGTCGGCAGCGGGCCCAATCGTTTGAGAACATCCGCAATTCGCGGGTTTTTGTGGAGCGGTGTTGGTTCTTCCGGCTCGACTTCCGCAGACTCTTCGCCCTCCGATTCTTCGGCGTCGGTGACGTTGTCCGTCGGATCGTCATTCAACGTCGGGGAGTTCAAGTCGTCGAAATCGATCCCGAGACTATCGAAGGGATCCCCGGCGTCCAACGGGGCATCATCCGCTTCCAGACCCCCAACTTCGGCAATCTCGTCCGACGCATCTTCCGAATTGATCGCGACCTCATCGGCTCCGGTCGCCTCGAGAATTTCGTCGACTCGATCACTCTGCTCGGACGTAGGGCTCTCGGTCGTATCCGCGTTTTCAACGGGGTCCGCGGGAGCCTCGGAAACAAGCGGTTCGTTTTCGTCGGTTTCGGGAAGCGACTTTTCGACGGATTTACCCGCTCGATTGGCATTGGATCGCTTCCGCCCACGACCCTTTCCGCGAGCTCTTGGGCTTTTCAACTCCGCAAGGAGTTCCGTTGGTGACAATTTAGGAGGATTGGCCGACATGGGATCGAACTCGTCGCGTGACAAACGTTGGGGAAACCCGCTCTGCAAACGTAGTTCACACCCACAGCTTGTCAAATTTCTCGACAAAGAACCCGTGTTCGGCCATCACCGCTGAAGATTAGTTTTCCGTCAGCAAGCTGGTGGCATTCTGACCGGCTTCGACGGCTCGCATTTCGACCTGGTAAGTCGAGGCCGTTTCGAACTGATCCCGTTCGGCGAATGTTTCTTTCGTCTCGCGTTGAGCGATGACTGACCAGCGAACTAAACCGAACGGAGAATCCTTGGCGTACCACATGTCGGCAGTGTTCGTTGTCCGCACGCTCTTGCTCTCAACAACGACAGACCCGCGGAAATGCGTAGCCGAACTGATTCCCGGCAGCGTGACCTCGGGGTCTTCATCGGCGGCGACTTCTTCCAATTCGCGGTACGGAGCCAACAACGTAATCGCGGGATGCACATTGAAGACCGGCGATGAAATGGCCGCAGCAGCTTTGTCACCGAACTTTCGGTACCCCTTAATCAGTGGAAGAAAGACGACTGGAATACTGTCACTGTCCACCACACCGTCTTCTTTCGGGGGTCCGATCCGGGACTGCAATTCGTCGACCGCCACGAGAGCTTTGTACACACGACGACTTCCTGGCCCACCGACCAACGTGCCATCCTTTTCAAGTCCCGTTTCCACTACGAATTCCAGCCATTGAGCCTCGACCGGAGCCCCACCATTCGGATTCGCTTGTTGAACCCGCTCCAACGCCTTAATCGTGAGATGTCGTCGCCATGGCCCAATGACCAGGTCCTTATTGTTCGGATCTTGAGGCCGACGCTCGGTTTGCGTGTAGTCGCCTTCATAGCGAACCCATGTTCCTGGTTCCGGGAGCTTCCAGACCAAGCCCTGCGCGGAAACCACGCTACTTAAGCCAAGACAGCTCCAAACCATGACGATCATTGGGGATAGGGTTCGAAGGGACATTCGTTTTCGGTCCTTTGAATTCGTTTCCATCACTGTTTGGCTGAACACACTCCGCGCAGCGGAGAATGAGTCCGTAACGCGTCATTGAAGTTTGCCATACGCAAACACCCGCGACAAGCACCAATTCGCTTCCCCAGGAATTCCGAGGTCAATGTCATCCCGACCACACCGAACAAATGGTTTACGGGATTCTTTCGGCGGACAGGGACACTGCACAAAAGAACTGGACACTCTAAGCCGATCCTGAGATTCAAGTGCTGTCGAAAGCCCCTTTCATCACTCTATCGACACGCAGAAGAACGTGTTCACATCGGCACTCATCAATGTGTAAGCCCGCAGAAAATTGAAAAAAAAATCAGTATTTGGGAAAAACATTAGTGAGAATACGGATCTGTACGGGTATTTGACTGTGGAGAGTGGTTGCAACATCACTCAAAACTATCCGTTCCAAGCCATGCCCCCCTCAAGACTACCCATGGCTAAATACTGATTTGAGCTGCTATGCCTCACGAGCTCCAATCCGAAGAATCTCAAGCAGCCAAGGTTCAATCGTCCCTTGACCTGTCTGTTCTGAACATCCTCCCAACTGTCGCAGCAGGCACTGGTGGTTTGTATGCCTGCTTTATTGCCCTCTATTGGGTATTGCTTCCCCCTAATGCTGCCGGAATTCTGACAGTTTGTGCGTTATTGACAGTTGCGGCCATGATTGGAATCTACCAATTCCTTCAATCACGGGAGCTTTCGACGGAATGGACGTATCCTACATTGAGCACGATCTTCGCGTTTGTGCTTGTCAATCACGCCGTCCATGTCGCACTTTCGCCAATCCCGGAACAGATTACGAACACCGCTATTATCATTATTGCGTTGGGTTTGATCTACCTCTCTATTCCTTGGGTGATTGGTGCGATTGCATGTCTGCTAGTGCTTGTCGTGAGTGAGCTGACGTTTTTCGCTCCCAATACACTTTGGGGAAACCACTCGTTTGTCTTGGTGGGCTCGGTCGCGGTTTCGATCATGGTCCTCAAAGCTCGACGAGACAACGCCATCAAGCTGCTGGGAGCTCAGCATGAAGTCAAAGTTCGTCATCACGTAGAAGACACGTTGCATAATATTGCAACGGGCCTCCTCGCGGCTGAACCGGAGGATGTCGCGATGGCCACCGAACGGGCACTGACGGCCGTTCGAGATTGTGCGAATGCAGATGTTTCTTACATCGTTCAGATTCATGGCAACCCGCCCACTCTGCGAATGCTCCACGAATGCCAACGCGTTGGTAAGAAAGTTGGCACCAACGCTATTAACGGAGTCCAAGTCAACGAGTTTCCATGGTTTTGGAATCGTCTTCAGAAAGAGCCCGTTCTTGCCATCGATTGCGTTGACGAGATTCCCCCGGAAGGTGCCAAAGAACAGGCTGTGTATCGAGCGATTGGTGTTCAAGCGTTCTTGGCCATCCCCTTGATGTCTAAGAAAGGTTTGTGGGGGTACTTGGGACTTGTGTCGCTGACGCAACCTCGAAAATGGGTGCTTGACGACGTGAGATTGGTCCGAACGTTGGCGCGGAACTTTCTGATTGCGATCGATCGCCAATCGGCTTACCAGGAAATCGAAAGCCTTACAGAACGTCTGTACCATGCGTCCCGCTTGATCTCGGCCGGAGAAATGGCGGCCGCTTGGTTTCATCAGCAACGGACACTCTTCCAAAGCTCAGGCCAGTTCATCGTCGCCGCTCAGAATTTTTTGGCCCAAGATCCTCCCGCATTGGATAGCGTTTCCAAGGTTCTCAGGGACCTCAAGGATTGCTGTGTGACCAATGAGCAAACCCTTACTGAGTTTCTAGCGTACATCAAGACGGGTGCAACCGAACACGAGCCTTGGTCTATGTTGCGACTCGTCGAGATGGCAAGCCAGCTCACAACGCACCAAGCCCTTGAGCATAAGGTCCAACTGGATTTCACTGATGCAAGCCACAATCAGCAAGTCAGATGTAGTGGCAATTTGATTGTCCAAGTCATCGTTAATCTGGTTCTGAATGCTGTTGAGATTCTTCGCAACGCGGAACCATCGGAGAGTCCTTGTATCAGTTTGAAACTGACAAACGAGACCGATGACACAGTCGTTCTCTCCGTCGCCGACAACGGTCCTGGTGTGCCGCCCGAGTTAGCGAGCGTGATCTTCGAACGCTTCTTTACAACGCGAACGGAGGGCTTCGGTATTGGGCTATTCATCGGCCGCAAGATTATGGAGGCTCATGGCGGGCGTCTGGAACTTAATACTCACCACCGACCTGGATGCGAGTTCAGGCTCTCTCTGCCGCTGATGCCCGTCGATGCTCCGAGCAAAAGTGATGAGGATGACGACACGTCGGATTCCGAAACGGGCCTCAACATAGATTCCGACACGATTGCCGACTCGGAAACCGGCAAGGAAACCTTGACCGACTTTGATATGGATTCGCATGTGGATTTGGAATCTCACATCGATTATGATCCGAAATCGGATTCGGACTCGGATTCCGAGATTGCCGGTACAGGGCGTGGTAACTGCTAATTCGTGGTTCGCGGATGCGTTGCATTCATTGGCAATTGCTTCCCCATTGAGTACGTCCCCCTGGCCGTAACACGAAAACTAGCCCTGGCGTAGCCACACGACTGACTGCCAAACATGAGTCGACCACGGATCGGAATCACAATGGGCGATCCGGCGGGCATCGGGCCGGAGATTTGCCTGAAACTGCTAGCAAGACACGACATCCGTCAAATTTGCACGCCGATCGTGTTTGGAAATCTCGCGATCTTGCGGCGTGTGGCTGACAAACTCAGCCTGCCGGTATCAGCTCAGACAATTTCCTCGTCCGAGTGGCCCTCGAAACTTAGTGCGATTGATGGGCCAGCCATTTACGATATTGGTGAGCCGGATGTTGCTGATGTCCAGCCGGGCAAGATTGACGCGGTCTGCGGAACTGCCGCCTATCAATACTTTGATCAAGCGATTACGGCCGCCATGAATGCCAAAATTGCGGGCATCGCCACCGCACCGCTTCACAAAGAAGCACTTCATGCCGCAGGCGTTCCATATCCGGGACACACGGAGATTCTGGCAGCAAGAACAAACACGCCCGATGCCTGTATGATGCTGACCAGCCAAGAAATCACATGCAGCTTGGCCACCGTCCATGTGGGCTATGCTGAAGTTCCTACGCTTCTCAATACAAATCGAATTCTTGAAGTCATTCATCTAACCGCCGATGCCATGCGTCGGATGCGAAAACGAGAACCGCGGTTGGTGGTGTGCGGGTTGAATCCGCATGCTGGTGAAGGTGGACTCTTCGGGACTGGGGAAGAGGAGCGAATCATTGGTCCAGCAATCAAGGCTGCTCGTGAGGCGGGGCTCACGATTGAAGGTCCACTACCACCGGACACAGCATTCGTGCCCGCAAAACGCAGCCAGACGGACGCGTACGTGTGCATGTACCACGATCAGGGGCTAATTCCCCTCAAGGCGTTGGCGTTCGATCAGGGCGTGAATGTGACCCTGGGACTACCGATTGTGCGGACTTCGGTCGATCATGGAACGGCGTTCGATATCGCTTGGCAGGGCATCGCCGACGAAAACAGTCTGTGTGAAGCCGTGCGATTGGCCACCAACTTGGCCGATGTTTCTTGAGAATATCGCCCTGACGTTCCTAGTTTCGACAAGCCACGGAAAACCGATATCCGATCGGCGACAACTCCCGGGAATAACGATATTTCCTCGGTTTCCCCTGGCGAGCTGTTGCAACTCGGGCCGACGCATCTACAATACTTAATGCGTTCATTGCCCGCCTTCACTCCAGAATGCATCTCCCGCCCCATGAAAACATTCGCCTGCGCCCTCGTTTGGCTCATCGCTTCCCCAGCGATTTTACTGGCAGCCAAGCCCGAGATTGCCTTCGAAACAGACATCCGCCCGCTGTTCAAAGCGCGTTGCTTCCACTGCCACGGTGAGGGAGAAACCGAAGGCAGTTTGGATTTGCGATTGCGGCGTCTGATCGTGCAGGGGGGCGATGCGGGGCCGTCCATCGTTCCTGGCAAGGCCGACGAGAGTTATCTTGTCGATCGAATCCGCGATCATGAGATGCCTCCCGCAGACTCCGGCGAGCCGCTCACGGAAGCAGAGATCGCGACCATCACCAAATGGATCAACTCCGGCGCAAAAACACTGCGTCCCGAACCGGAAAAAATCGGGCAGGGTATGTTGATCACCGAAGAGGACCGCCAGTTCTGGGCATTCCAACCAATGCGGAAACCGAAGATTCCAACGGTTGGCGGTCTCGAAAGTCCGAATCCGATCGATGCCTTCATTGCCCGCAAACTCCATGAAAATGAATTGGACTTCGCACCCAAGGCGGACAAACGTGTGCTGGTCCGGCGGGCCTATTTCGACTTGATCGGTTTGCCGCCGACTCCGGAAGAAGTCGCTAACTTCCTAGCCGATGACAGACCCGATGCCTGGGAACAACTGATTGATCGACTGCTGAGTTCACCGCACTACGGAGAACGCTGGGGTCGGCATTGGTTGGATGTGGCCGGTTACGCGGATTCCGAAGGAGCAAACGACAAGGACACCATTCGCCCGTGGGCGTACAAGTATCGCGATTACGTGATCAATGCGTTCAACAACGACAAACCGTTTGATCAATTTGTCCGCGAACAACTCGCCGGCGATGAACTGATCACCCCGCCATATGCCGAACTAACACCGGACGAAATCGAGAAGCTGACCGCAACCGGGTTCCTGCGATTGGCTCCGGATGGCACCGCGGCATCGAATGCCGAGCCGGTTGTCACAAGAAACGAAGTCGTCGCGAACACAGTGGAAATCATGTCGAGTTCCCTGCTCGGACTCACGGTGCAATGTGCCCAATGCCACGAACACCGTTACGACCCAATTCCCCAAGCCGATTACTACCGGCTACGGGCCATCATTGAACCGGCATTAAATCCCAAGAAATGGCGGAGACCGGTCAATCGCCTCGTGTCTCTCTATACAGCCGCGGATCGCGCTGCCGCTGCGAAGTTGGAAGCTGAGGCGAAGGCAGTTCTTGCCAAGAGAACGGAACGACAAAAAGAACTGATTGAAGCCGTCTTCCGACGTGAGTTGGCAAAATTGCCGGAAGCCGAACGGGCAACTGTCGAGACGGCAAGGAACACGCCGGTCAAAGAACGCTCACCAGAGCAAAAAGAACTCTTGGCGAAATATCCCAGTGTCAATGTGTCTGCCGGTTCACTGTACCTCTATGACCGAAAGGCGGCAGACGAACTCAAGAAACTCGCCGCCGACGCCAAAGCCATTCGCGATCGCAAACCGAAACAAGAGTTCTTGCGAGCATTGACTGAAAATCCTGGCGAAGTTCCCGAGACGCACCTGTTCCATCGCGGTGATCCAGACCAACCGAAGGAAGTGGTCGAACCAGCCGGATTGACAATCTTGGGCGATGGCCAAACGCCACCCACGTTTCCCGTCAACACGAAAGACATCCCGACGACCGGGCGACGGCTGGCATTCGCGAACTACCTCACGAGCGGTCAACACCCGCTGTTGACGCGTGTCTTTGTGAACCGCGTTTGGCGACATCATCTCGGGCGTGGCATCGTGAACACTCCCAGCGATTTTGGCCAACTCGGCGACCGTCCGTCGCATCCTGAATTGCTCGATTGGTTAGCAACAGAGTTCATCGATCGCGGTTGGAGCGTCAAGACGTTGCATCGCATGATTATGACCTCGCAAACCTATCGTCAGGCACTTGCGACTGATTCAAAAACCCTCGAAACCGATCCCGACAATCGCCTCTTTAGCGGGGCACGACTGCGTCGATTGGATGCGGAAACGCTTCGTGACTCTATCCTCAAGGTCTGCGGACGAATCAATGACGAGATCGGCGGAAAGCCAGTTCCGATCATGGCCGACCGGGCCGGTCAGTGGGTCCTCGGGATTGAGAACCTCAGTGCCGGGCGACCGGGTCCCGTGTTACCACTGCACGGTCAGGAGTTTCGTCGAAGTGTCTATGTGCAGGTTCGTCGATCACGGCCGTTGGACATCCTCGACGCCTTCGATTGGCCTCGCATGGAACCCAACTGCAACGCTCGGGCATCCTCCACGGTGGCTCCTCAATCACTGATGCTGATGAACGGACAATTCACGCTGGACAACGCCGACCATCTTGCGGAGGAACTGCAAACTCAATTCGGTACCGATCTGTCCGCTCAAATCCATTCGGCGTGGCTCCGGATTCTCTGTCGGCCACCGAGCCCACAAGAGCTTGCGACTGCGACGGATTTCGTGAACGGTCAAGCTGAAGAGTTCGCAAAGCAACCGGACATGGAGCCTGTTGCCACCCGACACGCCCTTGCGAGCTTGTGCCAAGTCCTCCTTGGATCGAATGAATTCCTCTACGTCGACTGAGACTTGCGAACGAGCATCACGATTCTGTGTTCTGAGTGAACGCAGTGCAATGCATTGTTCCCCAAGTCGCGGCACATGCCCCATTGATATCAAACATTGATCGCCCAGAGTTGAGACAACCAATATGAACCCGATTGATCACACTCGTCGTCACTTCTTGTCCAGCGGAGCAACGGCCGCTGCCAGTGTGGCGTTGGCAGCATTGCTGAATCGTGATGGGTTGCTCGCCGCACCGGCGAAACCGGACTTCGAACCGAAAACGTTCGACACACTCCCCAAGCAACCCCATCACGAACCGCAAGCGAAGGCAATGATTTCGCTGTGGATGCAGGGCGGGCCCAGTCATCACGACATGTTCGACCCCAAACCAGCCCTTGCGAAACTCGACGGCAAACCGTTCCCTGGCAAAATCAAATACGACAACGCCGCCCAAGCCAGTTCTAAAGTCTTGGCGTCGCCTTGGAAGTTTTCGAAGCACGGTGAGTGCGGAATGGAACTTTCGGAGCTTGTCCCTCACACCGCGAAAGTGGCCGACGATATTACGCTCATTCGGTCGATGCATACCGGTGTGAACAATCACGGCCAGTCAATTCAGGCTCTCAATACGGGACGTATTCTCTCTGGGCGACCGGTGATCGGAAGTTGGTTGACGTATGGTCTTGGCTCGGAGACGCAAGACCTTCCGGCGTACATTGCTCTTACCGATCCCGGACAACTCCCGGTATTAGGTGTCGAGAATTGGTCGAATGGTTTTCTTCCCGCGGTTTACCAAGGAACGGTCGTGCGACCAAAGGAACCACGGATTCCAAATCTCGATGCACCGGCTCACCTAAAAGGCACACCGCAATCGCGGGCCTTGGAGCTGTTGAAAGTCCTCAATGAACGGCATCGCAACGAACGCCCAGGGCAATCCGATCTGGATGCCAGAATCGCGTCCTATGAATTGGCCGCTCGGATGCAATCAGCAGCGAAAGAAGCCTTGGACCTATCGCAAGAATCCAAAGCCACGCAAGCCATGTACGGCATGGACAACCCCATCACGAAAGAGTATGGCAGTCGGTGCTTAATCGCCCGGCGTTTGATCGAGCGGGGTGTCCGATGCGTCCAGGTCTTCACTTCCAACCAGTTATGGGACCATCACGGTAGCATCATCTCCAAGCTGCCCGCGGCGTGCAAAAAGGTCGACCAACCATCCGCAGCTCTCGTGAGCGATCTCAAAGCACGTGGTTTGCTGGACACAACCGTCGTCCATTGGGGGGGCGAAATGGGGCGGCTGCCGGTGGTGCAGAATGACGCCGGACGGAACAAAATCGGCCGTGACCACAACACTTACGGCTTCTCACAATGGGTCGCCGGTGGTGGTTTCAAAGGCGGATATGTCCACGGTGCGACCGATGAGTTCGGTCATCATGCGGTTGAGTCGCCCGTCAGCCACAGCGATTATCACGCAACGCTGTTGCACCTGTTCGGTTTGGATCACCGCGAACTCACGTATCACCGTAATAACCGCGATCTCTCGCTGACCGACGGTCAGGAATGCCAAGTCGTCAATGAATTACTGCGAAACCCACCAGCCTAAATCTTCTTGCGTTCTTCCGTGGCCTTAGGTGGACGCGAAGCATGAACGCCGCGAATTCATCCCCGTTAAATTGCGTTTTTCGACCGAATCGACTTTGGGGCGGCAACAACCGTCGTCCCAAAGTCGTTTGCGTTCCAGTGCCGGATCTTGAGCGAATTTTCCAAAATTTGGCAAAATTGCGTGACTGAACACCCGCAACCCGCTGATTTCCCCTTGACCTGACCGGAACATCCGGTTATCACCACTGGCCATTGTTCGTGTACGGCGAGGAAGCCGAAAATGCGCGAAACAATTTTTCGTCAGCCGGAGAGGGAGGGCCGGAAGCGATGGGTCGCGCCAAAGCACCGTTGGCCATCTTGGCCATTTGCATCACAAGTTTGTCAGCGTTCCTCTGGTGGACGCTGCAACCTGCACCAGTCGCACCATTATCTGCGGCTGAGGAACCAGCTCCTCCGAGAAACACGGTCGACTCCGAACCGACCGAGCCGACATTGGGTGAACGCATCCGTGGAGCGGTTCAGCAAGTCACTGGCACACAACCGGCTTCGGTCGGCCAGGGTACTGTGTTGCAAGCCGACGCGATTTTGCAGGAAGATGCTGCAACACGGGCTCCGAAAGCAACGCAAGACCCGTTTCCGCTGCCCCAAAATTTCGACGCACATCAAACAAGCTTGCTCAATCAAACCAAAGACGACGCGATCGCCAAGAGTTTTGGTTGTGTCGAGTGTCACAAGACCGTGCACGATCCACACTACACGCAATCCTTCCATTTGGGATGCGTCGACTGTCACGGTGGCGATCCGACGGCAACGACGAAAGAACGAGCTCATCCCAGTCCGCGGTTCCCGGATGCCTGGCGAACGGCGGCGAACCCAATTCGATCCTACACGTTGCTCAACCACGAACGCCCCGAGTGGATTCGCTTCGTCAACCCCGGCGACTTGCGTGTGGTTCACATCTCTTGCGGTGGTAGCGGATGTCACTCCGATATCAACCTGCAAGTCAAGAAAAGCATGATGACCCATGGCTGTATGCTCTGGGGTTCGGCGTTGTACAACAATGGGTCCGTTCCCAACAAGTGGGCTCGGTACGGCGAAAGTTATTCCATGCTGGGCACGCCACAGCGAATGCAAACCTACCCGCTGCCCACCGAAGAAGAACGCGACAAGAAAGGCATCTTACCGTTTCTTGATCCGCTGCCTCGATACCAAAACTCGCAGCCAGGTAACATCCTGCGAGTCTTTGAACGTGGTGGCCGGTTTGTGATTGAAACCGGCATTCCAGAGCGATTGAACGACCCCGGTAAACCACGCGAAAAACTCGGTGCTCGCGGTCTTGGAACTCTAAACCGAACCGACCCTGTGTTCGTGAGTTTGAACAAGAGCCGGTTGCTCGACCCGACGCTCAACTTCATGGGCACCAACGATCATGCGGGTGACTATCGCTCCAGTGGTTGTACGGCGTGTCACGTCGTCTACGCGAACGATCGTAGCCCCGTTCACTCGGGCCCATATGCGAAGTACGGCAACCGAGGCACACGTGCCAAAGCTCCGGATGAAATGGTCGTCAGTGTCGACCCGACAATCCCCCCCGACGAATCAGGACACCCGATCGAACACCGGTTTGTCCGAACCATTCCGTCGAGCCAGTGTATGATCTGCCATATGCACCCTGGTACGACAGTCATGAATAGTTACTTCGGTTATATGTGGTGGGACCTCGAAACCGAGGGCGAACACATGTGGCCGAAGAAACAACGCTACCCCACCTCGGAAGACTATGCTCAAGGTCAAATGAGTGACCCACACGAAGCCAGTGTGAAAGGTTTGTGGGGCGATAACGAGTTTCTCAGTAAAGTCGCGGAACTGAATCCGTTCCTAGACAAAACACAGTTCGCTGATTTCCATGGTCACGGCTGGGCGTTCCATTCGGTCATCAAGAAAGACCGAGACGGTACACCGCTCGACCATAAGAACAATCGACTGGAGAACGTCGGCAACTCGCAAATGCAGATGTCGATTCTCATCCCCCAGTACGTCAAACAACTCTATAAGGATCGAGACAAGAAAGATCCGGAGTTGATCAAGCAGATGGAAGCGCAGCTCGACAAGATGCGCGATAATGTGCCCGTGCATATGCTCGATGTCCACCTTGAAATGGGCATGCACTGTATTGACTGTCACTATATTCAAGACATGCATGGCAACACAAAGCTCTATGGTGAAGTGCGAGCTGCCATTGAAATCCAATGTATCAACTGCCACGGGACATCATCGGAGTTTGCATGGGAAGTCAGTGAAGATGGACTCCGCACAACTGGCCCCGCCGCTGAAGAACGCGGACCGGACAAACCACTAGGCCGACTCATTTCTGCAATGCGAACACCATTCGGTGAACGACGCTTTGAGTGGAAAGACGGCAAGCTCTATCAAAACTCGATGGTCGAAAAAGGTCTGTCCTGGGAAGTCAAGCAAACCAAACACACAATTGACCCAACCCATAAAGACTACAATGCGCAATCAGCGATTGCGAAGACCGCGCACCTCGATGAAGAGTCGGGGCAAATGAAATGGGGGATGCTTCCGGAAGATCCGCGGAAGTGTGCTCACTCAAGAAACAAGCTGTCTTGCATTGCCTGCCACTCTTCGTGGAATCCAAGTTGTTATGGTTGCCACCTGCCCCAAAAGGCAGACCGCAAGATGCCAGAGCTTCACAACGAGGGTGATGTCGACCTCAACTATACAGCCTACAACTGGCAGACGTTGAGAGATGAAGTCTATATGCTTGCTCGTGACGGCATAGTCACTGGCAATCGAATTGGACCGGCACGGAGTGCTTGTGCAATCCACGTGGGTTCGTACAACAAAAACCGCGAGTCCATCTACTATCAACAGCAAACGATTTCCGGCGACGGTCTATCAGGAATTGCGTTTAGCTCCAATGCCCCACACACCGTGCGTGGCAAAGGCGAAACCAAACTCTGCACCGACTGTCACGTGTCGGAAATGGAAGACAACAATGCCTTGCTAGCCCAACTCATGATGCAAGGCACGAACTTCATGAACTTCATCGGCAAGTACTGTTGGGTTGCTGCTGATGATCATGGATTATTCGCAGTTCAAGTCACCGAACGTGGCGAGCCTCAAGCGGTGATCGGTAGTAAACTACACAAGCTATCTTACCCGGACTACTTTAAGGAACACATCAAACGCGATGGCTACCTAGAGTTGTTCCATGAACACCCTGGTAAAGACATCGGTGAGAACATCTTCCATCCGTTCCAGAAACCTCGAATCCTGAGTCTGCAACACCGAGGCGAGTTCCTGTACGCCGCCTGTGGTGAACTTGGATTGCGAATCTTTGATATCGCATTTACAGACCACAAAGGGTTTAGTGAACGAATTGTGTCGGCTCCTGTTTCGCCAATCGGGCAACGACTCTATGTCCGCACGAAGTTTGCGATGGATGTCGCCGCTCCGACGACGATTGCACCGGACCCAACCCGTGTGCAACATCCGGAGAATAAAGAACCGGCAGTCCACCCGTTGTACGCAAACATTTATGTTGCGGACAAATACGAAGGACTCGTCATCGTGAGTGTCGGAACGCTGCTAGACGGCAACCCGACTAACAACTTTGTTGAACGAGCGGTGACCTTCAATCCTGGTGGATTACTCAAAGGTGCACGGAGTGTCGAAATCGTCGGAACCTCAGCTTATCTATGCTGTGATGCCGGTCTCGTCGTCGTTGACCTTGAGGATCCGACTCACCCGAATGTTGCATGTGTCGTGGAAGGTGTGCATCACCCGACGAGTGTCGGCGTACAGTTCCGCTATGGATTCGTCACGACCAGTGAAGGTCTGACAATCCTAGACACCACGGACTATAAACACCCGCATGTCGTAAGTGTGTTGCCTCTACCTGAAGCACATAACGTGTATGTCGCTCGCGGATATGCTTATGTTGCTGGTGGCAAACATGGTCTTTTGATTTGCGATGTCAAGAACCCGCTTGCACCGAAACTAGACCAGTCATTCACAGCCGGTGGCTGTATGAATGATGTCCACGATGTCAAACTTGGCATCGCTTACACTAGTCAATTCGCGTATGTGGCGGACGGCAAGAATGGCCTGCGAGTCGTCCAACTTACTTCGACTGACACGCCTGGCTATCGCGGATTCAACCCGCGACCAACTCCGACACTTGTGGCGACTTTCCAAATCCCGAAGGAGGGACACGCGGTTGCCATCTCTGAAGGTGTTGACCGTGACCGAGCGGTTGACGAAGCCGGGAATCAATTGTCTGTCTTCGGGCGTGTGGGAGCACGGCCACTGAACAAAGTCGAACAGATGCGAATGATTCAGAACCAGTTCACTGGTGAGCTGTACCGAGTAATCGATGGTCGGCGAAACTACGAGATTCCCGATCCGGTCATGCGAGAAAAAGACCTTTGGAAACAGTTGGTCGACTACTTCCCGAATTACGTGCCGTACGATCCACGGGTGAAACGGCCGAGTGTGGAAGCCGGCATTCCGCGGATCAATGCCAAGAGTCCCGAAGGCCTACCAGCGAAGGATCCGGCGGGGGTCATTTATCGCCCGACGGAACTCGCTCCGCCGCCGCAGTAGGTTCGCCTGGTCCAATTTGATTTCTTTAGCCGCATCCCCATCGGATGCGGCTTTTTTGTTGGGCCTCCACGTGGGATAGACCACATCGGGAATTCTTGGGCACAGTTGTGAAATCGTCGATCTGACTCTACGCTTGAGATCCACACAACTGAAACCGGCGGGCCAATTCCATTCGCATCCGTCCGCCAATTGCGACCGAAATTGGATGAGGATGATTCATGACGCTGCCGCGATTATTAGGGACGCTGTTCATTGTTGCTTGGTCGGCGGTGTTACTCGGAGCCGAACCGAAGCTGGAACTCAAGAAGGGCGACCACATCGCCTACATCGGCAATACGCTCGCCGACCGAATGCAGCACTATCCGTGGTTGGAGACGGCAATTCACGCGGCGTACCCAGAGCATGAGCTTGTCTTCCGGAATTTGGGGTTCGCTGGCGATGAACTCAAGACACGCAATCGATCACAGAATTTCGGTTCGCCGGACGAGTGGCTAACAAAGGTGGAAGCCGACGTCATCTTCTGTTTCTTCGGTTTCAACGAAGCCTTCCGGGGCGACGATGGCCTACCGACGTTCCGCAAAGACCTCGCTGAAATGATCGACCATATGCGGTCGCAGAAATACAACGGCGAATCGGCCCCGCGGTTGGTCATGTTTTCGCCGATTGCTCACGAAAACTTGAACAGCCCGCATCTGCCGGATGGTCATGCTAATAACGCGAATCTTCAAAAGTACACGGCAGCAATGCAGAAGATCTGCGGCGAGAAGGAAGTTCTCTTCGTCGATCTTTTGCATCCCAGCAAATTGCTCTACGAGCATGCCGAGAAACCGTTGACCATCAACGGTATTCATCTGAATGAAGCTGGCTATGCGGCGATTGTTCCGATCGTGGCCGAACGAATCCTGCCAAACGCTCCGTCATTGTCCTCATTGAAACTTCTGTATTCTGCCGTACAGGACAAGAACTACTACTGGTTTAGTCGATATCGGGTCGTCGATGGTTACAACGTCTATGGCGGGCGATCCAAGTTGGCTTGGTTTGGGCAGTCGAATGCGGACGTGATGATGCGGGAGATGGAAATCTTTGATGTCATGACCGCCAACCGCGATCGTCGCATTTGGGCAGTTGCACAGGGTGAGGATTTCGAAGTCAAAGATGACAACCTCCCCGAAGAACTCGCGGTGCGAACCAACAAAGCGGGCGATTTAGCAGACGGACGGTTTTCCTATCTCGATGGTGAAGAAGCCATGGAGAAGATGAAACTCGCTGACGGTATGCAGGTCAATTTGTTCGCTTCGGAGGACATGTTCCCGGAGTTGATCAACCCCGTCCAAATGTCGTTCGATACCGATAGTCGGTTGTTCGTTTCGGTCTGGCCCTCTTATCCGCACTGGAATCCGACGCAACCTCGCCGGGATCGCATCCTGTGTCTGCCGGATGAAGACGGCGATGGCGTGGCGGACGAGTGCATTGTGTTCGCGGACGAACTCAACAGCATCACCGGGTTTGAATTTTGGGGTGGTGGCATGTTGGTGGCCGCTCCGCCGGAAATTTGGTTCCTCGAAGACACGGATGGCGACAACAAGGCCGACAATAAAATTCGTATGTTGCAGGGCGTGTCCAGTGCGGACTCGCACCACTCCGCGAATGCGATGGTCATCGGACCGGACGGCGGGTTGTACTGGTCGCGGGGTATTTTCAATATTGCTTCGATGGAAACACCGACGCAAACGTACCGTTCGACTCGCAGCGGCGTGCATCGGTTCGATCCGCGGACGTTCGAAATGAGCTTTCACTTCCCGATCGGTCCGAATCCGCACGGTGACGTGTTCGATCAATGGGGGTACCAGTTCGCCAACGACGGCACCAGCGGCACCGGGAGTTACGTCAACATCGGCAAAGGCGTCGGCAACAAGCATTGGTTCGAAAAACGAGTGCGACCGGTGGCGGCGACAGGGTTGTTGTCGAGCGAACACTTTCCGAAAGAAAACCAAGGCAACTTCCTGATCTGCAATACCATCGGCGTGCTCGGGGTTTTGCAGCATGAAGTGAAATATAACGGAGCCGACATCACCGCCGAGGAAATCGAACCAGTGCTGTTGTCGTCAGATCCGAATTTCCGTCCGGTCGATGTGGAGATCGGCGGGGATGGTGCATTGTATGTGGCGGATTGGAGCAACGCTCTCATCGGACATATGCAGCACAACATCCGTGACCCGAACCGCGATCATGAGCACGGTCGAATTTACCGTGTGACTGCGGAAGGGCGGGAACTTCTCAAACCGCTCAAGCTCAAAGGCAAACCGATTGCCGAGGTATGTCAGGCATTCTTCGCGAAGACGAACGCGGTTCGTTACCGAGCCCGTTTGGAACTCACTGGTCGTGAAACCGTCGACATCGTGCGTGAGGTTACGAAGTTTGCGAAGTCACTCGATCCGAACAACCCTGCGGATGCCCAGGCCATGCTCGAATGTTTGTGGGTCTTCGAGGAACAGCGGGTACCGAACCCCGAACTGTTGGCTCGCGTATACCATGCGGAAGAACCGCGAGTCCGAGCGGCAGCGATTCGCACACTTGGTCATTGGGGCACGCAGATCGAGGATTGGCAACCGTTGCTTGTCGCGGCCGCGCAGGATGAGTCCGCGCTCGTGCGAGCCGAAGCGGTCAAGGCGGCGGTTTCGTTTGAAGGGTTGCCCGCGGCGGAAGTGATTTTCGAAGTCGCCGCTCGTCCGCTCGATCCCGAATTAGAAACCGTGCTGAAGTATGCCCGTGGCCAGATGAACGTCGAGAAACTCGTGCAAGAAGCCTTGCGTTCGAAGATACCTCTTTCGAAAGCGGCTGAAGCGTATGCCCTGCGGAATGCCAGTGCGGCGGACTTGTTAAAACTCGACCGCACCGAAGCGGTCTATGCAGCGATCCTCAGTCGCGATGATGTAGCGATGAAGGATCTGCAAGAGTCGCTCGCCGGTTTGGCAAAGTTGACTCACGAAGAACCGGTCTCGCTGTTGCATGATCTCATCGTTTCTCTGGATCAGAAGAATCAAACGAATAAGTTGGGAGAATTGCTCATCCGGCGTGCCCCAGCGGAGTTGAAAAAGTCCCGCGAACTCTTGCGTTCGCTCGCGACTGATGTCGAACACTTGTCAGCATCCACTCATGAAGCGGCGTTTGCAGCGTGGATCATCGCGGATCAATCTGGCGACGCGGCGTTTCTGGCGGCTTCGAAGAGCAAAGACTCGTTGCGGGATTTGCTCAACGCGGTGCCCACGATTCCGGATGATAAGTTGCGAGCGGAACTCTATGACGACGTACGGGCGTTGGCATTTGAACTGCCGCCGAACTTGGAAGCCGAACCCGGCGGAGCGGCGTTGGCACGTCCTGGTATTCACGTCGATTATTTTTATCCCAGTGCCAGCAACGTCGCTCGCGAGACTCTGGACGGGATGCAACCCAAAGCCAGCGGTATTGTTCCCGAAATCGTGATGAACGTGCCGCAATTGAAACAACGTGACAAATTCGCACTGCGATTCAACGGCCTGGTGCAAGTGAATCAACCCGGCAAATACACGTTCTTTATCGCCTCGGATGATGGTTCGCGAGTCTATCTGAACGATCAACTGCTGATCAACAACGATGGTCTGCACGGCATCGTCGAGCGATCCGGTTCGGTGGAACTCACGCCGGGGTTGCATTCGCTGCTAGTCACCTACTTCGACAACGGTGGCGGCGACGGCTTGAAGGTTACGTGGTCGGGGCCGGGAATGAAGAAGCAAAGCATCTCCGCCGATCGGTTGTTCGTCGGTGGCAAGCAAACGCTGCACGATCTCGCGATCAAAACTCTTGAATCGATTCCTAATCACGATGACGAGAAGTTCCGCGATTTGACTCGACTGATCAAACTCGGTAAGCACCGTCCAGCAGCGATTGCGGCGATGGCGAAGTTGCCAGAATCGAGTCATCCCGCGAATGTCACGGAGTTGGTCGACAACCTCGTTGGTTATCTCAGTAGCATCCCTGCTTCACAAAGAACGGGACCGGCGGCGTTGGAAGCCGTGGAGCTCACGAGGTCGCTTTCAAAGTCGCTTCCGAAAGACGATGCAAACGCGGTCGAGGAGCGATTGAAGAACCTCGATGTCCGCGTGATCGCCATCGGCACCGTGCCAGAACGGATGATTTATGATAAGGAACGGATCGCCGTTCAAGCGGGTCAGCCGGTTGAGTTCCGATTCTCAAACTCCGACAACATGCCGCACAACTTTGCGATCGTCCAACCGGGCACGCTTGCGGAAGTCGGTACGCTCGCCGAAAACACCGCTCGCGATCCGGACGCCATGGAACGTCAATACATTCCCAAGACCGACAATATCTTGCTCGCCAGCCGGTTGTTGCAACCGAAGCAATCGCAGGCTCTCACTTTCGAAGCTCCAAAGAAACCGGGTGTGTATCCGTATGTCTGCACGTATCCCGGTCACTGGCGGCGGATGTATGGGGCGTTGTATGTCGTTGAAGATTTGGAAGCTTACCAAGCCAATCGCGACGAGTATTTGGCGAATCACCCGTTGTCCATTCAAGATGAGTTACTGGAATTCATCGGTCGCGATACGGACTGGAAAGTCGAAGACTTGGCCGAGTACGTCTCCCCACTGAAACATGGCCGTTCCTTCGATGTTGGCAAAAACCTGTTCCGCGTTGCGAACTGTGTGGCGTGTCACAAGTTCGGCGGGGAAGGGCGGGAACTTGGACCGGATTTGGCGAAACTCGATCCGAAAAAGCAGACGGCGTTACACATTCTGGAATCGATGATCGAACCGTCGAAGCAAATCGACGAGAAGTTTCAATCGAACACCTTCGTGCTGACATCGGGACAAATCGTGACCGGCATGATTGTCGAGGAAACTGAGACTGAAGTGAAAGTCCTCGTCGACCCGCTCGCCAAGGGCGATCCGTTAGTCATCAAGACAGCGGATATCGAGGACCGTGTCAAATCGAAAACCTCGATCATGCCGAAGGGTTTGCTCAACAAACTGACGCGGGAAGAGATTCTCGATCTGATCGCGTATGTTTACGCAAAGGCTGACAAGAAACATATGATGTTTGAAGACCATTCCCACCACTAGTCGGAAAGCCGGAAGATCGAAGTCTGGTCAATTGAAAGAGTATGCCACGGCTCTGTGACACACATTGATTTCATGAAGCTCAACCTTTGAAATGGACGATGCGATGAAACGAAACTTGCTGCTCGCGATGGGCGTATTACTGTTTGGCGGCTCACAATTGTTTGCCGAAGATTTGGTCTACAAAGGCAAAGAGGGGCCGGGGAAGGGGAAACACGTCGTGCTGATTAGCGGCGACGAGGAATACCGCTCCGAAGAGGCGTTGCCGATGCTGGGGAAGGTTCTCAGTCAGCGTCACGGTTTCACCTGCACGGTATTGTTCTCGACGGACCCGGAGAAGGGGTACATCGATCCGAACAACCAAAACCATCTGCCTGGTTTGGAAGCCTTGAAGGACGCGGATTTGATGATTGTTGCCACACGGTTTCGGACTCCGCCCGAAGAAGACATGAAACACTTCGAAGCCTACCTGGATGCCGGGAAGCCGGTCATTGGCCTGCGAACCGCGACGCATGGGTTTCGTGGACCGTGGTCGTATTTTGGTCGGCAGATTTTAGGTGAACAGTGGGTGGCACATCACGGTGCCCACAAACGCCAAGGCTGTCGCGGAGTGATCGAAGAAGAAAACGCCGACCATCCGGTTCTCAATGGTGTGAAAGACGTATTCGCTCCGTCGGATGTATACGCCGTCACGCACCTAACCGATACTGACACGATCTTGCTGCGGGGAGCAGTGACGGAATCACTCGATCCCGATTCAGAACCGATCGATGGTCCGAAGAACAATCCTATGATGCCGTTGGCATGGATGCACAATTACAAATCCCCCGGCGGCGGTGAAGGCAAATCGTTCTGCACAACCATGGGGGCAGCGGTGGACTTGGTTAACGAAGATGCTCGCCGCATCGTCGTGAATGCCGTGTATAATCTCACGGGACTCGATGTGCCGAAGAAGGCGAACGTTGAGTTCGTCGATCCGTTTTACCCCAGTTTTTACGGGTTCACTCGGAAACCGTTCTGGAAAGAACGCGATATCTACCCATGGGATTTCGCACTCGGCAAATCGCCGAAGGCCGTGGACCCGCCAGGATCACCGGAGTGGCCCTATCGCAAGATGGGACCAAAGTCGAAGTGAGGGTGTCAGGCGCGAGGCGCTGTCGGAACACAGTGGAGCGTCAACTCAAGAATTTAGGGTTGGGTGCCATTGGCTTTGCCAGTGGCACCCGAACTTTCACGCCTGACAGACCAGTCGGTTCTCAAGCGATGAGGACATCGATCAGTCCCAACACGAACAAACCAATTGAGATAATCGCATTGATTTGGAAAAACGCGAGTCCCACGCGGCTGAGATCGTTGGGTCTTACGATGGCATGTTCGTAGGCCAGCAGGATAGAAACTCCGACCACTCCCGCGAAGAACACCCATCCCAATTCCGCGACCCACCACAAGCCGAACAGGCAAGCAATGGTCAGCAAATGGCTGATGAACGCCACTCGCAAGGCTGATTTCGTACCGAGTTTTGCCGGCACGCTGAACAATCCGCGATCGCGGTCGAAAGATTCATCCTGGCAGGCGTAGATGATGTCAAACCCGCCGACCCAGAAGAAAATCACGGCCGCGAGCAGGACTGGCGTCCAAGCGACTTCCCCAGTGAGTGCGATCCAAGCGGCGATCGGCGAGAGCATCAGAGCCGCTGCCAACCAATAGTGACACCACATCGTGAACCGTTTGGCGTACGAGTAGCCGAGCAGAAACAACAGCACCGGCACAGACAGAAATAACGGCCATCGATTCGGCAGGAACAGCAGCGTCGAAACGATGAACCCGGCCGATGTGAAGATGACAAATAGCGTCACCGCACGGACCGAGAGAGTCCCAGCAGGTAAATGACGACCGGCGGTCCGGGCGTTATCGGCGTCGATTTTTCGATCCACCAACCGATTGAACGCCATCGCAGCCGAGCGGGCGAAAACCATGCATAGCAGGATGCCGAGGAGATCTTGCCAGCGGAACGGCACCGTCCGCCAAGCCAACACCGCTGCCAACAACGCGAATGGCAACGCGAAAACCGTGTGACTGAATCGAATCAAAGAAAAAAATTGGCTAATGCGATTCCACATCCGCGGGGCGTCCTGAAGGAGTCAAACCGAGTCCGCCGTATTCTAGCTTCACCGCAACGAATCGCCATGCCTGAAGAAACAAGTCGGGTTTGGTCGATGAAAGAATCAACGAAGTTGCAAAACGCGGGGGAGCACCAATGGGTACGTCAAAAGATGTCAACGCAAGACGGCTAATGGGATTGCCGGTCACAATCTCGGTTCGGCTCGCCGAGCGGCAAGTGGAACTTAAGCAAATGTTGAGTCTGTCACCAGGATCGCTACTGACTTTCGACAAATCCTGCGACGACCTGCTTGATCTGTACGTCAACAACCAACTGTACGGGCGTGGTGAAGCAGTCAAGATTGGTGAGAAGTTCGGATTGAAGATCAACAAAATCGGCGACACGTTGTAGTTCTGGTGGGCAGGGCTGGCGAATTGGCGACGATGGGAAAACACGTCAAGTTTCAGCAGACGGTGTAACCGGTCCCAATCGAAAAAAGGCCGAGTGGCCGCGGAATTCCGTTCGATCTATAACTTATCCAACCAAAGTCGTTCGCAAGCCGAGAGAACAGACTCTATGCGGAATCCGCTGAAAGAGCGAGTCATTCGTGTCATGCTGTCAGTCGTTGACAGCCTGGAATCCCTGAACGAAGAATCGCTGCAAGCGAAGGACGTGCGTCCGCAAATTCACCATCTCCTCTCGAAATGGCCTGATTCTCCGAACGGTAGCGAAGAAGAACTGACGCGAGCGGCATTGGTCTACTGGATCGACGATTTGCTCAGTCACGCGGATTGGCCCGGAGCGTCACAATGGCGGAGTGATCCGCTGGAACATGAAATTCTCGGCACCGGTCATGGAGCCTGGCGATTCTTCGCGTCCGCGGAAACTGCTCGCTATTTGGGGTATGTCAACGCCCTCGAAGTGTTCGCAGCCTGTACTCAACTGGGTTTCCGAGGCGTCTACCGAAAACGCGACTCACGACGTCAACTGCAAGCTCAACCGGCAGCGTTGGCACGGTCGACGATGTCGTGTACGTCCTCGGTGACGGGAAATTCCGAGACTCGTGAGCACGACGGAATTGCGACAAGCACACAGGTTGCCACTGCACCGGTTCAGACAGTGGTTTCTTCGGATCCCGGTCAGGATGACGCTTCGTGTTACGAATGGCCGCCGAGAAAAAGTCGCGATGAAGTATTCGCGGAACTTCCGCCCACGATCGACACTTGGGCGGCCGCAGTGTTTCGTGAACTTCCCGGCGACGTCGATTTGGCGAACATCACTTTGCCGTCATCATGGAAATCCAGCCTCTTGGGCTTACCCAAACTGCTCGTCACGCTCACCGCAATGATCGCAATTGTTGGAACACTCTGCTGCTTGGTTTGGTGACATCAACACGAGACCAGTGCCCACTCCAACAAAACCTCCCAAACTGCCAATCCGGCAAAGTCGAGAAAATCCTCAAGATCGGCCCATTCGCGGTCGATGTTAACGATATGTGTAGGCCCGTGCGGATCGGTGGGAGCCAGTTATGCCGCGATTTTTGAAGACCATTTTCACGCAAATTGTCCAACTATGCGTGTGGTCCGCTCGTCAAATTTGGCGTGGAGCAACCGAGCTGACGCGTTTCGTCGGTGTTGTGCTGCGTGAAGTCGGCGGTCGGGCGTGGCAACACCCTCGGACAACCGGCGTGGTATTGGGATTGGGCGTCACAGGCACATTCTGTCAGCTGATGTTCTCTGAAACTTGGTTTCCCGCAGCCGCCGATGTGTCCTCATCGCAAGAACAATCTACCGAGAAAATGACTGGCATGGACGGACAACTGATTTCCGTCTTGCCAGATGTCGAGCCAGCGAAAATCGAAACCGACTTTCCGATGACCGCTTTGGTGCCGAACAAAGTGACTCCCCCCGAGTTACCGGAATTTGAACCGATCTTGCCCGTTGCGTCTTCGGAGGCGACAGCCACCGCAGCACAACTGGCATCGCAACAGAATGAAGCGCCGGTGACGACTGGTTCGCAATTTGGGACACCTCCGTGGTCCGAGCAATCAATTCCTGACTATCAGCCCAACGGACGACAATCGGTGGCTAAAACTGCGACTTCCGCAGCGAATGCCCCAGCGGCTTGGTTGACGGGAACCATCGAAGACGGTCACTCAAAATCGCCGGCAGTTCCCGCGACTCGAATCGCCGGTCCGTGGGGTGGTCCTCGGATGCCACAACGAAATTAGATATCCGCCCGATTTCCACGAATATCTGCAGACTTCAAACACGCGAAATGAGATGTGAGACATGTACGAAGCACATTGGGGTTTGAAGCAACGGCCATTTGAAAACAACACCGCTGGGGACTTCTACTTCCGCAGCGAAACGCACCGGGCGGCTGCGCTGAAGGTGCGATATGCGATCGATGGCCGACTTGGTGCCGCACTGCTGTGTGGTGAAGTGGGCGTGGGCAAAACGTTCCTCTCACACATGGTTGCAGCGAAGGCAGCCGATGACGGAATTCTCTCGCTCCACCTAACATACCCCCGGCTCACGCCAAACGAACTCATCGGCTGGGTTTACGCCGAATTGCGAGGACACGGGCCGATCGACACCATTCCCGGCACGTTCGACGGCACACTCCGAGCGTTGGAAGCCCGGCTCAAACAGCTGACCAAAGAAGGGCAGCGGCCGGTCCTCTTCGTCGACGATGCCCACTTGGTGAACGATCCGGAACTTCTGCAAGCGTGGCATTTGCTCCTGAATTTCCAGCAACAAGAGGACATCGACTTCACGTTGGTCCTTGTCGGTGAACCATCGTTGCTACCGCAGATCCGTCGCTGCCGACCGCTCGCCGAGCGTATCGGAGTGACCGCCTTGGTGCGACCACTCGACCAGGCGGAAACTGCGGAATACATTCAGCACCGCCTAGAAACCGCCGGACGCACTGAAGACGATGATCTTCCGTTGGTGTTCTCTGACGATGCCATCATGACGATCTTCGAACGATCCGGAGGGATTCCTCGCCGCATCAATCGTCTTTGCGACCTCGCTTTGCTAGTTGGCTACGCGGAACGTCTCACGACGTTGACCGGCACCGAAATCGAAGGCGTCGCGCAGGAACTCACGCTCGGTATCGCCGCTTAACGTTCAACACATCCTAACGACTAAACATGCCCACTCCGTCGTGGGCATGTTTCACGTTGGCGTTGACCAGAACTCAGTCGTCATCGTCGCGACGTTTCTTCGCTCGCTTGAGCCGATCTTCTTCCTGCTTTCGCCGACGTTCGATCGTCTTGAGCTCCTGCTCCTGCTTGCGGACTCGCTTCTCGATGTCTTCCAGCTTCTTCCGAGCCTCTTTCAATTTGTCGTCGGCTTTGGCTCGTTGCTCGAGTTCTTTCTTGGCTCGTTGTTCGATTTCCTTGCGGCGTCGTTCCTCTTCCTTCGTCAGCCGACGTTCGAGTTCATCCAGTTCCTTGTGAGACTTCTCGACGTCTTCCTGGTGGAACACCGAACCCGGCGTGTACGCACGGCAATTCTGGTATCCGCGGACCTCGTAACTTTGATCGAGGCTTCGAAACGAGTGAGCCACATCGGATAGCTCCTCGTTCACACTCGACGAGACCACCCCCAGCCCAACTGTTCCACCAACAACACCGACCGTGCCCAGCAGAACCGCTTCCGCGGACAACATGTAACCGCGTTCATCCCGCCACAATTCCAAAAACCAACTCATGACGCATTCTCCACGCAAAAAAAACAGCGAGTTCCGTTGATTCACGAGAGACGGCACGAATCGACAAACAAATCAATTGATGCCAAAGGTTTTGAATCATAACGCCACCACTCAAACGGCATCTCCAGTGGGAAACACCAAGGTTCGCGTTGTGACTACTGATCCAAATTCAAACGGATGAGAGAGCGTGCGTGGTCAGGGACTCACGACTTGTTGATCGAGTCTCAAAATATCACGACTGTCACAGACTGTAAAGATAGAAAACATAGAATGATTAGGAAAATTGACATTTCCATTCGAATCGGCAGAATCGGATCGCGTAACCTGAACTAGGCTCGACGGTTGCAACGATCGTCAATTGTATGAACACTGAACCAAATTCCGGCCCTTCAACGAGACGATTTTTATGGCTCAGATAACGGCCACCGCGAAAAAGCTCATTTCAAATATCGAGACGGTCATCATCGGGAAACGTCCCGAGATCGTGCAGACGATTGTGTGCTACTTCTGCGAAGGACACATTCTGCTCGAAGACGTCCCCGGCGTCGCCAAGACGATGTTGGCTCGAGCGCTTGCGGCGAGTGTGGGCGGCGAGTTTCATCGCGTCCAATGCACACCCGATTTGTTGCCCACGGACATCACCGGGGCGAGCGTGTTCAATCCGAAAACGACGGAATTTGAATTTCGAGCCGGTCCGATCTTCACGCAGATTCTGCTCGCTGATGAAATCAACCGAGCCACGCCACGAACACAGGCGGCTCTATTGGAAGCAATGGCCGAGCGGCGAGTGAGCGTCGACGGTGTGACGCACAACCTCAAACCGCCGTTTCTTGTCATCGCCACGCAGAACCCGGTTGATCACGAGGGCACATTTCCGCTACCGGAAGCACAGTTGGATCGCTTCCTCATGAGACTCTCGCTCGGTTACCCGTCCCGTGAGGCGGAAGGGCAAATGCTCGAACGGTTGCGTGAGAAACACCCGATTGATGCGGTGAAAACTGTTGTCTCGAGTGCGGAAGTCGTAGCGTGCCAGCTGGCGGTGCGGGACGTGCATGTTGACGAGAAAGTCCGCGAGTACATTCTGGAAATCGTTCAACAAACCCGTGAGCATGACGATGTTGCTCTCGGCGGCAGCCCACGGGCGTCAATCGCGTTGTATCGGGCATCGCAGGCACTCGCCGGAATTCGCGGGCACGATTTCGTCACCCCGGACGATGTCAAACGCATCGCCGCCCCGATTCTGGCCCATCGGTTATTGATCCGTCCGGAAAGTCGCCTGCGGAAAGTCACGCCGCACCACGTGGTCGAACAAATTCTCAACGAAGTCGAAGTGCCGGTGCTGCGAGGTTAATTTATCCGAAGACCAGAACCGGACTCATGCTCCAATCCGGTTCTGACCTTTGTCGAAGACTCATCACTTGCCCAATGAGACGCAGACAATTTCTTTGTCGTTGCGAGCGTAGACCGATTGGTTCGCGAACGCGGGGTGCACCCAGACGACATCGCGACCGAAGGCGTTGCTGGTGGGGTCGATGATGTGCGTGCGGCTGAGTTCTTCGTATTTCTCTGGTGTCAGTTTCGCGAAGATCAGATCGCCGGTTTCACTGAAAAGAACGAATCGATCCGACGGTTCGTGATACACGATGAATGCGGTTCCGTGTCCCGCCCGACGATCGCCCGTGGTCGGTTTGTAGGTTTCCCACAATCGTTTGCCGTCTTCGAGATTGACCGCGCGCAACGCTCCCGGTCGGCAATCGCAACCGTACATCGTGCCATCTTGAATGAACGGCGTACTGTTGGCGGCGTACAGACCGGTCTTAGCTTCACCTCGCCAAACGACTTCGGCGGCGGGTTTGTCCGAGTCGAGTTTCATCAACGCCCCAATGTTGCCGATGCCGCTAGCAAACAGACAATCGCCCGATTTCTGCGGTGCCATAATCGACATGGCATAGTCCGGTTTGAGCGGAATCTTCCAATAGAGTTCACCATTCTTCGGATTAAGGCTGTTGATTTTGTCAGCGTCCCAAATCAGCAGTTGCTCGGTTCCTGCCGCTTCGATGACCGTCGGCGGAGCATAACCGATCTCACTCGCCGAGAGTGTTCGCCATTGCTCCTGCCCCGTTTTTTTGTCAAACGCGACCGCGACACTTCCCTCACCACCGACGAGACAAATCAACGAATCACCGTACACGAGCGGATGCGAAGAGTATCCCCAATAGGGTGCTTCGGCGTTGTAATCTTCGGTGAACGATTTCGACCACACGACCGAACCATCTTTGACATTCAGGCAGAACAGGTTTCCTTCGGCTCCCAGCGTGTAAACGTGATCGCCGTCGACGGTCGGTGTGCATCGAGGACCGTTGCCATAGGAGATTTCATAGGGGCAATTGTAGGCGTGTTCCCAGAGTTGTTTGCCGGTTTTTGCGTCGAGACACAATACCCGTTCCTGTCCGGTCAATTTGTCTGCCACGCCGGGGTTGAATACGACATTTCCGGAGTCTTTCTGGTAGTCCATCACAAAGACTTTGCCATCAGCAACTGCCGGTCCGGCGTATCCGCCACCGATTTCCACTCGCCACTCCGGCTTGGCGGGTTCTTTGGGCAGAGATTCAACAATACCACTCTCTCGCCAAACGCCGTCCCGCTCCACGCCTCGCCATTGCGGCCAATCATCAGCATGGGTTGGTTCGCTGGTGAAACTCAGTGACAGCACGCTCAAGACAGTTAACCATCGAAGCATTCGTTCATACCTTGCGAGAATTGGAGGGATCGACATTGAGGGTATTCTATTCCGTAGCGTGTCGCGTTCAATGGGTGCCGCGGCTCTGTAAGTCGCGCAGAGCGATGGTCCCGGAATCAGCACGGCTCACGTCTTATGTCGATGCAATTTCCTAGCTGCACACACCCGGCGATTTCAATCCGCGGAGACACAACGATTGTGAGCCCACCCGCGGAGTTCGTGGATGCGTTCTTCCATCATCAATGCCAACGGTCGTGTGTTGCCGATTTCTTCGAGCAGATGTTCGTCCGCTAATTCCCGCCGCTGTGAGAATGCCGAGAACAATGCGGACACAATGACTTGCTCCAATTCCGATCCACTGAAATGTTCGGCGGCTTCCGCGAGGCGGGGCAAATCGTAGTTGGCCGGGTCTCGGTTGCGGCGTTTCAGATGGATCGCAAGGACTTGCTCGCGGACGTGCTGACTCGGCAAATCGACGAAGAACACCTCATCGAACCGACCTTTCCGCATGAGTTCCGGGGGCAGGGCGGAGATGTCGTTCGCGGTGGCGATGATAAAAATGGGATGTCGATGGTCCTGCATCCACGAGAGCAACGTGCCGAACATCCGTTTCGATAAGCCACCGTCTCCGCCACCTTCACCCGATGCTGACGCGAACGCCTTTTCAATTTCGTCGATCCACAACACCACCGGCGCCATCGCCTCGGCTTGCAACAAGGCCCGCCGCAACTGGCTTTCGGTTTCGCCAATGAACTTGTTGTAAAGCACTCCGGGATCGAGTCGCAGCAGCGGCATTTTCCATTCCGAGGCGACGACCTTCGCACAGAGACTTTTCCCACAACCGGGCACACCAAGCATCAACATGCCGCGTGGCGATTCTAAACCAAATTCACGAGCCTCCTTCGAAAACCCGCCGCGACGCCGTTTCAACCACGTCTTCAAGTTCGCGAGCCCCGCCAGTTGATCCGGTTCGACATCCGCCGCGATCGCCTCCAAACATCCGGCACTACCAAGCAACGTGCGTTTGCCCTCGACGATGGATTGCAAATCGTCGGCACTCAGCGTGTTGTCCGCATAGATCGCCGCCGCCACAACACGTTCCGCTTCCGCACAACTTAATCCGCGAAGGTTCTGCACGAGTTGTTCGAGTTCCTTCCGTCGCAGCTTGGCAGTGACGTTTTGCTGGCTCTCGTCTCGAATTTTCTGGTACGTCTTTTTGACGCACTGTTCCAACTCAGCCGCATCCGGCCAACCGACTTCAAAGCGGATCGTGAAACGTTTGATTTCCTCAGGCAACGGTAGAGCATCGATGAGAATCAACGTGGACTTTGTGCGGGAGCACAATCGAAGCAAATCCCGCAACGTGCGATGCACCAACGCATCTTTGCAATGCGGACCGAGATCCTTGAAGACAAACACCGTTCGTTGAGCGATGTTCGGAATGTGTTCCAAAGTCGGCATGACTTCGCCACCGTCGATGACAGCCCGGTTCGGTCCACCATCACCGACGGGACGCAATCCGGTTGTCAGCGACCACTCAAAGAGACTCTGCCGCATCCGTAGCACGACACTCCGCACCAGATTCGTCGCTCGGTCCTCATCGGTGGTTTCAATGGCGATCAACGGGTTTCCGGCGCGGATGAGAAGTTCCAGGGAATCCAGCATGAGATCAACTCCGCCAATCGCTTCAGTTTGTTTGCGGTGCGAATTTCATCATACTAGCTGCCACACTCAATGCACGCTCGCACGCAAATCTCAAACAACGAAATGTTTCATGCTTGTTACCGACCGATTGAAAGAACTGATTGCCATCCCCAGCGTCAATCCGATGGGACGCGATATCACCGGCCCCGAGTATTTTGAAGCTCGTGTCACGGAATACCTAACCGACGTGTTCAAAACCTGGGGAGTCCCGTTCAAGGTGACGGAAATCACACCGGGCCGTGCGAACATTGTCGCGCGTTGGGATGGATCCAATGGCCGAACCGTTCTGCTCGACGCCCATCAAGACACGGTCCCCGTCAGCGGAATGACAATCCCACCATTTGAACCGGCGGAACGGGATGGCAAGATTTACGGACGCGGATCGTGTGATGTGAAGGGCGGTTTGGCGGCAATGCTGACGGCGTTCGGGCGGTTGGTTCACGAACAACCTTCCGACGCGGCGACGGTGTTTCTCTCCTGCACATGCGACGAAGAAGCCGGTGCGAAGGGTGTGACGAAACTAGCGGAGCAAATCACGCAGGCTGACGAATCGTCATTCTTTTGGCCGCGTCCGGAAGCAGCCATTGTCGCAGAACCGACAAATTTGGACGTCGTGGTGGCCCATCGCGGAGCAGTGCGGTGGAAGATTGCCACTACGGGGCGGGCGTGTCACAGTTCGCGTCCTGAAGACGGCATCAACGCGATTTACCGAATGGCTCGTTTGCTCTCAGCACTTGAGGAATACGCCGGGTTGGTGGGCGATTCCCTTCCACCGCATCCGCTCTGTGGACCAGCAACGCTGAGTGTCGGACGGATCGAAGGCGGTGCGAGCGTGAACATCGTGCCGGATGCGTGCGTCATCGAAATCGATCGTCGTTTGATCCCCGGTGAAGACGGCGAAAGTGCGCGTCAACAAGTCGCGGAGTTCTTGCGATCGAAACTCGATTTCGAATTCGAAATGCAACCCCCGTGGATCGCAAGCCCACCACTGCCGGATGATGACAACGGTGCCCTTGCCGACGGGCTTCTGAAAACGATCGAAAGCATCGTCGGCCCTCATCAACGAGTCGGCGTTCCGTATGGCACAAATGGTTCCCGCTTGGCCGCGATTGACGTGCCAACGGTCGTATTCGGTCCCGGCGACATCGCTCAAGCCCACACGAAAGACGAATGGATCGATATTGCCGAACTCGAACAATCGGTCGATGTGTATTACCAGTTCTGTGTTGACGGTTCGTTCTGACGTCCGCCTGAACAACGTTCACATCCCAAAAATTCCTTGATCGCAATTGGTGGCCTCGTTGGGTACGCTAGAGAGCGAATCGGCCTTGACTCTTCCTTTCTCTAGGTAGGCCGGTTGATTTAAAGCTCTTCAAACTCTCTTGCCAACGGGCCACCTATGACGATCAACTTCGGGAAACTACGAGACCGCTTTGCGCAAATCCGGAATCAACCAACGGCAAAACGTCGTCGGAAACAGCCCATGCCAATGGCTGCGGAAGTTCTGGAGTCGCGAGTCTTGCTTAGCGCGTCGTCGGCTATCGTTCAGGATGCGTCATTGGATCCCGGTGCAATCAACAGTAGCTATGAACAAATCGTGAGCGCCGACTTTGATGGGAACGGTTCGATCGATTTCTTCTTCTGGAACCCCACAACTGGGGAGAACCGTATTGTTGTCGGAGAAGACTCGTCACTGATTACCAACATCATCACACCAACATCAATCAACGGGAACGATTTTACCACGGTCTTGACGGATAAGTTGGTGGATGAAGATGAATCGACCACGCCTGGTGAGCAACTCTTTTTCTGGAATCCGGTCACGGGAAAAAATCGACTCATCGCCGTGAGCGGATTGTTGCGGATAGTTCCGATCGATCCGAATCTCCCGACCACCGTAACGAAGTTCTTCCTCACTCCCGGGTTTGCCGACGTGAATGACAATGTCGTTCCGACCAATCTGATTAATGGAAACGACTTCACGACGGTTGTCAGTGGAGCCTTGGAAGACTTGTCTGTCGAGGCGGATCTCTTCTTTTGGAACCCAGCCACGGGCCGGAATCGAACGATTGTCCTCGATACCGTCAATCAATCCCCTGAGTTCCGAGGCGTACGGTCGGACGTCATCGAGCGATCAGCGATCAATGGCAACGATTTCACGAACGTTGTGATCAGCAACTTGAACGGCGGCGTTAGTGAGGGGCTCTTCTTTTGGAATTCCGTCACCGGGAAAAACCGAGCCATCAGCTTCAACGATGACTCCGGTTCACTCGCGACGGTGTTCCGTGTCGAAACGGACTTGATTGCCCCCGGTGCGATCAACGGCAACGATTTCACCACGATCATCTCGGGAGATTACGATGGCGACGGCGACGATGATCTGCTCTTCTGGAACTCGACTACTGGCCGCAATCGATTAGCAACCAATACACCAGAAGCGTTTTTAAGCTTGCCCCGTTATGAAGTCGAGACGAATTGCATTGCCCCCGGTGCGATCAATGGCGAACTCGATGTCATGATCAACATCGATACCAACGGCATTGACCAAGTCTTCTTCTGGGACCGGGAAGCGGGAATCAATCGGGCCGCCGTCTTCAACACATAAATCGGCCGCTGTACGTGACGGTTCAAAACGGCAACGAGCTTTTTTCTCTCGGAGGAGGAGGTTCGTAGCCGTCCGTTTTTTCGTAGACGCGAACGTAGTCGACGATCATCTCGGCGGGAAACGTCGTGGACGCATCGGGATTGCCCAAAAAGTTCCCGCCGATGGCGACGTTCATCACCAGATAGAACGGCTGATTGAACGGAGCCGGCCAAGGGTTGAGATCCGCTGCAGTCTTCGGTTTGGCCCCTTGACCATTCTCAGTTTTAGAACTGCTCCACCAGGATTTTTTCGTGGCGTATTGATGATCGTCCACGAACCAACGGATTTCTCCCGGTTCCCATTCGACGGCGTACGTGTGAAAGTCGGCGATCGTTCCGCCGTCCGGGAACGTATATTCGCCACCACTATGGGCGTTCGCCGGCCATCGGGACCCGTAGTGGATCGTTCCCAGAATTTTGTTCGGTTCTTGCCCCCGAGCTTCGAGGACATCAATCTCGCCGGAGGCGGCCCATGGTCCGTATTTCTCGTCTTGCGGCAGCATCCACAACGCGGGCCAAATTCCCTGGCCGGTCGGCAGTTTCGCTCGGAATTCAAACCGTCCATAGGTTTGATTGAACAGCGGACGACCGTCGCGTGTGCGGGTCTTCATCCGAGCAGAGGTATAACCGCAGTTGTGCAGCGATTCCTTGAGTACGCGAATGTGAAGTTGGCCGTTCTTCAGAAAGGCATTGCGAGAGTCGCTTGTGTAGTACTGTAACTCGTTGTTGCCCCAACCATGAATCCACTGGTTGGCATCGTAGTTGTAAAAGCCGTTGCCGAGATCGAAATCCCACTTCTTCGGATCAATCGTTTTGCCGTCGAATTCGTCGTTCCATGTCAGTGACCATCCCGGCGGCGTGGGGTCCGCAGCCAGAATCGCAGGACCATTGAAAAGCCAGATCAGAACTGCCAACCGTTGCCAAACGTGGAATTGTTGCGAGCGAGTGTTCATCGAGTGCACCTGGAAGATTTCGAGAATGCCGAGTGGATAGGCACAGTCTACAGTCCTCCGAAACGAAGTGTTATCTTCAAATGGTTTCTCATTTCTTGGGCGGTAAACTGGTACTGTCTTGGCTGGTTCCGCATAATTCAAATTCTCATTATCAGCGTGTTTTGTTGCCCCGTTGCCAGAAGGTGTCTTCCGTCATGAGTTCCGCAGATCAACCCCTTTACGAGCAACTGGGTGGAGCCGATGCCATTCCCGCCATCGTCGATGCGATGTATGCCCGTGTGCTAACCGATCCGGTTTTGAAGTCGTACTTCCAGAATGTCGATTTGGAGAAACTCCGACGAATGCAGACCGAGTTCATGGGGGCGGCACTCGGGGGGCCAGAGACGTACAGCGGAATGGAACTCTCGCACGCTCACCAAGGGCGGGGCATTACCAACCTGCATTTTTCCGCGTTTGTCGGGCATTTACTCGCCGTGCTCGAAGCACGCGGATGTTCCGAGCAAGACACACAAGCCGTAGCTCGCCGGATCAACACCTATGCCAGCGACATCACCGGTAATGTCTCTACGGATGGTTGAGCGAACGCTTCACGACGCCGGTTTCACGAACGAAGTTCATCGACGAATTGCTTCGCCTCGGTGGTCGATAGACCGCGTCGGCGGGTGAGCAACTTGGTTGCGTCGATGGTTCGACCTTGCATGGCCAATTGAAGAACGAGGTCGTCTAATTCCTGTTCGTCCAGTTCCCGCCAGTCGGCGAACCGGTGCTCGAGAGTCGGTTGAACGGTTACATCGACGGCCAATTGATCGAGAACCGTCTGTAACTTGGGCACCATCGCGTCCGTGTGGCTTCGCCATGTCAGACGGATCACCCCATCTCGGGGAATCGTCATCGGATCATGGGAGAATTTGGATCGCACCGTGATGCCGCCAAGATACGTGCGAACAGACGCCGGCCGATTGCGTTCATCGGCTAGCACTTGCCGGAGCGGTCCGAAATCAATCTCAGGATCAACTTGGATTTCCAAGAACCGTTGCCGAGCATGAACGGTTGCATTACCGGGTTTCGTGTCTGGCACGTTATGCGATTCGCAGTATTCTCGTGCGGACTCGATCTCTCGGAACGGCAACACCACAACGGGTGATGGATCATCGGGCGAGGAATTGGCGTACGATCGGCAATTGATGACAACGCCTTCCGAGCGAATCAGCATCAGCCAGTTTGAACTGCGAAGACTGGCGTAGACACTCCGAAGAATTGGCGGAACCACCAGCAACGCCAAGCCAGCACACAGGATCCACACGAAGGACGGAGCTTTGAGCCACCACCATAAAACCGGCGCCCCAGCAAACACCAAAACCATAATCAAACCGCCGACCACCGTGCCGATCCGTGATACCCGGCAAACCGTTCCATAGGTCAAATCGACTTCATTCGAGGACTGAATTTCCATACTCTGCCATCAGTGTGAAGGTTCGAACGAATCGTTTTTGGTCATCGTGGCTTACATTCAATCGTCGGCTATCCCCTGTGAATAACCAAGCGACATAACGAGCCCAAGGATTTTTTATTGGCCGCGATTACTATACAGCCTCAACCGCATACATGTCATCCGTGGCGACACGGGAAGAGAGCCGACGGATTGACTCAACCGCGATGATGTCACAACATCGTGCAAAGGCAAATGTGCTGCACGCAGCAGCGAACAATCGTTGCCGCTATAGCGTCATCGGCTAGCCCCTGTCTAGTGGTTTGTCAGCAATGAAAATTAGGGTTGCGTTGCTGGGAGCAAATCACGTTAATTCGCAGAACCAACTTCAATCCAAGGAGGGTTCTGTGATGAGCGAAAAGAAGTATATCGTGCGTCTGACGGATTCCGAACGCAAAGTCTGTTCGGAAGTGATCAGCAAACTCAAAGGGACGAGCCAAAAGGTGCGACGGGCGCAAATTCTGCTCAAGGCCGATGCGGACGGCCCGGCCTGGACCGATGCGCGAATCGCTGAAGCCTATGCCTGTCGGACCAAGACGGTCGAGAATCTCAGGCAGCGATTTGTGGAGTCAGGCTTCGAACAGACGCTTGATCGGAAACAGTCGCCCACCGCGGGCGCGAAGAAACTGCTCGATGGAAACGAAGAAGCGAAAATCATCGCCATGCGGCTTGGTTCCCCGCCGGACGGTTATGGCCAATGGACCCTCCGTCTGTTGGCCCGCAAGGTGGTGGAGTTGGAGATTGTCGAAAAAGTCAGCCACGAAACGGTGCGGCAAACGCTTAAAAAAATCGGATGACCAATCGCAACATCGAGTATTGGGTGATCCCCCCGGAATGCGACGCGGAGTTCGTGGCGCACATGGAAAATGTGCTGGAAACCTACGAAAAACCGTACCATCCAGGGCGGCCGGTGATCTGCATGGACGAGCAACCTGTGCAACTGATCCAAGAAACGCGTCAGCCGATCCCGGCCACCAAAGACCACCCCAAACGTGTCGACTATGAATACGAACGAGGCGGCACCGCTTCCATTTTTATGTTCTGTGAACCTCTGGGGAATTGGCGGCAAGCAACCGCCCGTGAGCACCGCACGAAATTCGACTGGGCCGAGGAAGTCGCCTCGCTCCTGGATGGGAGATACGCCGACTGTGAACAGATCACGCTCGTCTTAGACAACCTCAACACCCATACAATCGGCGCGTTCTATGAAGCCTTTGAACCGCAGCGAGCGCGCTCCTATGCTCGACGCATCGAATTGTGCTTCACCCCCAAACATGGCAGCTGGCTGAACATCGCCGAGAACGAACTCAATAGCATGACACGTCAATGTGTTGGCGGACGCAGAATCGGTGAGTTGGAAATCCTCCAACACGAAATCGCCGCATGGTCAACGGATGTCAATAACACTCAACGTGGCATCGACTGGCGAATGAAAATCGACGACGCACGATATAAACTCAAAACCGTCTACCCTAAAATTCAATGCTGACAAACCACTAGTTTGATTATGGCGGATGACGATACACTTACGGGAAATGCGTTCTAGAGTCCCGGGGCGTCATCATGTCGGGCGAGAATTGCTTGGCCTGCCGCTTCGATTTCTTCCCGGTCTTCGGGTAACGGATGCAACCGTTGCACGTCCGCGAGCAAGCACTTCGTTTGCCGAACAATTTCCCGGCAGTCCGCACCGCGAAAGACGCTTTGACTGACCCGATCCAGACCGATCATCAACCGCCGAGCAACCATCAAGGACATCGCACCGTCGTGGCGAATCGGCTGGAACGCTTGCCGGAGTAGTTCGGGGAACTGCACTTGTTGAAACAAAATCCGCGGTGAACCATCCTCATCCTGACGACATGGCAATGGGAATCGTCGACGCGTAAGCCGAACGAGAGATGCCGACAATCGGTCGACACAAGTCACCGCAGTGAATGGATCATTGATTCCCGGCGACAACGCTCTCAACGCGATCTCGACGACATTGTCAATCGCACAACAGATGTCTTGATGAGGGGTACGATCGCGACCGATCATGAAGAAACTGCTGAGCCGGTTCTTGACAGACTCATCGATTTCCCAGCGGTCCTTGTCGCCGTTCTCCGCATCCTCGCGATGCAAGATGTGCAGCAACACCGAGTCGCGGAGTACAAACCCACCGAGTTGCTGTCCGAGCACAAGCGTCACATTCATTTCGCAAGCGGTTTTTTGAAGAGCTTCCAAGTCGATTGCTTGCAAATACCCCTCAGCATCCGAACGCAATACGTGATCGGTCGAGGTCGCTGTGTTCATCAACGCCGTTGTTTCGACTGGCGATTGTTCCTCGAGCGGCTCCGGTTCCGGTTCTGGAAAAAACCGTTCGATAACACCGTCAAGTTCCGAAGCCGCTTCCATGACCACCGTTTGCGCTTGGATCGCCACACTCACATGGTGCACAAACCCGATCATCACCGCCAAACTTGTCAAAGCGAACCCACTTGCGACGGAAACCGACAGGTGCGGCACGAACGGCGATTCCTCAACCGCGGGGATGTATCGCTGGACGATCAAACAATACAACGCCGTCGCCAGGAACGCTCCTAAACCGAACTGAGTTGTCAGATCGGTGATGACCGTCCGCAACAATCGGGAGCCGAATTGCGACGAAGTCAACGATAATGTGACCATCGTCAACGAGAACACAACCCCCGCGAGCGTGATCATTGTTCCGCTCAGCAGGGACAGCGTGGAGCGTGCGGAGTCGGCACTGGTCACCAACCATTCCCAGTATTCGGTTCCGCTCGTGGCAAGTGATGAATCCAGTTCACACAATGTGAACGCCATCGCTCCCGTAGCGAACATCATTGCGGTTGGAACAAACCAAAAGCTACCGCGAAGCTGCTCCCAAACCCGTAGTAACCACAACCGCATGTGAATCCGCCTCGAATGCTGGATCAAAGAATTTCAACCAGCATAGCGAATTGGGGCAATTTTACAGAGGGTCACTGATTCTGCGGCGACCAGATTCCGAGTCCACACCAGAAGCATCCCGACCGGTTTCGCGTCTTTCGTGACCGTGGTGGACGTGAAACGCATTTGCTTTCCGGCCACCACAAGACACACCCCGCGACGATCAAATGAAAACGGCTCTAGAAATCGATCCGGGCCCGAACCCCGAGGGCTTCGTAATCACCTTCCGTGAAGACTTGATCGTCAACTTCGACCATCCGTTCGCTGATGTTGCCCCAGATATAGTTGGCTTGCAGGTTCGCGTTGGCATTCCAGTACCACACCATTCCCAACGTGATCGACTCACCCACACCGCCGAAGATGTCTTCGTCGGTCAGATCGGCATAGGAGTATCGAGCAGCCACCTGCCATGCCCCCCAACCACTTTTCCCTTCGCCACAGTTACCACTCAACTGGTCGGCCAGGTAGAAGTTCTCGAACGGTTTGATTCGGCCGAGCATCCCGGTCTTCCGTTCCCACGGCATGTGTTCGCCGGTGAGGAAATACGACGCGTACACGTAGCCACCATGAAGAAACACATCCTCGTCGATCCCCGGAGGCAGGATAATATCGGTCCGACTCACGGTGTTGAACTGATACTCACCGACAATCTGCAGCGGACCAAAGTTGACGACATGCTCCAGGGCGAGCAAGCGATACCAGTCCGCTCCGGCGATGGCTTCGGTGTCGAGCCAACGACTCACGGTTCGGGCTTCCGGTCGATGGCGGAAACGAGCTTCGTTGGCAGCTTGAACAGGGTTGGGATCGCCATCGGGTTCGGCGATCGTTCCGGCAATCGCAGCATGGGCATAATATCGCCCGTCGGTTTCCTCATCCCACCAATATGTGGAAGCGAACCGTCCCGCCACCTGACCTTGCAGGTGATCGCTGATGTATTGGCCTTCGTCCTGAATCAAACGTTGATTGAACACCCCGAATCGCCAGTTGAAGACTTCATCATCCGAAACACCATACGACTCGATTCCCAGACGACGAGCGTCGATGTTGAAGGCTTCGATGATGAAGGGCCGTTCGATGAAAACATTGTACCGGCTACTATTAATGTGATCGAGACCGTACGGGCGTTTCTGGTTCCCGATCAAAAGTGTTTGGAAAATCGGCAAATCCTCGAAGCCGATCCACACATCACGAAATTCCACGTCGTTCCCACTGGCGAACTCCATTTCGATCCGGTAGTTCATCTGATCTTCGACCTTCCCACGCACACCAAACCGGATGCGGCGGAAGCCCAGACGATTCTGCGGGGTGAATTCCGGATCACCGTATTCAAAGACATTGACACCGGGGGAATCGCCGGGGTAGCCCCAACCATCGATGTGCACCCGGCCGGCCACCTTCATCGTCGATGTACTCGTGCCAGACAGGACAAACCCGTCCACATCGCTGTTCAACGACTTGATGATTCCCTCATGCTCATCCAAGCGATCGGACAAATCGTCTAACTGCTCGGAGAAGCTCGATTGATCCTCGTCTTCATCGTCATCCGATTGCTCGGTGATCGGTTCCAAGCCGGGAATCGCATCCGGTTCGAGTTCCGTCCCCACGGTACCACTCGGGGCAGGGGGCGCGTTCTGCAAGAAATTGACCGGATACTGGGGTGTCAGGTCGACATTGGCCGTGCCAGTCAACCCGCCATCTCCGTTGGGACCAGAGAGTTGGTCAGGCCGACTCTCCAGTTCTTGGATGCGTTGTTCCGCATTTTCCAGACGTTGTAGCAACTCCTGGACGTCCAGGCCCATTGTCGGCGGAGTCGTTTCCTGCGCAACCGCCAGCGAGCCTGACCCAAGCCCTAACAACAGAATCAAAGCGATCACAGCGTGATAGCTTGAAACCGGCAAAGAAATCTGCCTCATAAATTTGGTTCCCAGCTCCGGACCATCCCGATTTTTCCTCAAAGGCCTAACAACCTGCACAACTCGTACAAGCAGTTATATTTACCCTATCGGCCAAGTAGCCCGCCTTGTTGAAACCTAATCAAATCTTAACATTTTACTGTTAATTAAAACGCAAGTTTGTACACTTCCACGATCGACATGCGATATCGTGGTTCGTCTTCTCACTGATCTCAGGGCGAGCCCATCAACTCTGTCGGACCACCGTCGGATCGGGGCACGATACAGAACGCCACATCGATACATACCGAGTTCTTGATTTCCATGCGGGTGTCGCCCGAGAATTACGCAAGACACGCCCCAATCGGTCTGCGGCAAACTCGGTCCGTGCGGTACCCAACATGCGATTGAACTTATAACTTGTTGCGATACCTGGGCTTGTGTCGGGACGCCACTTTTTCATCGAAAGCTCTCGAGATTCGGTATGACGATTGCAAAACGGCCTCGCAACGTGAGCGCTAGTCATACCATGTGCCTGTCGTCCCGCGGTGTTGCTATTGGGGCAAGAAGTCACAATTGAGTGAACCACCTGGTCGACCGGCTGACGCAGTGAGGAAAATTTTTGATGGCCGAAGGCTATTTGATCGACATGGATGGAGTGATCTACCGAGGGAGTCAATTGATCCCTGGGGCAGACCGATTCATCAATCATCTGCTCGACAACGATATCCCATTCCTATTTCTGACAAACAACAGTCAGCGAACGCGAAGGGATGTCGCCAAGAAATTAGATCGGATGGGGATCACGGTTCCGGAATCGCACGTCTACACCTGTGCGATGGCGACCGCTCGATTCCTCGCCCAACAGAAACCGCATGGGACGGCGTATGTCATTGGGGAAGGGGGGTTGCTACAAGCATTACACCTCAACGGTTACGCGATCGTCGATCACGACCCCGACTATGTTGTGGTCGGTGAGGGTCGCTCGTTCAATTTTGAAATGCTTGAAACCGCAGTCAAAATGATCTCTCGCGGTGCCAAATTAATCGCGACGAACATGGATCCCAACTGCCCGACACAAGATGGACTCCGCCCGGGATGTGGTGCGATCGTGGCCACCTTGGAGGCCGCAACAGGGCGGAAGGCCTTTAGCGTGGGCAAACCAAGTCCCATCATGATGCGGGCCGCTCAAACCGAATTGGGTCTTGAGGCCCACGAAACCATCATGATCGGCGATACGATGGAAACGGATATTCTCGGCGGAATCCAAGTTGGATATCGCACTGTCCTCGTTCTCAGTGGTGGAACCGCGGAAGAGGACCTGGTCAACTTTACCTACCGACCGGATGAAATCATCGAATCGGTCAACGATTTGGTCGACAACGCACTCTGTGTGGTCTGAGAACGTCAGCCGACAACGTTGAGCATTGACGAGTTGCAGTTGCTTCGCGAGAACAACTGCAACTCGTTTCTTGATATCTGCGACCGGTAGCCCAATCAGTCGCAAACACTAGTTCGAGTACGTCAGCACTTGGCGAATGGGACGTTTGATGAGTTGATAGATCATCGAAAACAGAACCAGGGCAGCGACTCCTCCCACGACGACCGAAGACCACACCGGCCCGATTTTGTAGCCGATGGTGTTAAGGAGTTGCTTCATCCCGGACCGACGCCCGGTGGCTTCGTATTCCGGTTCGCAAATCGTGGTGAACCAAATCCCAAAACCGCCAATGACCGCGATAACGGCCAAGACGAACAACGGCGACTGCATGACCGACCACGCGTCCGCTTCTTCTTCGCTTTCGGTGCCGCCAAGATGTTCCTTGATTGCCTCGAAAATCAAAGCCTGTTCTTTTCCCTCAGGAACTTTGATTTTTTGTTGGCTCTGATCGTACAGAGACAACTGCCTCAGCTCTTCCGCATAGGTGGCCTTCGAAATCTCACCTGCGGGCAAATGCAATGCTTTGGGCTGCGATTGCAACAAATCCGCCGCCTCATTCGGTGAGCTTTCCGCAGCAACGACGATTTTCTGCCACTCTTTGTAGTCTTTCATCTTGCGTACCAACGTGATTCCCGCTGGTGAAACGTAAGCCATATGATACTTCTTGTCGTCGCCGATTCCTTCTTCCCAAGAAACGAATGTTCCAGACGTTGAGCGCATTGTGTCGGCCATTGAATTGAGTCTCCGATCGATAATGGAAGGGAGATTCACAATCTCACAACCCGCCGACACTTTCAACACTATTTTGAGATGCCAGCGGATCGAAGATGGGATTCACCAGATCAGGGGCAGAATTCACTGAATCATGCACGACTTGGTTGAATACCCAATGAATGCTCACCCCAGGAACAAATATACAGTTGAGACCGCACTCACTACTTCCATCCTGCGTGAGATGTCTATCGTGGTCCACCACTACCATCCTTCACATCACAGCCCCTATGTCTTCCAAAACCATGACTGATTCGGGACGGAATACTTGACACCCATTTCCGGAGTGGCGACCTTCGTTTGGCCCGCATGCAATGACTTCACGCCGGCAATGACCATTCCTGACGTGAGCAAAGTCCGTTCGATTGGGTAGCTTGTTCGCCCCTCAAGAACAAGATCTTCAATCTGACGAGTCAGCGGATTAAAAAAGTCTGCCGTCGTCGAACCACGGTTCGGCATGGGAAGATACATCTGACAGGAAAAGACTTTGTTTTGATCCTTGATATAACCCGCATAGGTAAAGTCGCGAATCTCCGGTGTCAGTAGAATCGTCGTCCGGAAACCATCGCGATGTTCAATGAGATAGCCGAGTGACTCCGGCTGATTTTTCTTAAACCACTCATAAGTCAACTTACCATTGGGGAAGCCACCTTCAACCGGCAAGTTATGACTACGAGCCAACGCAGATACTAGCAATTCCCGCGTTAACTTCCGATCGGACTGTTCAAGCATTTTCCAAAGGTTTTTGCCACGTACCGCATGTACGCTTTGAATCCCAACTTCACCGCCGCGACGTCGCTCAGACATACACTGTGCCGTCTCCAATGCATGAAAGTCGTAGCTATCGACAAGGCCATAAGCAATAGAAACACTCTCGGTTAGGTCGGCGTTCCATGGCATTTCCACAGCGGGGAACCGGCGAGTGACGGGCAACGACGATCCTGCAAGGAATGGGAAATCAAGCCGACGGCTATCGTCGACCATCTCGACACATTCCTCCCACGAAGTCGAAAGATGCTTGTCATTAAAGACAGGCACTGATCGCTGAGACTTCTCAAAGACCTTTACGATGTCCTTAAACCAGTCATAACGTGGGTAACGAGTTTGCTTGAGTTTTGTGAGCGGATAGTCACCGTGCTCACCGATCAACACAACGCCATCAACGGCGAGTGTCCCGGTCCCAAGCGTCAACGCATCTTCGACTGACGAAAACGACTTCAGTCCATACTTCTGAATCCGACTCTTGCCTAAGTCGTCACTTGGAAATTGATCAATATAGACACTCGCAATCTCAACACGAGGGTCCTGCCAACGCCCATCCCAGGTGTACCCCAACGACAATCGATCGAGAAAGTGTTGAGCATGGGAATGCTTCTTGACAACAGTTCCTAAGAATGCAATTCGTGGCTTCTTCTTTTCCGCAGCGAAAGCCGACCACATCGGCGTCATGCATCCACCAGCCACAGACATCAAAAAACGGCGACGGTTCATCAAGCAGTCCTCTTTCCCGAATCAAAATCTCAAGAAGTCGAGCGAGCGATCCCACCGACTAGCATAAACAGATTCTTATCGGAATACGACGCTACTCAACGGAATTGGATCAACCGGTTGGAAGTGGTTGCTCAATGGTCACCAACATTCAAACCAATGTGATGACACACGCAGGAATGTCGGTGAACGACTAGGCCACTCAGCCAGAACACCGGGACATAAATTCACGCACTCCTCGTCGATACTTTCGATTCGCTAGATGATCTTCAGAGTACGTGGAATGAGTCGACATACTCCCTTGCCGATGAACCTTGCCATTCTCAGCCCACGACGTTTGCGACGATCGCGATCTTTAGATATGGATCGAGCGAATCATCCGGTCCGACGAAACCGCTCACATCCGAACCACACTCTGAAATGGACCAAGCTCAAGAAGCCGTTCAGCAAGCCGAGTCGGATCATCAACAGTCGAACTAACGCATGCTGAAATTTCGGGTAGCTTTTCTGGACAGGGACTTGCAAGCGAGTACGCATTAGCAACCGCTAGACAAATCTAGATAGTGTCTAGCGTTTTCTGCATGGAACCAATAAAAAAGACCGCTTTCCAGACTGGATAGCTGGAGGCGGTCTGTTGTGTTCTAGTCTGGTCCAATAATCGAACATCATCGTCAACATGAGTCGACAACGATATTTCATCGATTCAGGCTATTCAAATATGGCCTCGTGGAGCGTCCCCCAGCATCAAGTGCCAAGTAGAGTCTTAGTTGCCATGCTAGAAACGGTTCCGATACTAGTTTGGCTTCAACTGCAATCGTGGTCCGTTGTTGGTATCGTGGGCATCGAGTGTACGGGATGCCAAGACGCGGTTTGCGTTGCGACCAAGGACGAGGACAACCTTGCCATCGTGCGAAAATGTTGTATCGCCAGGTCGAGGGCGGGACGGACGGAGTTTCAATCGACGAGAACGCCGAACGATCCGGACAACACATCCTTCGTCTGCAGACTGAAGATAGCCCTGAAGACGTTCGCCTGCGGCTTGAGTGATTGTCAGCATGAAATCAACCTTCGAACTGATGAAATCGAAATTGGAAAGCGACGGCCCGACGTGAAAAAACCGCCGCAACAGCGAATCTGTGCGGCGGTTGCTTGTTGATCATTGGGCGAACAGACCGAGCGGTCGATACTCCCGGTCTATCCCAAAAGACCTAGTAGCGACGCTTGCCGCCTCCACCGCCGTATCCACCACCGCCACTTCGGCGTTCACGGGGTCGAGCTTCGTTGACAGTCAGTGAGCGACCACCCACTTCGGTACCGTTCAATCCATCGATCGCTGCGTCGCCGCCATCGGCCATTTCCACGAAACCAAAGCCGCGTGAACGACCGGTTTCCCGATCCATCACGACTTGAGCGGACGTCACGGTCCCGTAGGACTCAAACGTGTCGCGTAGGCCGTCCGACGTGGTGTCGAACGAGAGGTTTCCAACGTACAAATTCTTGCTCATACTAATCCCTTGCGAGCCTGCTTAGTGATCTTAAAGTCCAGGCCCATCCCAAAAAAATCCAGCACCATCCCATGATGGAGTGGAAAGGTCCATAACTCTCACGGCTCAACGCGTTCGCGACCAATCGGCTTCGACAAGACGGACCGAGACCCCAAAATTGGAGGTCAACATGCCAGAGATGCAAGGAGCAGACGAGCACACTCGTGCTAAAAATTCACTGGCTCGTCAATTGAGAGGTTGCCGGGCTTGATTCCAAGGCAGCAACACAAGAAGAGAAAAGCAAAGTGATACCGTGTGGTTGTGAGGTCGAAAGAAGTTTTCTTTTCATTCGACTGGAAGGTAAGTATATCACCATTGTTCAGAAAAGATAGATCAATTCTGAGAATTGTCAGAATAGTGGCCACTCACCCACCTTGTCACACCAACACCACCGCGACCATCGCCTTCGCGAACCGACTTACAATGGGACGAGTTTCCATGGTATGATTCGCCCCGATTCGGGCGGCCAAGTCTTCCGCGCGACACCTCTTGCACTCCCAATCACGGAGCTGATTATCGCAAACAACAAACGACAGATGACGATGGCAAAACGTCAACGGGAACAAGACAAGAAGAGAAAAGCCGACGAAAAACGTAGGCGGCGAGAACTCCGAAAGGAAGCCGCTGAAGATGTCCCGCAACGCCCGGAAACGTAACCTCTCATCGAACCAACATACGAAAAGCCCTCATTTCCATGAGGGCTCATTTTATGCGCGTTCGTCAACGATCGACTTTGCCTAGCCGTTTAACAGTGTGTAGGCTGGGACAAGTCCCAGCATTCCAGTAGACTCGATGCCCATGAGACAGTATCGTCGAAATTGTGATGGCTCAGTCTTTTTCTTCACTCTAGTCACACATGAACGACGACCAATTCTGACAACGGAACTCGGTCGATGTTCCCTTCGTCAGGCGATCCAAACGGTTCGTGACAACCACCCATTCTCGATTCGATCAATCGTCTTGCTTCCAGATCATTTGCACGCCGTGCTGGAACTTCCCAAAGATGATTCGGACTACTCCAAACGCTGGCGTCTCATTAAGGCCAAGTTTACACGCTTGTGGCGAGAAAGCGGAAGCACGGAGGGAGAAATCACAACAAGCCGTGATCGCAAAGGTGAACGCGGCTTATGGCAGAGACGATTCTACGAACACACCTGCCGCGATGAAGCCGACTTGAAGCGATGTGTCGACTATTGCCACGTCAATCCGCTCAAGCATGGATTGGTCGAACGGGTCGTGGATTGGCCGTGGTCCTCATTTCATCGCTACGTCCGCCAAGGCGAATACCCACCCGATTGGGCCAGTTCCGCCAATTGGTACGGCGACGAATTCAAGCACGCCGAATAAGAACAAAGTCGGCCATCCTCGTAGGCTGGGTTAGCAAAGCGTAACCCAGCATTTGGCGCGGTATTGGTACATTGAAAAGCTGGGACTCGTCCCAGCCTACGTTACTGATTGCTAGAGGTTGTACGGGATGGTCGCGTTCTCTTCTCCATGTGAAAGCCATATATCGGCGCCGTGCCAATTGGGGAAAGGCATTGCAATACAATGAACTTTGTGTTCTCGAACGAATAGAAAATGCTTTGGACGATAGGAGTATCTAGTTTTCAATTCTTCATGCACATTCACGTCTGGAAAAACGACGAGCCGTAATCTGAGTCCTCCAAGTGTGATTGTCACCCCCGACACGATGTTTGCTGATGCATGTAGTTGAACAGAGGTTGCCGATTCAGTGCGAAAGCAAGAGCCGTCCGGCGACCCACCAAATGTTGGCATATATAACCCAAGCGGTGATGTGTAGTCACTGTAGAAAAGATTTCCAATATAGGGTGGAAGCTCGAATTCAGGCGGGCAGATGTTAGTCTGCTTTGATTTATAGACCATAATCATGGTCTTGAGCATCCAACGCTCGATATCCATTCCACTAAAAAAGTATAGTTGTTGCGAAGGCATATCTTCGCATAAGGAGTTATGGATAGTTGTAAAAGCACGGAAGAAACGTGCTGCAGCAGAATCGATTGGAGACAACGCCGTATTGTGTCGACGGCAAAGCGCCTTTGTCGTGAGCGAGCTACTTCCAAGTGAAAGTTGAGCCGAAAAGTTTGGAGATTCAAATTGAATCTTTCGGTCATCAAGCACTTTGAGAACCGCACGGGAGATGATGTGATCTCCTGAGATTTTTTTGCAACAGTCTCCTGTCCATCGGAATACACATTTTCGATTGGAGTGATGTGTTGTTGGTCGTGGTGGCGTCAGGTTTGCTGGCCTCAGTTGCACATTTCCATCACGCAGGCAGCACGCTCCAAACTTCTTTCCGCTGCCACAGCCACATGGCGAGTCAGGTGGATATACTAGTTCGAATTTTGGAGGCGTAACTGCCATAAGGTATTGTCACAAATGCAACGGTATTAGCGAGTAGGCTGGGTTAGCGGAGCGTAACCCAGCTTTTTGTTGCGTGTTGATACCTCGAAGAGCTGGGACTTGTCCCAGCCTACCGTTCTACGACTAACTACAGCCCATTGAGTTCCCGCAGTTATGGCATAGGTAACAATTCCCGTTACGGACTGTAATGGCTCCGCAGTTGTCGCAGGTGGGGGCGTCGGATTGGAAGCGGGCGAATTGTTCGCTGCGGTTGTTGTCCGGGGCGGCTAGGCTTTCCCGTTCAATCGTGAGCGTGGCGGTGGGTTCGGGTTTGGGGCCGTGTCCGTTGCCATTGCCGTTCCCATTTCCATTCCCGTTGGACTTAGTCGGTTTGCGACCGGTGAGTTCCCGGTTGATCGCCTTCTCGATGTAGTTCTGAACGGCGGCGGGGGTGTCGGGGACATCGTCGGCCGCAACATCGCGGTTAGGTGTGTTCGCTTCGCGGTAGCCGGCGAGGAATTGAATGCCCATCCAACGGTAGATGTAGTCCACCACGCTTTTCGCCTGGGGGATGTCCGGGTTGCCGGTCCAGCCGGACGGCTCGAACCGCATGTGCGTGAACTTGTTGATCAGCACTTCCAACGGCACACCATATTGCAACGCCATGCTGGTGAGCGTGCCGATGGTGTCCATCAAACCGCCGATGGTGGAACCTTCCTTCGCCATCGTGACGAACAACTCGCCCGGTGCACCGTCTTCGAACAGACCAACGGTGATGTACCCTTCGTGTCCGCCCACGCTGAACTTGTGCGTGATGCTCTGACGAGTCGAAGGCAACCGACGCCGCACAATCTTGCGAGCCGATTCGTAATCGACCGGAGTCGGTTCGGCGGGTTTGGCTTCCTCCGCTTTTTTGCCTTCCTTCTTCTTCGTGTTGAGCGGTTGAGATTGCTTGGAACCGTCGCGGTAAATGGCGAGGGCTTTGAGTCCCATCTTCCAACCAGCGGTGTAAGCCTCTTCGATGTCTTCGACGGTCGAATCGGCAGGCATGTTGACGGTCTTCGAGATGGCTCCCGAGAGGAACGGTTGAGCGGCCGCCATCATCGTGACGTGAGCGAGCCACTGAATGCTGCGAGTGCCATTCGCTGGTTTGAAAGCACAATCGAAGACGGGCAGATGCTCTTCTTTGAGATCGGCAGCACCTTCGATGGTGTCGTTCTCGTCGATGTGGGCCACAATGCGATCGATAGCGGCTTGGCTGTAACCCAAGTTCGACAACGCCATCGGCACGGTGCGGTTGACGATTTTCATCATCCCACCACCGGCGAGCTGCTTGTACTTGACGAGAGCGATATCCGGCTCGATACCGGTGGTGTCGCAATCCATCATGAACGCGATGGTGCCGGTCGGTGCAAGTACCGTCGCTTGAGCGTTGCGATAGCCGTACTTCTCACCACTGCTGACCACGGCATCCCAGACGCTTTTGGCGGCATCGCGGAGGTAATCGGGACAGGAGGAGTGAATGTCGTTGACGGCATCGCGGTGCATCCGCATGACATCGAGGAACGGTTCGGCGTTGCGTTCGTAGTCTTCGAACGGCCCCATGTGCCCAGCGATTTCGCTGCTGGTGAGGTACGCTTGGCCGTTGAGCAGGGCGGTGAGGGCACCACACAGACCGCGACCTTCATCGCTGTCGTAAGCGTAGCCCATCGACATGATCAAGCTGCCGAGGTTCGCGTAACCCAAGCCGAGCGGTCGGTAGATGTGGCTGTTCTTGGCGATCTCAGCCGTCGGGTAACTGGCATGATCGACGAGAATTTCCTGAGCGGTAATGAAGATCGCACAGGCACGGCGGAACCGTTCGACATCGAACGTGCCGTCTTCTTTGACGCACTTCTTGAGGTTGATGCTTGCCAGATTGCAGGCGGAATCGTCGAGGAACATGTATTCGCTACACGGATTCGACGAGTTGATCGGAGCGGTGTTCTTACACGTATGCCACTTTTGAATCGTGTCTTCGTACTGGACGCCCGGGTCACCACAGTACCACGTGCCCGAAGCGATTTCGTGCATCAGGTAAGAGGCGTCGTATTCCGGGCCGTCGACGCTGGGGTCCGTCACCCACCGCGTCGTCCATTTGCCGCCGGCTTCCAACGTCATCATGAAGCGATCACTGAGACGCACGGAGAAGTTGGAGTTCTGGAACATGATCGAACCGTACGCTTCACCGTTGAAGCTGGAATCGTATTCGCCGGAGTCGATCAGCGTGCGGGCTTTGTTCTCTTCGTTGGTCTTGGCTTGGATGAATTCCAGAACATCGGGGTGCCAATCCTTGAGGGTTTCCATCTTGGCGGCACGACGGGTCTTCCCACCGCTTTTGACGACCGCACCGATTTGGTCGTAAACCCGCATGAAGGACAGCGGACCGGATGGCTTCCCACCGCCGGAGAGTTTCTCGCGGCTGGAGCGGATCGTGCTGTTGTCCGTTCCCGTACCAGAACCGAACTTGAACAGCATCCCCTCGGCGCGTGCTCGATCGAGAATGGAGTCCATGTTGTCGTCAACGGATTGAATGAAACACGCCGACCCTTGCGGGTATTCATACGACGACGGTGCCCGCTCAACTTGCTTGGTCTGCTTATTGAAGTAGTAGTTGCCAATGCTGCCTTTGATGCCGTACTCGTGAAACAGACCGACATTGAACCACACCGGTGAGTTGAACGCCCCGTGCTGATGAACGCACAACCAGGCAAGTTCTTTGTAGAAGTTCTCGGCGTCGGCATCAGATGCGAAATAGCCGTCGGCTTTCCCCCAGTCGGCGATAGTGCGTGCGACCCGGTGAACGACCTGTCGGACGCTGGTTTCCCGTTCTTCGGTGCCAGGTTCACCGTAGAAATATTTGCTGACCACCACATTGGTCGCGAGCGGCGACCACGACTTGGGGACCTCACAGTCAGTTTGTTCAAAGATCAGATCGCCGTTTTCGTCTTTGATCTGAGCGGTTCGGTGGGTCCATTCGACGGTATCAAACGGATCAGCACCTTCAGGGCAGAAATATGGTTCAACACGTTGGGCAGTCGTTTGAGAAGCGGTGGATTCAGCAGAGGAAATGGGGGAATCCGACTGAAATTGCATGAGAGGTCCTTCAGTGCAATAAATCAAAGAGGGTGAACGGCGATTGTGAAGAAATTGCGAATCCGTCAGCGACTCGATCGTAGCGGGTCGAGACGTCGGTCTCCGTTCCAAACGTATTGCAGCGTGTGATGCATTCACATTCCATTAACAATCTCTCAGTAGATTGTCCAGCGGAATGGACCACAATCGGTGGGTGGAGTTATCAACAAGATACCCACATATTGTGGGCATCCATCCTCTCAGATCTCGATCAATCTTTCAACATAATCATGAAGAATCTTCACAAAGATTGGTCGGTTCCGAGGGCCCACCGGGAGGGAAACAATGCTCAAAGCCAAGACTCCGGAGCACTTACATTCTTTCGACCGGCGGAATTTTTTTTGGCGAATCGCGAGCTTGAACTGCCACACAGATTAAACATACGTACCGCAATCTATCCACAATTGAATTTGGTGTCAAAAAGAATCGACCAAATGTGCGGAGATCTATGGTCTGGACGCGGAAAATTCTGCGACAACAACAAAGCCAAATGCATAATCCGACACCCAACACAAGCACAGTCCCGGGTGTTTCCATCGGACAATTGCACTTTCTGCTGTCCAAAACACCCCTAGAGTTGCAACGCTGTGCCATTTGGGTAGACTGCATCTGCCACACGACTTGCAAGGGGATTTTGATGGACTCACTCCGATTGCCGATGAACCCCACGTTGCGACACGCCGCGCGTTTGCCGTCCAGAACGGAGCAGTGGGCAACGATGGCCGACTACGTCATGCTTGTCGGTTTTGGCGTCTTTGCTGCGACGTTCACGATTCTGGCAGACTTCAGCCTGAAGCTGCCTGGCCACGCGATCTTGCGAGTTGCGTTGCCGTTCGCCTGCGGATTGGCTCTTGTCCCGCGACATGGAGCCGGGTCCATTATGGGATTGGGAGCACTTTTGGGAGCAGGGGCATGGATCGGCATCGGTCATCGTGAACTCGGTCCAGGAGCGACAACAAGCCTGCTGCTCACCGGCCCAATACTGGACTTGATGCTCCGACGTACGAAACCGAACCAATCGTTGTATTGGCGAATGGCCATGGCCGGTCTGCTGGCCAACGCGGGAGCGTTTTTCGTTCGAGGCGCGGTGAAGTGGGTGGAATCTCCGGGAGCGGGCAAACCGATCTTCGCTATCTGGAGTGGCAAAGCTCTGGTCACTTATAGTCTCTGCGGTTTGATTGCGGGGTTGATCAGTGCATTTCTGGTGTTTCGTTGGCGCTCGGATTCGTCCTCATGACGGACACACTGTTCCTGGTTGGTCTGGATGACACCGACACGTTGACCTCGCCCGGTACAAATCGGTTGGCCAAAGAAATCGTTGACGAACTCTCCGACCGGTTCACTTGCGAGATGATTCTTCGACATCAACTCCTCGACGACCCTCGAGTTCCCTACACGAGCAAGAACGGTTCCGCCTCAATTTGGTTGCGTGCGTGCCCGCATGTTGAATCATCGCCGGAAGCTCTCCGAGATGAACTCCAAGACCGTATGCGGCACGGTCTGCAAACACGCTTCGTCACCGGCAGCGACCCCGGCTTGGTGGTGACCACACGTGTTCCGCCAGCCGTCGTTGAATTTGGAAAACGCTGTCAAAGAGAGGTCGTTCGTCAACCCGATGCACGCGAACTCGCCAACGAGTGCGGTTTGATGCTCGAAGGGTTGGGTGGAACGGAAGACGGCGTAATTGGGGCGCTAGCTGCAATCGGACTCGCCGCGACTCGGTCGGATGGGCGAATTGTCCGGCTGGGAGACCGTCGCGACGAAATCAACGGTCCCCATGCGGTCACAGAACTCCACAATCGCGGCGTAGTCGTTCGCGAAATGTCGAACCAGCGAATCGTCAACAGCGGTACAGTCGAAGTCGGCAAGAAGTTGCGAGCAAATCTTCGTGATGGTCAACCGACTCTGTTTGTTGAGTCGAACGATTCAGAACACTGGCAAGCGTTGAAGCTGCCTTGAAAGTCCAGAGATTTCAATGACGCACCACATAGCCCCCCACAATCGTCGTGGTTTCACACTGATTGAGTTACTAGTGGTCATCGCCATCATCGCCATCCTCATCGCTTTGTTGCTACCGGCTGTGCAACAGGCTCGCGAGGCGGCCCGTCGTGCTCAGTGCAAGAACAATCAGCGTCAGCTTGGGCTCGCAATCCACAACTATCAGGGCACGTACAATAAATTCCCAACTGGAGTACTCGGCACGTCCGGCACATCGAGCGCGAGCGAACCGCTGCATACTTGGTGCACCCTGATTCTGCCATTCGTCGAACAGAACAACCTCCACGATTCCTATAACTTCGGTGTTCCCTACGATGACCCTGCGAACGCGGACGAAGTCATCGTTCAAATTGGAACGTACCTTTGCCCCTCGCAACCGGAAGACGGAATCGTCGACAACCTCTACGGTCCGAACCACTACGCAGGAAACGCGGGAACAACACCGGGAACCGATGACGGAATCTTGTTCCCCATGTCATCCATTAGCTTTCGCGACATCACCGACGGAACCTCGAACACGCTGGCCGCCGGCGAGTTGTCCTTCGAATTCGGTGGTTGGGCACGTGGTGCCTACGGGGGCGGAAGCGGAGGTGGTGGTGGAGGCGGCGGAGGCGGTGGAGGAGGCGGGCAGGGGTTTGCTCGGGGCGTGCTGCGATGGTGGAAAGGCAGCCCGAACTGTGCCGTCGCCGGTCTCAACCCCAAGCCCTCAACGTGTTCCAACAATGTCGAACAGCGATTTCAATTTTCCAGTCCACACCCCGGTGGCGTGCACTTCACGTTTGCCGACGGTCACGCGACATTTCTGAGTGAAAACATCAATATCGACACGCTCGAAGCGCTCACGACCCGCAACGGCGGTGAAGTCATTCCCGAGTACTAGAGCAAGATTTCACGATGTCCGACATTTTGGAACATCGCCCCGATCACCGAATTCGTTCCCGTCGCCGAGTGAGAATAGCCCGCAACGCGACGTCCAACGGCCAATCCGTCCGCACGAAAACGTAATCCATATGTAGGCTTCGACACCCCACACGGACCTGCGACAAAAAGCTCTCGAATTCTTGCCGATACGCCTTCCGCAACGCCTTTGGATCCGTCATCTGATTTCCTGCCTGCTCAAGCCCCTTGAACAGCGTGGGGTCTTCGAAGGGGAAGTCTTGCTCAGCCGGGTCGACAATGTGCAGCACACTGACGTCGTGTCGACGATGACGGAAATGCTTCAACCCCAGCAATAACGACTCAGGGTCGTCGAACAGGTCGCTCATCAGAATCACCAAACCGCGTTTACGGATTCGCTCGGCGAGACTGTGCAAAATCGGCCCCAACGCCGTCTCCCCGGTCGCCGGTGCCGTTTCCAACACATGCAAAACATGCTTCAAATGTGACGGCTGACTCGATGAACGCAGGAAATTCGAGACGTCCCGATCAAACGTCGCCAAACCGACCGCATCCTGCTGTTGCACCACTAACCATGCCAGCGCCGCTGACAAATGCCGAGCGTAGTCCAGCTTCGACATGGGCACACCGTCCGAACGATACTGCATCGATTCACTCGTATCCGCGAGCAGCCAACACGCGAAGTTGGTCTCTTGCTCGTACTGTTTGAGGTAAATCCGATCGCTCTTGCCATAGACCTTCCAATCTACATACCGCAAGTCATCACCCGGCACATACTCGCGGTGCTCAGCGAACTCAACCGAAAACCCGTGAAACGGACTTTGATGAGCCCCCGAAACGTACCCCTCAACGATCAATCGCGCTTTCAAATCCAACCCGCTCAGCCGAGCGAGGGTCGCGGGATCCAAATAATTCGGTGACTCAGCCACTTCGCGACCCCGTATCCTGAAAATTTGTCGACACTCGAATGCACCCGCACCCGATGAAAAGCGATTGAGGGAAACAACTCCAAAAATCCCCCCGCAAAAACGAGCGGATGCGTTTGCCCGAACTCATCCGATTCACTATAATCCGCTCTTCCTCGAAGTGAAACAATCACCCACCAGGGAAATTGTCTCAAATCGCAGGGAGCGATCAGGCCAGGCAGTGTTGTCCGTCGATAACAACAATACCTAGCATGCCCCAAGTTTGGCGGTGTAGCTCAGTTGGTTAGAGCAGCGGAATCATAATCCGCGTGTCGGGGGTTCGAGTCCCTCCACCGCTACTTTCACTTTCACCGGATATAGGCGGACAAGAGCGGTCCAAACCCTTGTTTTCATGGGGTTTGGGCCGTTCTTCTTTGATCGATTCGGCCTGCGGATTTCCGCTCGTTTCGGACATGGGCGGACATGCCCGGCCGTCAGCTTGTACAAGAAAATGGCAAGCTTTCGGGTTCGCATCGGCGGCGGAGTCGTGATCGGTGCCCGTCGCTCGAAGCAGTTGTACAGATGTTTCCGGTCGGTTGGGCGAACTGCTCGGTACATTCGGAAGTTCATCCAATGCCCCGGCCATGTCACGAACCGACAGGTGCGTGTACCGGTCCATCGTAAGTGTGATCGTCGAATGCCGGGCAAGTTGCTGGGCGGTCTTGGGATGCACGCCAGCGGCCGCCAGCGATGAAATGAAGTGATGTCGCAGGGCGTGGAAATCGAACACGCGGCCATCACTGTCGGTGGCTTGCAGAATGTCCGACCGTTCGCGTCGCTGGCGTTCAGCTTCATTGGGGGCGGTTTTCAGCCAAGCTTTGCGAGCGTCGGATAGATCCTTGCGAAGCATTCGGGCAGCCCGTTCGATCCACGTTCCCGGCCACAACGGGCTATTGTCGTCACTGTCGCGACAGTCGAGCCACCCCTGGAGAGTTGCGGCCACGTCGGGGCGGAGCGGTTGCACGTCCATCCGACGGCGTTTCGAATAGGCGGCTTCAATGGTGACTGTCGGCGTCTCGCCATCGAAGTCGAAACTTCCCGGTGTAAGGCTCGCCAGTTCGTTTGCTCGCAGTCCGCCATACGCGGCGGTGAGATAGAGCATCACCCGATCCTCTCCCGAGAGCCCGCGAAACGATCGAGAGGATTTGGAAGTCGTTTCGATCAGCCAACGGAATTCCTCCGGATCGGCACTGCGGCGTTCCCGGCGAACATCGGTTCGTGGGTTCTGACCGGTTAAATGGTCGAGTGTGTTTTCCGGCCAGCGGCGTTCCTTGGCTAGCCATGTTCCAAACTGCTTCATCGCGGCCAGATAGTAGTTGCTCGTCTTGATACCGATGTGTTCGGCGTCACGTTCGTCCGCCAACCAAGCGGCCACCCGATGGGCTTGGATATCCGCCAGTCGATCGAAACCGCAGCCGTCACAAATTGACTGCACACGGTAGCAGGTTTGTTTGACGTGCTTGGGACTATTTCCCTTCGCCTCGAGATGGCGGCGGAAGTCTGCCAAGTGTTCCGACAGCGGGCGTTTGCGGTGATCTTCGAACGGGTCGACCATCCCTTGTCGCTGGCGTTCGGCTTTGCGTTTGAGTTCGACCAGCATGGTCTCCGCAGCGTCCTTGTCAGTCGCGAGCGGAACTTTCTGCAGAACATCATCGGCGTCCCGGTACCGCCCGTAATACTTCTTCGACTCGAGCTGGTAGCGTTGCCCGTCATCGGTCAGTGGGGCGGTGATGGTTCGGCCGCTTCGTTGCTTGAACCGGACGAATCGCTGGGCGGACTTCACGCCGTTCCGCGTCACCGTCTTGGTGACAATTTCGGCATCGGCGGGAACGGGTTTCGTGTAGGTCTGTTTGAAGACTTGGGCCATGAATGGTCATCCCTTCTGGAACACGCCGGCCGACCGCCGGCCCGGGTTCCAGACCAGACCGACAGCCAACCGGCAAAGGATTGGACGGTATTGTAACTTCCATCCGGTCGAATGCGATCAACTTGTCAATTCGGGACCGGATGCAGGAACTTCTTCCTCTCGATTTAAATCGACGCGGCTGACGGGAATCTCCCGGGGAGCTTCGATACCAAGCTTCACAGCTCGTCGAGAGAGCTGCAGAACTTTGATGGTGATGTCTTCACCGATGAAAACCGTCTCGCCATGCAATCGCGTTAAGACTAACATTCGTGAAATCCTTCTGATGACGTGGGTTTGGATGCGGCCGGCCTGCAACGCGGTGCAGGTCGGCCGGTTTGTTTTGCCAACTGTCGCGGCGGAGCACGAGCTGAACACGGTCGCATTAGGGTTGCTCCCGTTGCTGAAGTTTCAGCAGGAGTACACGGCGGCAGACTTTATCGCTGCGGACCGTGTCCGCCGTCCAATCCCGACCGAACGCGGACGGCCAACCGGGAAAGGCAGAACTAGCAAGCAATTCGATTTCCTCGACGGCAAACGTGTCGAGCTTCTCCCCAAATTGCCATTCTCGCTCGATGTTCGCACTGCGTTCGTTTTGCCGAACAGCCCCCGGCGGTAGTGCACCCTGTGATCCGGCAAGCGGAACGCCTCTCGTCTTCTCTGGAATGTTCCGGGCGAACTCGGCCGTCACGTAAACCCGAGCGTGATGGCCTGAATCGGTCGAGCGTTTCCGGCTGGTTCTGACGATGCGACCTTGGCTTTCGAGTTCGATTCGTCGTGGTCGTTCGCTGTTGCCGTCCATCCTCAAGGCGGCCTGAATTTCCGCGTCTGTGGCTCCGTGCCGTCCTTGGCTGCGAACGAAATTGAAAATGCGTTCGCGGTGATCGTTCGTGGAATGGCGGTCTCTTTCCTGTCCTCCGTGAACCGCTGGGGCGGGTTTCCGTTCGGAAGCTTCTTCGTCGCCGAATAGATTTTTCATGGCTCAACATGGCTCCGTCGATGGCCAATACAATCGAACAATCGCAATTGGAATTCCGGGTCAGAACGCTTCATCGGTGGGCGGCCTTTGAGTAGGCTTCCGCCAACTGCTTTCCGAAACGTTCGAGGAACGCCGCGGTGTCGTGCTGGCCGATCTGTTCCCACGCTGGCCACAGTCGGTCATCGTAGGTCCGCAGCGTCTTGACCAGGGCTTCGAGTTGCCGCGGAGTACGTTCGCGAAATCGCTTCAGCCGTTCGATTTCGCCATCCGTTTCGGTCCCGGATTCAGTCGCTTCGAGGTACTCGGCGGATGGCTTCGACCAGAGTTTCGGGTCGTCGATCGACTGCCCCGGTCGAAGTTCCCGGATTCGCCGATGGAGTTCGCCCGGTCCCCATGCTGGCGTTCCGTCCGGCGTGCATTTCGAACGGCAATAGTCGATCACTTCATGGACAAATCCCGCCGAACAGCCGGCTCCGCGAGCGGAGTCCAGTGCAGACCGGGGGTGCAGAATTCCAAACTCTTTCAATTCCCCCTCCACCATCTCCCAACTTCCCGGCGTCGCGGGCTTAGGGGGTGGCTTAGAAAGATGCTTAGACAAAGCTTCTGGGTGCAAAATATGCGGGTGTGGGGTGCATATTTTGCAGGGGTCACCCGCAGGATTTGCGGGGGTGGGGTGCAAACTATGCGCCCCCTCGGCGTTGGCTTGCCGGTGTGCGAGGTACTTCCGATAGGTCCGAAACTGGCTTTGGCAGCCATCATGATTGGAGTTCCACAACTGGCGAACACGCCACTCGAATTCCGCGGCGTCTCGCATCTCGGCGATGCGAAGGCGGTACGTGTTGCAGGAGCGACCGGGCCGCGGTCCGTAGACGATCAGAAAACCGAGGCGCTCGGCTTCTCTGATGGCGTTCTGAACCGTCCGGTTGGATTTCACGGACATTTCGCGGGCAATCGTCGCAATGGTCAGAAAGCATTCGGTCCCATTGCTGGCGTGATCCATGAGTACACGCAGGAGGTGTTTCACGTTCGAGTCATCAGTTAGCCATTCGCGGAGGATGCGACGCCGGCCACTGAAGTCGAGTTGGAGTTGGGGGTCTGGGCGATCCGACTTGCCGCCAGAGCGTCTTGAGCTTTCCATAGTCGTGATGATCCTTCATCGGGCATCGAAACCCGACGAACGCGCATAACGTGGCGGTGTTCGTCGAGACTCATCGAGACGGTCGGCGGGCGAGCCGGTCATTTCTTTGCGCTTCCAGTGCTTCCCATTCCTTGCGGTCTGGGAGTTCTCCGGTTCGGTGGGCGGACGCCAACCAGCGGACGATCGTTTCTCGGAGCCAACGCGGCGCCCTCGTTCCCAGATTGATCGGGCGGGGCAGTTTGCCAGCGTTATTCCACCGACGGATCGAGCGAACATCCACACGCAATTCGCGGGCGAGCTCTTCCTGCGTGAGCGTCAGCGGCGGGGCGGTCGGTTCACTCGGCTTGTCGTCGCCAGCGGGATCGGCGGCGGGAGCATGCGGTGAATCGGTGTCGGTCGTGTCGGTTTCGCCGTGCGGGTCGTCTGCACGCACAACGCGGAGAGGACTACCCGACATGGCGTGCCTCCTTCGCCGACTCGAGCCAGCCGCGTTCCCGAAGTGCATCGATGATCCGCGGAACCTCCTGCGAAGTGATCGCACGTTTTCCGCCGAACCGTTCCGGCTCTGGCACATTGCCGTCTTCGAACAGGCGTTGAACCCGCCAAGTCTCTACGCCGACGAGTTTGGCGACTTGTCGCGTCGTCAGTAAAGCAGCCATTGAAAAACCCCTGTGTGTTGAAGGTCACAACAGGAGCATTTTCAGGAGGTCACCGGGTGACAGAGCAACGGGTGACAAGGGGTGATATCACCCCCTATTTTGTTGTGCTTCGAGATTTTTCCGCGCCCGCTTAATGGCGTTATAGACCACATCACGCCCGTTCTTCGTCCCGTCTGTTTTGATCTTCTTCCATTTCTTCGGACAGATGCTCCGTCGTTCTTCGTCGGTCTTGGCGTTCCATCGATCGCGAATCTGGGCAGGCGTCAGGCCTTCGTTGCGCCATTCAAGAAACAAATGGTCCCGGCCTTCCGCGGGCGGCCTTTGCCGGGTTTGTTTGGCAGGCTGATGGCCTTGTTCATTGCAAACCTGTGCACTATTCGACAAGTCCGACAATGCTACTGCAGAAACGTAAATCAACGTATCTGAGTCTGGAAGCCGAACCGCCAGCGGCCCTACGCCATCGTCGTGCTTGTAATCGGATCGAGGCGCAGGTTCCACGCTCAGCGGTGTCGATGGTGTTGGTAGTGGGCTTTCACTTCTCGGAAAGCGCAGACGGAGCATGTCAAGCAAATGCTGAAATTCATCGAGATTCTGCACCGCTAGTGGTAGGGGAGGCAAGTCCTTAGATGATCGACGCCCAATCGACCAAAGTCGACGGAGTACGCGTTGGTAAAAGGTGGTAGCGAGTTGTTCGCGAGCGGTACCGGGAAAACTTTCAAGCCAGTCAAACCATTTACTGCGATGTGAACCCAACGCTTCGACACCTCGCGTCAACGGAGTGGAATTCCCTAGCAAATAAAGAAATTCTGGTTCGTGAAATTCGGGGATCGTCGGCAGCTGGTACGCTGAGTTGTCAAGCGGACACTGGATGCAGCCGCGTGGAATGAAGATGTTGCGAGCTTCCGAGCCAACAGCTTCAAGGCACACGTGGATCGCGTCAACAGCCGCAGGCTGCCTCTTGAAACTAGAGTTTTCCACATGAGGGGCACAAAGCTGAAATACTTCAATCCAGTCACCGAGGTTGCTGCGCGTTACTGCCTGTTCTGCTAGAAACGCGATCGACTCAAAAAGCATAGCCATCGCAGTCTCGAAGAGTTCTTTCAGCAACCTCACGCCGTTCCCTTGCAGCGGGCCTGGCAGCTGCGAAACATTGAACATTGCATAACGATGAGCATACCTCAACGCTTTCAAGAATCGTGCGGTTTCAACTTGAACCAGCTGGGGCGTGGTTCGGTTCGATGGTTCCCATAGTGGCTTGAAAAGCAGGCTGTACTGCATCGACTCCGCCCATTCAAACTCCGGCGGCAACTTCCCACTCATTGCCTCCACAAAGCTGTCCGGGTAACGGATCGACTGACGCACGCTCGCGCTCATCTTTGGGCTTTCTTGTTTCTTTAGAGGGGTCGGCGGGCGGGGCACGAGGAAAACAAGAAAACCGCGGCCTCACCGCCCTCCGTTTACATGCCCTCGTTGTGATCAGTAACGTGGGCAACCCGTGGTTTGCATGATGCGGAACCGAGTGCGGGTTTTCAATCCCATTCTCAGATCCTTCGATTTACAAGCTCGAGCGGCCACTAACCGGCGTCCCGGTGGGTTTTCTGAACCGAAGACGGCGGCGCAGGCCGCGGTAACACATCTGCGGCGTGGATAGTGTTCGTGATTCTCGGATCGAGATACGCTTTCGTCGTCGCTTGCGATGAATGCCCCAAATGATGGGTCGCGGCGGCGATCCCTTGTTCTCTCGCCAAATAACTGGCACTGGTCCGACGGATTTTATGGAACAAGTCGCGTTGCCCGTGCGGGAGCGCAGCGGATTCCAAGAGCCCTCGAAGTTCCCGACAGCACCAACGCTGAGCCATTCGAGTGCTGAGCTGCCAGGGAACCGGAAACAAGGACTCGGAGGTGAAGTTGACCACCGCCGCCAATGCCGTGACGGTTTCACCATGCAGACGGAAGAGCTGTTCGGCCTTCTGTTTTTGATGATCTGCAGGAACCCGCAACCATCCCGTGACCAAATCCACGTTGGCAGGTTTTAGGTGCAGCGTAGCCGTCAGACGCAAACCAGTGTCATAGAGTGTCAGCAGTAACGCCCGCCACCAACGATTCGCGGGAATGCCTTCGATGGAGCCTTTGCAATTGTCCGCAGCCTCCAGCAATTGCCCGAACTCCTCGATCGTCCAACACTGGGGAAGGCGTTTCGGCGTCGGCAGCATTTCAACATCCCGGGGAAGTTCGTCGACCTTCCGTTTCTTCCAAGCGAAACGCCAGACCGCCAGGATGTTTCGCAGTGAGATGTTGGCCGTCGCCGGCGACTTGCCTTGTCCGTGTAGCCACAACGCGAATCGCTCCAGCAGATCGTCAGAGAGATTTGTGAAACGAACTTCCGCGCCGTGAAACACAGCCAGTTGATTCAACGAAGTCTGCATTCGTTCGGTTGACTTCTTGGACCGATGTTCCAGCCGCCGCGGATAGTAGACCGTTTCGAAGAAGTGCCGGAGAGTGCATTCGGAGTTGTCTGAGATGCGATAGAACTCATCGGGTTTCGGTTTCCTGATCCCACCGCACTGGCGGCAGAGGTCGCCTTTGTGAACAATCTTGGTAAAGCCTTCCGGCGTGAAAGGGTTGTCCTCGAGAAGTCGCTCAGATACGGCCGCGTTGAAGAATCCCGCCGCTCGCCGATAAGCACGTTGGACGGTCGCGTCGGCCAGCTTGCGTTCGCCCGCCAGATAGTCGCGGAACTTATTCGTGTCATCCCGGGTGATCGAACTGAGCAGCGTTCTGTCGCCGAAGAATGCGAGCAAGTCACGGTACACCTGCCACAACATCCGCTGCGCGCCGGGCTTGAGTTCCGTTCGGCTTTCGATGTGAGAAGTGAGAAATTCGGAGAGGGTCACATCGTCAGGATGTGGATACGCGGCGATCTCGCCGCTACGATGGGGTGCAGCCATTTTCGTCTCCATGTTAGACGGATTTGGATAGGGGCGCCGGGGGCCGCAATCCCCCGGCGTTCTGCTTTCATCACACCGGACTCCGAGCTGAAAGTCAACGGACAGAGAGTGGAGCCAACTTGAATGCATATGATCTCGACCATCCGCGACGCTGACACGCTAGAGTCGTCCGTGACGGCATTCATTCGTTCCGCCGCATAGTGACGGTAGTGCGAACACGCTCAATGGCCTCGTCAAAGTTAGCGTCGAGTTACTGTTCCCAGATACGGATCACACACGACCCGTCGGCCCGCAGACGCCGAAAGTTACGACGGTCACGTACCCGGGTCTGGGCGATTTTCTTTCGCCAAAATTCCGACAGAGAATCTTCCCATTTCGGGAAACGCCATCCGTGCCAGAAGTCGCCGTCGATGGATACGGCGACCTTTTCTGTTGGGAAAACTACATCCGGCCGACCTGGAAGACTGCGAACGTGTTTGCGAAAACGGAAGTCTTCGGCGTGGAGTGCCGAGCGGACACGGCATTCCAGTTTCGTGTCGCATCCCTTCACGCGGGACACACAGTGGCTTCGTTGCGCGGGCGTCAAGTTGTCAGTCATGCCGGACCGGATTTCAGATGTTTCCGAATTTGTCGTGCATGTGCGGCGACGAGCGCCGGTGGAAAGGCGTTGCCGATCATCTGAGCAGCCGCGAATTTTCCTCGCTTCAACGAAAACCAATATGTAAGTGGAAAACTCTGCAACAATGCTGCTTCACGCAACGTTATCGTACGGTCGGCCTCTGGATGCAGAAAACGCCCTTTCGAGGGATTCACGCAGCCGCCGGTGATTGTTGGGGCAACATCATCCCATGCCATTCGGCCGTAGACATCTTTAAAGCCATTGCATCGGCGGTGGCAGGCTAGTTGATGCTCGTCGCCTGCATCCATCCGGCTCCCACCATCGCGAGGTATCATTGCAATCAGCCGAGCGATTTTTTCGCTACGTACTTCCGGAAGGTCATGCAGAGCATCACCCGAACGACCCGCTTCACTTAACGATGCGATTGTGCTTCGAACGGTGCAGGGCACTTTCGATTGATTGGGTTCGGGAAATCTAATCGTACCGATGCGACTAGCGATTAAAATCACGCGTCGTCGTCGTTGAGGAACACCGAATTCAGCCGCGTTTACAACCTTTGGTTGACCGTAGTAACCAAGTTCTTTCAATTCTCGACGGACGCGGGAAAAGCGATAGTCACGTCGTAGGTGAGGTACATTCTCAATCATCACAACCCGCGGTTGCATAATGCGAGCAAACCTTACGATCTCGAAAACAAGGTCTTTATTTGCCTTTTCATATAGTCGCTTCCCACCGTTAAGTCGCTTCAGGCTAGAAAATGCTTGGCACGGCGGGCATCCGCTGAGTAGGTCTAGCTCGCGCGGTTGTAGGCCAACGGCATCAAGTACGGCGCTCGGATCGACATCGCGGATATCGTCGGCCCACACTTTGACCGTCCGGTGATTTTCTTTGAAGGTCTCAACGGCCAATGGATCGTTCTCGATGCCAGCAACTACTCGGAACCTCGCATTGCGCAAGCCCAGTGTGGTACCGCCACATCCGCTATATAAATCCACGGCAGTCGGCCAGCGTTGATTGCACGCCGGAAGCTCTGCGCCCACACATTTCAGTGAATCGTTCACGGATCCGACTCCCCAACTCCGCCTGCCCGATCCTCTGCCGAACGATGCGAAGAATCAGTTTCTAAGATGTGACGTGTCCTTGCTACTTCCTTTTGCTTGGCTAGGAAGTAAGAGTTTTCAAAGTCACCCTCTAAGACTGCACGATAATGTTCGTAAAACATTTTCGCTCTACGGAACAACTCGGTCCAGGTCAGTACTTTGAAGGTCTCCTGTTTCAGATACTCATCCCATTTCACTTTAGGGACATCTATTTTCCCTCCGTAAACCAAAACCCTTTGGCAATTCTCGTGAGCACGCATCAGTTCAATTTGATAGTCCTCCAGTCTTCGCAGTTCCGGGAACGAGACCGCGACTCCGGGACGTTTCATTTCGATAATGATTAAATTCGTTGTGTCCTTCTCAAAAGCCAAGAAGTCTACTCGTTTCAGTTTCATTTCTTCAGGGCAATCCCGCCGACCCCACTCTCGGAGCTGCGCTCCCACATGTTTCTCCTCTGTGAAAACCTGCCAATCTGGGTCGAACAGCCAAGGATATTGTGCGAGCAAGTCGTGCAAATTGTCGTAACTCAGTTTTGACGCTGTTTCGGGTGCATTGCCGATTATCATTCGGTGGAGTTTATCAATGATGCCCAGTCGCCCCTTTACGATTTCCAAAATGGCCCTGCTTTCAAGAACTTTCCAATCGTGCAAACGGGCGAGTGTTTCCTCGAGTCGGTCTGGATCATCGCTAGCGTCTTGAATGTCTTCAATCACATCATGGAAGGTTCGGAACTCGTAAGCCCTGATCAACGAACTGGCTAATTCTCGTGTCCGGTTGTCATCTCGGTCTGACTTTTGTCCCAGCACTTTTAGAAAGCTGCTGATTTGTCTCTTATTACTTGGGTCGAGCATCGCAAGTCGAGGTGCGAATTCAGAGTCGTTTAGGATCCACTGCTGTAGTTTCCCCCCCATCATTTCACCGCATTCAACGAGCAGCCGTCGAGTCAAAGCTTCTCCCCAAACACGTAGCGGTCGCAATTCTTCCTTTTCCCAATCCAATTCCTGGCGATCCGTAGAAATGAGGTCGGTTTCAAGGTCGTCGAGATAATCGGCAATGATCTCTCCATGAAGATAGCGGGTTGAGTGTTGAGAAGACGCAGTGGATTCGACTCGAAAAAAAAACGGCGGTGCTTGAGCGGTTCGCCCATGCGCGTATATTGCGAAGCCTTGTGACTCAGCTGATCGTATTGCACGCTCAGCGAAGGCGTAACGGTACCTGACAATCTCGCCGCCAGGTAATTCTTCCTCCTGAAATTCGCCGTCATCTGGGAATTCGTGCATTGTCGGTATTTCGGGATCTGATAGTGGTTCTGCGTTGATTTGAACCTGCATCTCGCCCCGAGTAGTTCGAGAGAATCTCCGTGCAAGCGTCACGCGCAATGACTCAATATCGATCGGAGTTGTATGTCTCAAACCGGAAAGCTCGATGCATGTGCCTGACTCCGGCCATCCCTCTCGTCGTGGTGCTTCACTCCACCGAAACTCAATATCTTCTGCCTCACCGTCGACCGTTCGTAAACTTTCCAACGGCATTTCGAATCGGATTGCGTTTGCCATATTGGAAGTCCAGGTGGTAATAATTACACGGGACGCCAGCCCGAATCCCGCCAGTTTACCAATGCCTTTTCGTCCCATCACTTTGCGGCCGTGGCTTATGTCTCCCCCCTCCGCACGACGATTCCGGCCAACAACTAAGTAACTATCTTCGATCGTCGCGGCGTTCATGCCCTCACCGTCATCGAGCACCTCAATGATGCTATCCAACTGCGAGTAATCACTCTCTGACGGTATTGTCACCCGGACATTTTTTGCTCCAGCGTCCCAGCAGTTTGCAATCAACTCGGCGATTGAAGGAGCGCGATGCTTGTACATCTGCGTGCCTAAGTGTTCAATCGTTCGGCCAAGAATCTTCATTCGAAAGATCCCGTCCGGAGTTGGTTTCGTTCCGGTTTTCGCCATAAAACGCCTCTGAAGTTGACTTGGCCGCGCGTACCAAGAGCCGCCCCGATTGTTGTCACACACGCGCAGGGACGGCTCCTGTAATCCCACGTTGGGGATGTGGTCGGTGAATTGGCTCCAGCGTGTGTGACGCGTACTATTCTGCGGGCGGTTGGGACGGTGTTCAAGTATTCCAAGTGAAAGAATCTGGTTTCTTTGAAGACACCGCGCGGTCGTGCTGGTTGCGTTGCGAAGAGTGACCAACCAGATGCATGTTTCGGATTGCGGTCTTAGCTCATCCCAACATGAGGAACGGGGAGCGGCGGGACCTTTGCCACTCCCCGGAGGAACCCCGAACTTTGGGGATGCGCGGAATATCGAATCAGAAGGGAGTCCGGTCAATACGCGATGTGCGGACTATGAATTGGCAGGATCAAACACCGGCTGCTGCTGCGCGTTGTCGCAACTTCTGCATTTGCTCTTTGATCCGCTTCATGGCGGTTGCGTTCTCGCGGACCTGGTCGGCCCGGTCGTTCGACGTGCTCGCTTCCAGCCTGGCTGCCAAGACTTCCGGGTGCCCGACGATCATTGCTTGCGTGATCTTGCCCGGTACGTTCGCGGTCGCAGCGGCATCGATAAAACCGATGCCAACCAAACGCTGGCGCACATCGGCTTGCAATTCTTCGGCACGCGCGAACGCGGCGGAACGAGCGGTGGAGCCTTCTTTCTGCTCGGCTTCGTAGTAGGCTTGCAGGTCGATCCGGAGTTCAAGTTCTTCTTTGAGAATGTCGAAGAACATGCTCTGAGGCATGTCCGCTAAGAAGATACCTTCACTCGACACGACTTCAATCGGTGTTTCGGTCATCTGGCGTTCTGCTTCGTCCCAACCGTCGCGATGGGTTTGCAGTTGCTCGATCCGTTTCACGAGTTCGGCGCGAGTTTTGGCGGTCGGTTTCGAGTGCCAGGGCATTTCGGGTGGCTGCGGGATGCGTGTCCATTGCATCGGGGGTTCCTCCATGATGGTTGGGTGAAAGAGCGGAACGGCAACCGATGGGTTACACGCTCCGCAGTTGAGCTTCGGTTCGGCAGTTACTTCTTCTTCTTTGGGCGGCGGTTCGGCAACTCCATGCTGGCAGCAAACGCTGCCTCTCCGGTGTTTAACCCGGCCATCTGGAACCTGCGTGCGCGGGCTCCAAATTTCGCTTCGCTCAATTTGCGTCGGCGACGCGAATGAGCATTCCTGTCGGTCTTCATGCTGGTTTTTCCTTCTAGCGGTTCACGATTGATGCTACCCAACATCGGGCGGCGGCGTTTCGGTTGATATGGTTTCGGCGAACAACTGCTTGGCCAACTCGCAGCCGGCTTCGGTCAATCGGACGTGTGTCGTCCGGAACCGGCGTTCGGTTGAGCAACAATTTACACGACGCAACAGACCGTCGGCTTCGAGGCGTTTCAACGTTCGGCTAAACGAAACCGTTTCCGAGTGACTCGGCGGTCGATTCAACCAGTCAGCCAGATCGTAGCGAATCCCGAACCGTCGGTGGTCGCGCATCGAAAATCCGGCTTGCTGAATCTCCCGGAATTCTCGCGTGACTCGGCAAACCTCCACCCATCGCTTCGGAATGACTGCAGCTCGTGCTTGAACCGCAACCAAAACGAGCTTGGCGTTCTCGCTGAGTTTCTGCCGCGTTTGCATTTTTTTTCGTCCCGGTCGGTTGATAAAGAAAGACAGTTACACACTGCGACGCCCACGGCTGGGCGAAACGATTTCGATTCAAAAAGTAGTACCTATGGGGGGCTGTGTTGACTTGAGCTGGCTCGATGAGTGTGTGATAGCTATTGCCCTCTATATATAGGCGGGGATGGGTACCTCGCTCATCGATCGAGTCGTGCAGCTTGATGAAATGGGCAGCTAGTGTGGTTTGGGTAAGACCATTCGCGACGCCACAAAAGTCGTGTTTCCGCGGTTCGGACGAGCGACTACCATTGCTTTGGACCAGCGGCTCAACACATCGAAGTCCAGGTCAGTACGGCAATTACCGTCACGGCAGCACAGGTCGAGCTTATGAGCCTGATCACACAATCACGCGAAGAGCGAGTCGCAGAACGGGACGACTGGCTTGAACAGTTCCGAATTGAATTTCTTCGGGAAGCGCGGGTACTTGGCGAAGACGGCGACCAACTATTTTCGATCCTCGTGCTGCGTACGATCTCGGAGCAACCCTGGCGTTCAATCGCTCGTTGCTTCCAACTGCACAAAAACACGGTGCAACGAAAATACGCGGCGGCGGCCACGATTGCACAGCAGATGGGTTGGCAGGACTTATGACCCCGGTGGAGATTTCGGGGTTGGTGTGCATATCCGACGCACGGGAACTACGGGCCTGTCGGATCGGCGGCGCTGACCATCGCAAGTATTCCGGCTTTGATCGCATCCGGCAGTTCCGACCATGCGGAAACTACGCGGGAGAGGTCGGGATCCGTGGGCAGGGCGTCGTGGCAAGCTTTTGTACAAGAACTCACCGGCGGTTCTTCTAAGTGTTTGTCGTCAGTCACTTTGGGGAATTTCGCCTTCGGAATCATAATCCGCGTGTCGGGGGTTCGAGTCCCTCCACCGCTACCTTTTCTTTAGCTAATGCGAATTGCGGACGGCTCAGACCTGCGTTGTCAGGGTTTGAGCCGTTTTTCTTTTGGAAGTTGCTCTCTTGGGGCACTTCCTCGTTTTCCATAGGTCGTGTGGTCAGACTGCGTGAAAACGCATGAAGCTTTGAGAAATTCACGCTCTTAACGGTGGTGTGGATGTCCTTCGTTCAGTTTTTCGCAAAACTTAACGTGACATTCCGTCCCAGACCCGCTATTCTCTCAGTCCTCGCCCGGATTCCGACCAAACTCTGTAACTCACCAATATGTTTCGACGTGACTAAGCTCTCACCACCGTGATGCTCTCATCCATTGCACCCGGAATGGTCATCTCAAAATACGCACCACCAACGATGGTTTGGTCGGTTGTTTAGCGTGTTTCCAGATTGGTCGTCCTGGCACCGCTGTCATCATTGCTGATTCTCTTGCCTTAGCGCTCACGATCGCGAAATCAGTGTTCGCCGATTTGTAGTTTCGTGGAAGTCCTGTTCATACGCTGACGGTGCGCGTCGTTGGCCTACTCTCTTGTTGGAAGTTGTTGTTCGATGTTTGATTTGTCTGCAGCCCGCCAAGCGGGTGTCAAAGATGAAATTCTGTCCGGCCTGACCGTGGCGTTGGCGTTGGTGCCGGAAGCCGTTGCCTTTGCATTGATCGCCGGGGTTTCACCGTTAACCGGTCTCTACGCAGCCTTCACCGTTGGTTTGATTACTTCGATTTTCGGCGGCCGGCCCGGCATGATCTCTGGTGCCACGGGGGCGATGGCTGTTGTGGTGGTCACATTGGTGAAAGATCACGGTGTCGATTACCTGTTCCCGGCCGTGGTATTGGCCGGGCTCATTCAGATTTGCGTTGGTCTTGCACGTCTTGGGAAGTTTGTGCGTCTGGTGCCACACTCCGTGATGCTCGGCTTTGTCAACGGATTAGCCATTGTGATCTTCATGGCTCAACTCCCGAACTTTCAGGTCACAACGGCTGTTGTTAGTGAAAGCGGTCAAACGGTCGCGACGGAGACATCTTGGATGACGGGAACTCCACTGGTGATTATGCTGAGTCTGGTCGGTCTCACAATGCTGATCATCTACGGATTGCCACGCATCACGCGGGCCATTCCCGCATCGCTTGCGGCGATTCTCTCCGTATCGCTGATTGCCGGATTTGCACTGCCAATGTTCGGATTGGAAACGCCCACCGTGCGTGACTTGGCTGGCTCCATCAAAGGTGGTTTTCCCAAGTTTCAGTTCCCAAGTGGCGACATGACATGGGCTACTCTGTTCAGCCAAGAGACATTGCTCCTTATTCTTCCGTACTCGTTGATTCTTGCCGGTGTTGGCCTGATTGAATCATTGATGACGCTCACCCTGATCGACGAAATCACCGAAACCCGCGGGCGTGGCAATCGGGAGTGTATCGGGCAGGGGATGGCGAACGTGGTCACGGGTATGTTTGGCGGGATGGGCGGATGTGCCATGATTGGTCAAAGCCTGATTAACGTCAATTCCGGTGGTCGGCGGCGACTGTCCGGCATTGTGGCGGCGGTCTTCTTGCTGATGTTCGTGATGTTTCTTTCTCCGCTCATCGAGCGAATCCCAATGGCCGCGCTTGTCGGTGTGATGTTCGCCGTGGCAATCGGAACCTTTGAATGGGCGACTGTTCGCACGTGGCGAAAGATTCCCGCGAGTGACGTCCTCGTGACGGTGATCGTGACAGGCGTGACCGTGTTTGCCCATAACCTCGCCTTGGCAGTATTGATTGGCGTGATTGTTTCGGCTCTTGTTTTCGCCTGGCAGCATGCCACACATTTGAGTGCAGCCGTCCAAACGACCGACAACGGTGCGAAACAATACCAGTTGCACGGCCCGTTGTTCTTCGCATCAGTCGCGAGTTTTCGTGACTTGTTCGACCCCGCCAATGACCCTGAGGAAGTTATCATCGACTTCTATTTTACGCGGGTCTACGACCAATCGGCACTCGAAGCCATTCACGCGGTTGCCGAACGATATGACCGAATGAACAAACGATTGCGGCTACAACATCTCAGCCCGGAATGCCGCACACTCTTGCAACGCGTGCAGAAGTTCATCGAGGTCAACATCTCCGAAGATCCGCACTATCACGTTTCAACCGATCAAGCGATTTGACCTCTATCGCTCATCACTAGTTTCGCGTTTGATCCGCGTTGGACTCAATGCTTTGGCATCGGTATAGCGATCGGATCAATACGCGACCTGTTTCGAGTGGTTTCGTCCCACCTGGAAACGCATGCTCGTTGAGTTCGCTGGTCCTCACATGACGGAACGACCTACGTTTGTCATTAGAATAGTCCCAAAGATCTTCGGGAACGAGCCGACCGTCGACCTCAACGACTTCCCAAGTAAACCAGAACATATCCGCGTCTTCAGGATTCTTCAGGAGGGCGACAGGCGTTCCATCGATCAAGACAAACCATTCATCAAACTCATCCACAGCAGGTTCAGGTGAATCGGGCTTCTTATTCCTCCACTCATCAAAGAGGATGCATAAGAATATTAAGACGAGTTCGAATGCCACTGCCGTCAAGATTTGCATTGGTATCGGCATCACGATGCCCCAGCCCGATACACGTTGATGTCTAGTGAACTCTACAACAAGTGTCTCGCTTTGATGTCGAGGTATTGATTGATGAGGCTCGAGGAGAGGTCTTCGGGTAGACAGTCGACGACCTTTAGACCAGCATGCTCGAGCCGAGCGACTTGCTGCGTTTGGGCGGCGATCATTTCGGCGGCAGCGGCAATCTGAAAGGCTTCCACACCGGTTTCCGGCTGGGTATCGAGGCGTTCATAGAGCGGAACGTTTCGCAGGAACGCACCGAGCACAAGATGCGGTGTTTTTAGTTGCCGCAGTGCCGTTGCAACCGATTTCATGTGGACCTCGTCGAGCGAATGCGTCAACAGAACAACTAATGCACGACGACGGTGACGCAACCGAAGTTGCTGAACCATCTGCGTGTAATCGGTGGCGTCGAGTGTCGGCGTGAGATCGTAGGTTTGCCGGACAAGTGATTGAATCGCCGTCGCTCCTCGCAAGAGCGGCACCCAACGATCCGGCTTGCGTCCGCAAACCAGCATGCCGACCGAATCGCCTTGTCGAAGAGCCACGTAACTCAGCAGAATCGCGGCATTCAACGCTCGATCGAAGTGCGTGATGCCTTCAGACTCGTTGCACATGGAACGGCCGCTATCGAGCAGAAAAATGATCGTCTGATTCTTCTCGACAACGTACTCACGGCTGATCAACTCCCGTTGCTTGGAAGTTGCTTTCCAATCGATCGTGCGGTATTCGTCGCCACGACGGTACTCGCGAAGCCGATCGAAATCAGTCCCACGACCACGCAACCGGGACAATCGCACCCCCGCTTGCGAAAGTCGGTTTTGTCTCGCGAGAAGTTCCACGCCGTGGACCGCGCGGATGTCTGGGAAGATTCGCACCGTTTGTGGGAGTTGGCGTTCTTCTTGGATCGTCCACAATCGGAGTTGACTGCGAAGCCGCAAAAACACCGAGCCAAAGTGATTCGGGCCGCGACGATGCGGACGGATATGGTAAACAACGCTCTGCGTGCGTTCGGAACGCAAGCGCACGGAGAACGGCAGATCAATGGTGTCACATGGAGCAGGGGGCTCGTCGTGAACTTCGAGGAAGACCGAAAAGCGATTGGAATTCCGAAACCACAATGTCACCGCGTTGGTCGCCCCTACGCTGAAGACTTCGGCCGCCTCACGCTCAACGGTAATGCGATTCAACCGAGGCGAGATCAATAAATCGATCACCGCAACGGCGAGGACCGACATCGTCAATAGCACGCCCGCTGAGATCAACACGGGCTTGAAAATTCCCACAACCAGCGGCACCCCCGCGATCGCGAACAAGGCCAATAAGAATCCGCGGGGCATCATGGGAGTTGTCCGTCGCTGGTGATGAGCCGTCGAGATTCGTTGACCACACACATCTGACAACGGATGACGAACGACAATCTACAAACTTATTGCCTTGGCGCTTCCACACTGTCCAGAATTTCTTGGATCACATCATCCACGCCGACGCCCTCGATTTCTACATCGGGTCGGAGTCGCAAACGATGTCGCAGAACCCAGGGCGCGAGTTGTTTGATGTCGTCGGGAACCACGAAATCTCGTCCACGGCAAGCCGCAAGCGCGCGCCCCGCGATGAGCATGTTCACACCGGCTCGCGGGCTTGCACCGACTTCGACAGCATGCCAACGCCGTGTGCGACTGACCAAAGCAGTGATGTATCGAATGATCGACGGTTCAACAATCACCTCACGACAGACGGACTGCACTTCGGGAATGTCGCTGGCTTGGAGGACGGTCGTCACGTCGAACAGATCCAAGTTGCGTGTGTCGCGTCCGGCAGCGTAGTGGCCGAGAATGTCGGCTTCTTGGTCCTCGCTGGGGTAATCAACCAAGAGCTTGAACATGAAGCGATCCAACTGGGCTTCCGGCAGTGGATACGTTCCTTCTTGCTCCAAGGGGTTCTGAGTGGAAATCGTGATGAAAGGCGGTTCCAAACGGTATGTTGTCCCATCGACCGTGACTTGTCGTTCCTGCATCGCTTCGAGCAATGCGGACTGCGTTTTCGCCGGCGCACGGTTGATTTCATCCGCCAGCAGCAGATTTGTGAAAATCGGCCCGCGGTTGAAATGGAACTCGCCCGAATTCATCTCGTAGACCGAATGCCCGGTAATGTCGGATGGCATCAGGTCCGGAGTGAACTGGATTCGGCAGAATTCGCAGGACAACACACGACTCAAGGTGTTGACGAGCAGCGTCTTCCCAAGACCGGGCACGCCTTCGATCAGGATGTTGCCTTCGCAAAACAATCCAACCAAGGTCGCTTCGATCAATTCATCTTGGCCGACCATGACCTTGCCCACTTCGGCCAACGCGCGGTCGAAGATGGTTTCAATCTGTCCAATATGCATCGGCCAACCAAGTGGGTTTGTTGTCAGGTTTTCGTTGTGGGCGTTCTCGCCAGCTCTGACGCTCGATGGCGTTATACCCACAGACTTCGTGGGATTCCCGTTTGCTTCGAGTGTGAGAAGTCGCACTCGAGTGCACGCGAATCCAACTGTTACCTTTTACCCACAACAAACCACCCAAATCAACCGTGATAGAGGATGTCGCGAGGACGTTGCACTGTGAGGCGTTCGTAGGAAATTACGAACTCAACCTCTCCCAGCCGCAACCGATCGCCGGGCAACAAGGGGGCTTCACAAACTTTCTGATCGTTGACGAAGGTTCCCCCCATCGATTCCAAGTCACGGACACGCAGGGTGTCGTCTTCGATGGCCATTTCGCAGTGATGTCCGTCTAAGGCATCGCCGATGTGTTCGGCGTCGTCGGAACTTCCGAGGACGGCCGGAAAGCGATCAAGGACCACACGCTGAAATTGACGGGAGCCGTTCTGTCGATACAAGCGGACGCGCATAGGTACAAATGAAGAGTCAGAGGTATCGGACTAGAGCGCTATGGAAATGGTTTCCTCAGGCGTTTTCGTGTGGGGATCCTAAAAACGGCTGAGCAGCTCTTCGACCTCAATGTGGTATCAGCAATCCGTTTCTTGACCATTTCATAGAGGGGATAGACCTCAGCAAAACACAATTTCTCAGGGAATTCAACGGCAGATTCGGCGTTTACGGGGAATTTCCCGATTTTACCCTCCGATTGTCTCCTACGAGTTGACCCTAACCAACATTAGTTCACATTGACGATCGGTCAACACCGTTTGGAACATCGACGGTTTCGCTTCGCGAGAGTGTATCTAATACGGATTTCTTGCAAGATTCGTTGAGAACAGACGCCTTTACGGAATGAACCTGGCCACCCATAGCCACCAATAAATTTGTTGATGTGACTCCCCAGCCACCAATTCGACTGATTTCACTTTGAGCTTTGGTCGATGGTATGACACAGAAGATTAGTCGGAGTACGCACCGAATCGATTTGGGCCATACCAAATGAGAGTCGCTCTTTCCTTCAATCTGTTCCTCCTTGCCTGTCCATTGCTGACGGGGTGCCAGTTGCATTCCGTTGGGCACGATGCTCTCCAGGCACACGCGGAGGTTGAAGACAGCTACGCCGATGTCGTAGATGCGATCGGGCAACTCAGTCCCGTGGCCCGTCCTTGGCACGACGAAGACCGGTTGGCTTACTACTCGCGTCCGAAGTACCTGCGGACGGCGGCGGCGGAAGTGGATCACGCCTATGTGGTAGAACCGCCGGAATCTTCGCTCACAGCCCCAACAGCGTCGGCACCTTCTCCCGTAACAGGGCCATCTCCTGGTGTGTTTCACCCAGGTAGGTAAGAAGTTGGAGATCGTCGCGATTGACGGTTCCACCATGCATCAGCCATGCCCGCACACGAAGTAACTTATAGAGCTTGACCAACTTGCGATCGCTGATGAACAGCCGGTCCTCCCGAACGAGCGTTTTCACGAGCCGTTGATATTCCCGAAAGACATCGTCCGGGAAAAACAATTGGCGGTCGTTCCGCGGTTCGCCTTGGCTGGCATGCTCTCGCTGACCAAATAGGTAAGTCAGATACCGCCCGGCCTTCAGAATGTCTTCCAGCGTCGCGTGCCCTTCCATCCATGGGCGTTGATTGAGTGAACGATGCACTTCAGCGTCCAAGCCGGCATCGATCAACGCGGTGAAGTGGTCATCCGCGACGGATAGACTTTCCGCCTTCAACACGAAACGGTCTTTGAGGGCCGACAACTCACCATGCTCTGGAACCTCGTTGGTCGCGGCGAACAGGATTCGCAAATTGACCGGCTGCGGTTTCCCGTCTTGGTAGAACTTCTTCTCGTTGATGATGGTCAACAAGATATTCAAAATCGCCGAGTTCGATTTGAAAATCTCGTCCAAGAATGCCAGCCGAGCCGTTGGCAACTTGCCTTGTTCACGCCGGATGTACCGCCCCTCGCGGAGCTTGTTGATGTCGATCGGTCCGACGATTTCACTTGGCTCGGTGAACCGGGTGAGCATGTACTCGAAATAATCGTCTTCCGGCAAACCGATTGCATCCTTGAACTTCAAGATTAAATCGCTCTTCGCCGTTCCAGGCGGACCGACGATGAGCAACGGTTCCTGAGCGACGGCGGAAACCACCATCAGATCGATCAACGATTGCTTCTGAACCAGAAACCGTCCCAAACTGGTCCGCAACCGATTGAGTCGCCCGCGAATTTCTTCGGCTTGGTCGCGAAGTTCTTCAAAGGTCCAATCTTCCGTCGACGCTGCTGTGCTCATGGTGTTCCGTGAAGTCGGAGATGCAAAGTTCTATCGGGCTGACTCAAATTCCAGCAACATTACGGGCGTGTTCCACATCGTGATGAATGCGGCGGCGAATGAAGTATTCATGCTCTTCTAGCAACTGTCGACCTTTGCGGTCGAGCGTGAAGTCATCACTAATCATTGCCAGCACGACGGTTTCGACAACGTCCAGCAGGGCGGGGGAATAGTACCGTTCACACGCATCCATAGCCCCACGGATCATGTTGCCGCCAGCTTTTGGTTGTGCAATTTGATCAAGCTTGTCAAACACTTCCTCGAATCGCGGCAATGCGAATTCGACCGGGGCTTGTTCCAAAGTGGCCAGATACACACGAAGTAAGCCCAACCGTTCCAATGGCTTGAGAGTCTTTTGCTGGAACAGAAACTCACAAACCTCGTTGACGGTTGCTTTGGCATCATCATGCTGGCCGAGGTAAAACCGACCAGCGGCGACATTCAACATCAGAAAATGCCGACGCTTCGTGTTGATCAATTCGCGTTCAGCGTCGGCTGCATCTGCGTTTGCCACTGAACCCGTCTTGGCGGTTTTCGACCGGCTTCGCGATTTTGTGGTTTCTTCGGTTTGATCGAATTGGTTCGCTTTGACCAACCGTTCGATTTGGTCGAGCATCTCGGCAACTTCCGAACGCATCCCCAATTTTCGCAACCCGTGAACCGCTCGTTTGATGAGTGCACCGAAGGTTTCCGCCGTCTCGGATCGACTGGCCTTTTCGAACAACACATGAAGCCGATTCCAGAACGTCTGGACTGGACCGCTGAGCCCAAAGTGGGCGGCCACCTCGATGGATTGTTCCAGAAGCACGGCTTGCTGGTTGGCATCCACGAGCTCGTCGAGTGTCGGCAACACCCGATCCAGCAACTCCCGCGCGTGCGACTCCCCCAATCGCGGTGCGAATTCGAGAGCCGATGTCAGAAGCACTTTGCCACCGAGCGGGTCAAAATCGATAGGGGCGGTGTTACCATGCTCGTCGAGCAGGTCGAGTAGTTTCGTCGCCAACGCATCCCGATCGTTGAGATCGATTAACTGTTCCAATTGGCTCGCGAGTCCGGACTCAGACGAGGTTTGATTCCCTTGGTAGAACCGTGCCCAAGCGTTGACCTGCTCGTGCGGATGCAAAATTCTCGATTGCCGCCGTAGCTTGTTCAAATAATAACCGGCTTCGCGGCGAGACTTCTTCTCCGCCACCGACAGGCCATCGGTCGGTTCAAAGAACGTGAGCAACTCTTCCGAGAGACGATTACCAGCAGCTTGCCCGTCCAAGGCCTGTTCGATGCGTTGCCCAAACGCGTCTGCCACCCACTGGTGAACCACATCCGGTTGGTCTCCGGTGTTGAGCAAGTCCTCCCGCACGGTGTGAAGCAACTCCCGAGCTTCATCGCTGCGGTTCATTCGAGCCAAACCGTAAGCGGTGATGAGATTTGCATACGCCGCCGTCTTAGCATTTTTCAGTGTTGGACGGGTTTCGCTTTCTTCCTCGACCCAATGGCGGATTTTCGGTTGCAATTCGACAAGTCTCTGGCCGATGGTTCGATATCGGTCGCCGGTCCGGTTGCTGGTTGACCGCAGGAATGCGGGCAGGTCAAGTTCGGGGGTCAATCCTTGTGCGTAAAGCCGTTCCAAAATTCGGTCGCGTGCCCGAGCCAAGGCCAAGACATCGTTGTCGGCAAGTTGTGAAAACGAAAGCCAAGCCAGCCATGCCACGCGGATCGGCAGCAACGATTCCGAACGCTCCAAGACGGTTTGCACACGCGGCAAATTCTCGGCATTGTCGATTCCCGATCCCGAACTCGCCGCTGCAATCAGATGAGCCGCCAATAGGTTGACTTCGCTCGGGCTCAATCGGTTTTTGGCGACCAGGGCTTCGAAGTCATCACCGCCGACGGCCGGCTCGCCACTCGACTTCGTTTCCAGATCGAACCAAGCATCGGCCACCTCTGCCGACACGGATGGTTCATCCCAGACCGCGTTCGCCCAGCAGAGTGCTGCATCGGTATTTTGTGACAATCCGGCGTAAGTCGCGGCCAACTCCTGCCACAACTCTCGCCGTTCGGGAGAATCGAATTCCGCGTCCGAATCGTGAAATGCCTGTCGTAGTTCCTGAAGACGAACCTCCAACTCCGACGGTTTCACCACTCTCCGAGTCCGACGAGAACTCTTCGGACTGGCTGTCGGAGCCGGCACCGCCACGGCCTTTTTCACGCTTTCCGATTTCTGAGATGGCCGCCGCTCTTTCGTTTCCGTCGATGCCGAACCTTGCGATTGTTGCTCCGGTTCGCTGCGAGTCGGAGCGGCATCGCGTTCCGATCGCCCATCGCCACACACGAACTTTTCGAAGTCGAACTGCATCGACTGCGTCCATTCCTCTAGTGCTTTCCGGTCGTTATCCAATACGTAATCGACCCAATCCGCGAGCGGACGGAACGCCGAATCCGAAAGGCTCTGCGGTTGAAATGAAGAATCGTCCGTCGGCATCAACCAGGTGATTTCCGCGGAATCGTTCGCAAGCAGATTCTTGACAGCGTCTCGACGTAAGGGGGGATGAATTCGCCGACCAACCGGCACGAACAGGTTCGGCAACTTCAAATACGGTCGGCAAGCCACTCCGTCCAGGACCAAAACCGGCGGCCCCGAACTTCCGGGACGTGCCCGCACAACAACCGTTCGCGATCTATCTGCAGATTCCAAATCCCCGACGGCAAACGCCAACCGGGAAATCAACCGATCGTCCGAATTCCGAACCAGATCGTCGAGTTGTTCGGCTCCCTTTTCCGTCAACACCCAAAGTTCCGCAGCATCGTCGGCGTGCCCGTTCACCAATTGCAGCGAGACGTTCAAACGGTCGTCGAGGTCAGCGGCCGAAAGCGATTGCGGGTCGGTCGGCAAATGCAGATCGAGCAGCTCGTAGATATCACGAAACCGACCTTCATCAAGCGTTGTCCATGAACCGTCCGCAGCGATCAACACCACCTGACCGTTCGGTGCCATCACCTGCGAAGCCAACGGGTGCCGATATCCGAACTCCACCCAAACCCGAGAGCCGGTTTCCACAAACGCCCGCGGACGAGAATCCGACTCGGATTCATCCTCCAACGCCCGCAACAACGAGTAATACGGCGGACCGACAACATGCAGTAACGCCACTTCGCCGCCAGCGGCCTTCACCCGCCGAAAACCCTGACGATCGTTTCCCAACCGCAACATCTCCGTGGCAATGTCGGCCAACTGCGTTGGGTCCGGCAGTAGAAACAAGACAGGCGTGCGATCTGCGAGTTGCGGTGCGGTAGCCGTTGCTTCCGCTGGAATGACCTCTGGCCAACACGACACGCTTTCGGGCGAACCACCCGATCCGCGAAAACTCTTTCGCTCGAGAATTCCCAGTTCCTTTAGAGCGTTCGCGTCGAAATTGGCATCGTCATCAAGCGGACGCACCCAAACCCGACCGTCATCGGCAGTTGCTGTTTCCGCCGGTTGCGTGCTGACCTCTGGCGGGATGACGCCGGACGTCAACGCTAGCGAAAGCACATCGAGATTCGGAAACAAAAGGATCATGAGCGACGAGTCGGATCAGTCTTGCAGGTTCAAACATATCACCGAAGCGATAGTATAGAAGCTCGCGACCGCTTCGCCCACTCTGCTCGGTTCCGCTGGAAACAAAACCGTCAGGCTCCCTCGGAGTGTTCTTCCCGATTCGCAGCCGGAGAGCCGATCGGGATTTCGGGAATATCGACTTCTTCCTCACGTTCGACGATCAATTTCCCCGCTTCGCCTTCGGAAAGCAAACCGCCTTCGATCAGCCGATCAACCAATTGCCGATGCATCTGCTCGTGTTCGTGCGGCAGCGAATCCGCATCGGATTCCAGCGTGACCACAATGTCCTTCTTGTTCGTTTTGGGATCGACCCGCAGCGTGATGGTCATTTCAGCCATGTTTATTGTTCGCTCTTTTCTTCGCTCGGAATGTCGCGACCGGTGATCTCGCCCAGCGTTTTTGCGTCGATCACTTTCTTCTCCAACAGCAAGTCCCGCAAGGTCTCAACGAGTGTTTGATTCTCTTTCAGGAAATCGGAAGCCCGTGAACATGCCTCCGCCAGGAGTGTTTTCACGCTGTCATCGAGGCGTTCAAGTTGCGTTGGCGACAGTGACCGATACCGCCCCGGAAAGCGTTCGTCGTCTGACTCATACCGCACAATTCCAACGTCATCGCCGCCCATGCCGAACTCTTCGACGAGTGCCCTCGCGATTTGAGTAGCACGCCGAAGATCATCCGCCGAACCAATCGAAAGATCATCACACAGCAGTCGTTCGGCTTCGCGACCACCCATCAGAATACATAGGTCATCGAGCAGTTGCCCACGTGTGACAACGTATTTGTTGGTCGGGTCTTGATACTTGACGAATCCGAGCGCCCCGGCGGCATCGCCTTGGATCGAAATTCGCTCAATCGGCGTCGCATGCTCGCAAAACAGCGAACAAATTGCATGACCCGCTTCGTGCGTGGCGACCACGGTTTCCTCGCGTTTGGTCATTTGTGGACGGTCGATCCACTCGGTGAGTGCCCGTTCGATGTCTTCGGGTGACGTTGGTCGGTCGATGTCCTCTCGCAAGCGAATCCGCGCGAGTGCCCGACAGAGTGCATTGATATGGTCGCCACTAAAGCGTGTGCCCAGGACCGCTCCCTCGACGAAATCGCCGGTGCGTTTGACGGCGTATTCCAGCGTGGTGTCGGTCATGTCGAGATTCATCGAGCGATTATAAATCTCCAAAATCGCCCGACGATCATCACGACCGGGATAGGGGATGTGCAGATGAAACTCAAACCGCCCCGGTCGCAAGAGAGCCGGATCGAGACTTTCCACAAAGTTTGTTGTGCCAACTACGAACACGAGTTCTTCGGAGTGGAACCCGTCCATCTCGGTCAGCAACTGGTTGACCATCGAGTGTTCCACCCCCGAACCCGTGTAAGTCCCGCGAGCGGCGGCGAAGGAATCGAGTTCGTCGAACACAATAATCGATGGGGCACTTTGCCGAGCGCGATGGAAGATCAACCGCAGGTTTTCTTCACTCTCGCCAACCCATCGACTTTTGAGTTCCGGTCCGGAGACGACCGTAATCGCCGCCCCCAGTGCCGTTGCCATGCCCTTTGCGAACAGCGTTTTCCCCGTTCCCGGCGGTCCCCAGAAAATCATGCCTCGCGGGATCAGCGATTCCATCTTTTTGATTTGGTCGGGATCGGTCTGTTTGTCCTTGGCTTGCAGGACATCCAGAATCTCGGCCCGCAACCGTTTCTTGACTTTCGCATAGCCGCCGACGTCGTCTTCGAGATCGACGTTCGGAACTTCCAAAGTCCCGCCGAGCGTGGCTTGTCGAACTTGCTCGATGGCGTGTCGCGGGTTGTTCGGGTAGTCCTCACCTTCCAGCGTCGAAAGCATCTTCCGCAACCGGGCAGCGTTCATGCCGGAGACGTGTTTATACAGTGCCCACGGATTGAAATCCTTGCCGAACTTACGGGCCTCCTTTTGCGTGATGAGATGCTGCAATCGCTCGCGACCGATGCCGAGCAAGCTGTACCGCTTCGGAAAGAGATTCTCGATCACTTGCGGCAACGGAAACGACGGATCTTTGAACCCCAGCCAAACGAGTTCCGGATTTTCGTAGAGCAGGGGAATGACTTCACGTGCTTCCGATGTGAGCCCGCCTTGACTCGTCGTGAGCAAATCCAAGTGAGGCAACACAACGACACGTTTCTCGACCGCACCGCGAACGGCGTTTCGCAATTGCGAGATCAACGTGCCCACAAACGACGGCGGCCCCATCGCCCCGGCTGACTCATTCGGATTCGGTCGCCCGTCGAGAAACAAACATTTGAGATCATGTTCTCTTAGTCTTCCTCGTACCGACATAAACACAAAGGGAGCCAAGTCCTTCTCACACTCCACCAACGCCGGCAACCCCCGCACCAAGTCCCCCGCCATCCCCGCGAGTTCATGCGGATAAGCGAGATCCACCGCTTGTGGCGTTGAAAGCTCTTGTGGTAGTGATGATTCAGGAACTAGTGTCGACATGAAAACTCTATCTTTCAGGGCAGTCTCTTAATTCAGCATCGTAGGTCAGGCTGTGCCTGACATCGCATCAGGAATCGTCAGGCACAGCCTGACCTACTTCAATTGCTTTAGCCAACAGTTCGCGTATTTCCCACCACCGAGGATCATTGAAAGACGGACGCCCTGACCGGGTCTTCAATCGCGCCGAGCAATCGCCGCGCGAACTCCGTAAGCTCATCGATATCAAAATTGTGAGGATCATATATTGTTTCTAGACTTTCGAAATACTCGAACTCCTTTTTAAGATACAGGCGATTCGCCAAAGCTAGGACTTCTCGATCTCCACAAGAAACCTCTAAATAGTTTCCAAGTCCTTGCTCCACCGCTATTTCGAGCGCTTTCTCCAGATTGTGGTTTAGTTTCTTGCAATCATTGCGATTGAATCCTACTGAGCGCAAAAACGCCTTGAATGAGAGTTCAATGGAATGACAAACGAGATAATAAGGTATCGGCGAAAAGCGATTCTTAGGCGGTGCAAACGCATCCGCAGCAGCAAGGAAGTCCGTAGCATAATGCCGCGACCAGTACCCATCGACTCGCATCACCGCTTCATCCGGTTGAATCACGACATTAACACGCTTCTCGTCCATACTACATCTTGCCCTGTTTGTGCCTTACTCTTGAAACTGCTAGAAAACGCTTTGTCGCAGGCTAAGACTTGTCCCAAAATATGACTACGAAGCATGCGGTTCAGCTTGCAATATTGCAGAGTTAACGAGCAATGCATGCTTGCGGATCACTGTTTAGGTGCTCACTTGTAGGGTGCGTAACGCTTCGCTGCACGCACCCTACGACTGACAACTGCCCCCCCACCACTGACAACCCACAAAACAATCAAACCTCTAACACAATCGTCAAGGAGCCGCTTTCGCGGTCTTCGGTGAGTTCTTTGATTTGACCGAGTTGGCTTGCTTTTTCTTTTAATGCATCGGCGGTGACGCGGTTGACGGCTTGGTCGAGGTCGCCTTTGAGGTCTCGCAACTCGGCTTCCAAACGGTCGGTGAGTTCCTTTTGCAATTGGCGTTCTTGTTGGTCGGCTTGACGGTTCATGTCGTCGACGGCTTGTTCCCGCAGCGAGGCTTCGACGTTCTCACGGGTTTGAGCACCCCAATCATCGTAGACGTTGCCGGACTTCTCGGCTTCCAACGTGACTTCATTCTCGGATTCAATGCGAGCCGTCACCGTGGCGGTTTTCGGATCGACTTCCACAACCACGCCGTTCTGTTCGCGTTTGAGCACGTCGCCATCGCGTTCGAAGCCGAGGTTCACCAACTCGGCTTCCAACAACTCGGCCATGCGTTCGGCCGGTAGGATTTCGAGCAGTTCGAGTTGTGTACTGACATGGTCGCTGGCGCGGATGACCCGTTGCAGCGATTCGCTGACTTGAATGCGGTAGGCACGACTCATGAATTCATCCTTTGAATGAGCTTTCGGATTGGACCGGAGCGAATTGCTCAGTTTGCGATATCCGCCTGCGACGCCAACCGACGCGAACGAGCGGTGACGGTGTCGCCGTCGAGTTGTTCCCAATCCAACTTCCAATGCTGGGCGATTTCGTATTCTTCATCATAATAACCGATGCTGCGGGCCCAGTCGTTCCAATTCATCAACCGCTCCGCGAGCGTGAATGTTCCAAACGCCTGCTGATACAATTCCGCACGCTCGGCCATGCGAAAATCGTCGAGGTTGACCTTTTCCAACCACGGCGTTCGAGCGGTTTCGTCATCGGGCAGAAGCTGATTCCAAACATCGAACAAGAAGCGAACTAAATCCCGACGCTGAAGTTTTTCGACCGCCGTGAGATACTCATTCAGCAAATTCCGGTGGAACCGTGACGCAATCAATAACTGAGCCGGTGAACGAATTTCGCGTTTCGCTTGCTCCGTCATGATCCACGAACCAGCCAGACGCGATTGCATCACTTCCAAGATGGCCAAGCCGGCCTCGTCGGTGAGCCAAGGTTCCATGTCGGCCGATTGTTTCGGTGGAGCATCGAGGAAATCACGGGCATGAAGCAACTGAACGAGCAGATTCTCCCGCATGACCGGCCAAGTCTGCAACTCCTTGCCCAACCCGGACTCGTGAAAAGCGTCGTAGATGGCAAAGTGCAGCCAGCGATCACCAAGTGTGAGGCTTTTCAGCGGACGCTTGCGGAAAAATGGATGACCGGCGGAGAATGTTGTCATCCCGATGAGAAATTCAACGGTTCTGGATGAGAAACTCAGTCCCAATCGGTCGCTCGATGTGCGTTCCCAGAGTCGGCCGGTCGCTGAGCGTTCGCCCCGCAGGAAGCGTTCGCGTCGCCAACCGCCCAAACGAGCCAGTGTCGACACCGTGCCTTTCGCGAGGATATCTTCGATCACGACAATGGCATCGCGGCCCAGACATTTCGGAGCATCCATGTCCCGCAGAACGTTTTTCACCGCCCGCTCCGTCGTCCCCCGTCCGAAGACGGCCTGCAAGATTTGCAGCAAGCTGTTTTCAAACCGATTGACGACACGCATGCGAATGCCAGAAGTTCGAGGATGGTTGGCGGAACGTCGAGGATAGCAAACGACACGGAAACTTGCATTTGCCAGACCTGTTCACTCAGCAGGTTCAGCTTTCTGACGAAGGTTTGATTCGCCGCCAGACTCCGACTGCCGATGGGGCGGGAAAACCATTGACGGTCACTTGTCCATTCTGCAAACGAATTTCGAGCGTGTCGGATTCATCCCAAGAGGCGGAGTCCGGATGGTACCGCTCGGTCAGGAAGTGAATTTGCTGGTTTTGTGAGCCGATCCAACGTCGGGTAGTATCCGGTTGGTCGCGGAGATACGGCCCGTCGACGAGCAAGTCCGTCTCGGCGAGTAGTTCCTGCACGTGAGCTTCGGGCCGAGCTTTCAATTCATTCAGAGTGAAGCCGGTGAAGATCATCACGCTGCCGCCATGATCGCGAACCCCGCCCGCAAAGACCTCGACACCCGGATGCGAAAAAGGTTCGCCTCCGAGCAAGGTGACGCCTTCAATATGCGGATTCGCTTCGACCGCGTGGCGGAATTGCGTCAGAAGCTCTGAGACGCCGACCGAATGACCGCCGGAAAAGGGGAGCATTTCGGGGTTGCAACAGCCGGGACAACGGAGCGGGCACCCCTGCAACCACACCGCAAACCGATGCCCGGGACCTTCCGCCTGCGTATCGGCGACGATTTGTGCAACTTGGAGGATAAACGACGATGAGTTCGATGTTTCCGACATGCGGGTATTGTATGACCGCTGTCAAACACGAGACAAGAGCCGGAATCAAGGAAAGCTACTCGGATTGACTGTAGGAGAAATGCCGTTTGAGGCTCAACATGGGACGTTCAACAAGAAGATAGAGGATTGCCGAAACGAGTCCACTCAACGAAACCGTCACCGCAAACAGAACGAACCATGCGGGTAAACCCGAGTTCTTTGATGCTAGTAACAGCTCTTCTCGATATCCCCTCAGAGCGATATAAAAAATGATGTAGTGGCAGACATATAGACCATAACTCAGCTTCGCGACAGGGCGGAAGATCCTCCAGGAAAGAAACCGTACGGGAACGGAGTTGGGATGGCTAATCAGAAACCGCAGTAACGCCGGAAATACAAGGGCGAAGAAACTCGTCAATAAACATGCAGCGAATTTATGAATGCCAGGGAGGTTCTCCAACCCTCGCAAATGCATCAAGGCGAGCAGAACGAGTAGGCCGACCCCGGTGAGCAAACTGTGTAACAACCGTGTATTGACGGCTGCCGGGTTGCGAACCATCCAAGCCACAAGTCCGCCGCCGAGCAGTGCGTCGACTCGTAATGGCGTGGCGGTATAGATAGGAAAACTATGAATACATGAACTAAAGTATAGATTATATTTCCAAGCCATCGATGCACAGATTCCAACCAAACAAATGGTGCCTAGATGTCTAACAGGTATAGTGAAGACCACAAGTGGCCATAGCAAGTAAAACTGCTCTTCAACGGCTAGGGACCAAAAATGATTGATTGTAGCAGGGTATACAAACTGATTGATCTCCCAGATATACCAATTGAACGTGTAGGTCCAACACCAGGGTTCGGCCTGTTGGGGGGTAATTGGGGTGGTGTGAATAAACTGAGGCAAGACCCAAAAAACAACGACCAGCCAAAAGTAATACAGGGGGAACACACGCAGCGTACGGCGTGCGAGGAAAGTCGACCAGCGTTTGGAGTCATCGCGAGTATCTAGCAAGATTCCAGTAATAAGGAACCCCGAAAGAACAAAAAAGAGATCGACGCCGCACCACATTAACCCAACGATCCACGACAACCAAGCCGTAGCACCATCTGTCGGGACCGCCAAGCAGTGGAACAAGAGTACAAAGCCGATGGCAATCGCTCGGAGACCATCGAGTTCCGGTTGATAGATCGCAGACTTCCGCGAACTAGGATGAACATCACTCGTCATTTGCTAGGCCTCCCGGCGAACAAGCAAGCCCGTGGAACTGCAAAACAGACCGCTGAACGCTATGAGTTTTGGTTCGCAAATGCGAGACAATCGCGGACGATAGAAACAGTAAAGATGATTCGAGTGGATCCTGCATAGCGATCATTTTAAGACCGCAAGACAGGCAGACACAAGCGGCAAATTACCGAAGACAATGATTAACGAGCAACTCAAGCCGAGCGACCAGAGCCAAACGCTAGGATTCGTGTTTGGCTCTGGTCTCTGGTGACTCGACTCTGAACTCAACTTAGTCCTGAAGTTCCACGTTCCAGTACGCTTCGCTGATGAATTTGCTCCAACTGTCGATTCGTTCGCCTCGGGTGGCGTAGAATGGTCGCCAGTTGGGGCGGACGGGTTTCTTCAGCAATGGCATCCCGGCTTGATGGGGAGTCATGTTCGCTTTGCGACTATTACAGTCCACACAGGCGAGCACGCAGTTTTCCCAACTCGACGTTCCACCCTCGGATCGGGGGAGAACGTGGTCGATCGTGAGTTCTTCTTTGCCCGGTTGTTCGCCGCAATATTGGCAGGTAAACCGGTCGCGTTTGAAGATGTTTCGACGGCTAAAAGTGACTGTATTCGTCGGAACACGATCGTACCGCGTGAGCGAAATCACCTCCGGCACACGGAGTCGCGAGCTGACGGTCCGCACGACCGGTTCGTCATCTTGCGGAGCGAGTTTCGCCCAATCACTCCAACTGTAAAGCTGATAGTCTTGCGGATCGACAATTCGAGCCGTTCCGTTCCAGACCATCACTAGAGATCGCGAGACCGTCGCCACGCCCACCGGTTGCCAGTTCCGGTTCAGCATCAACGTCGGTCGTTGCAACACCGCCGAGACCATCACGTCCTCCTGGAATTTCACCGAGTTGTTGACCGCTCGGTGTCCGAGTCGGTTCGGTGACCTCAAGGAAATTGACCAAATATGTTTTGGGAATTGCCCGCTCACAACATTTCGGTCGTTGCCCTCAGACGTTTGCCGAAGGGGAAAACCTCAAACTGTGAGTGTTTTGGTCAATCCACAAAAAAACCCGATGCCGAGACGACACCGGGGTCCTATCATGCGGACTGGCCGCTGGACACAATACTCGTCTGCAATCGCCCCGGACACACACCGTAGTCCCGCGTTCGTTTCAGAACGCTGGTTCCCAACGGAGTGGGTCGCAAGAGAGAGATCGCAGATCGTCTTGTCATCGTCGTCTTGGTATGGTTTGCAGGTGTAGACCCGTCTCGCACCGGGAAGGTTCGCGACAGATGTTTAACGCATCCTAGCGAAACGATCGGGAAATTACGCCTTCGGAATTGCGAATTCTTATTCATATATTGTTGACGCGATGACGTCGGTCGGCAAGTCCACGAGGACATTCGAATGATAAATTCAACGCCACGAGAGAATTTCTCTGTCCACGACTTTCGACTTTTCGACATACCAAGGGATACAATCCCACCAGTTCATCGAGTCGGTGGAAAAAGGGAGTTGGTATGAGAACCGTGCTGTTAATGGCTCTAATCGGCCTCGTCGTCACACCGTCGGCTTGGTCGGCAACGCCGATCTTCATGGCGTATTCGAACGAGCAACGAGCAGAGATCGACCTGCAAATAAATGCCGGTCAGCCAAACGAGTCTGGAGCAAAACCGTTCTACGGAGGCTTGGCCGGCTGGGCACTGGTGAAAACGCCGTTCCCGCTGGAAAAACAATTCGAAGAAGCATCTCGGCAACACAAATTGATTCTGAAACGGTCCAGCGTTGTCCCCACGCCACTAATGGCCCAAGCAACGCTCGAACGGCTCGCTGATGAATTGCCATCGACATGGGCCGACCACGATTATGCGTTGATTGTCGTCGACCGTCCCGGTTGGCACGCATGGACGGTCGGCGGACGTTGGTTGTACATTTCTCAGGATTACCTGTCGGCGTTGACGATCGAACCCGAGGCAGCCGAATCCCGATTGGCTTTTGTGCTGGCACGGGAACTTGGACACATGGTCCGCGGGCACTGTCGTCGTGGCTACAAGCTTTTTGCACTTCAGAAGCAAGCCGAATCCAAGATCAAAGTGTCCGTCGATCGGGTTGCCCTGGCTCGATCGGCTCAGGCAGCGGTCAAAATGGCGGGCGGTCTGCTGGAATTCGTGTACTCCGCACAACAGATTCGGCAGGCGGATTTGTTTGCACTTCACCTCCTCCGCAACTCGGGCTACGACTGCGAAGCGGGATTGGATGTCGTCCGCACATGGGTTGCCATCGCGGAAGACAAGGAATCCGATCTGGCGGCCAACGCTCTGCCGACGACTCCGCCCCCCACCGAACGTTTGCGTCACCTCCGCCATGAGTGGGATGGCGTTTACGAAGACACCCAGTATGGACTGTTTCGCTACAATGCGAGGAAAGAAACCTGGAAACCGTTGACGCCGAAATCCTTGCCGGCGGGAAGCCGCCCGATTGTGCTCGTACATGGCATGGAGACGCGGTTGGAGACCTGGAATGCTGTGCTCGCCAAGGTCGCGAGCGATCCAAACCTTCAAAACCGTCCGATTTTGGGTCTGCACTATCCTGGTGACGGCAGTTTGACACGAGCGGCTCACGCACTCCGACGGCTGACAAGGGAAGTCGAAATCCACATTGGTCGAGCGGACTTCCTCTGTCATTCCGCCGGCGGTCTGGTGTTTCGTTACTACGCGGAAGTGCTGGAAGGACCGTACCGGAATGCGTTGCTGGTGGCGACGCCGCATCAGGGGTCGAACCTCGCGAAATTGCGACCGCTTTTGGAAGTTGCTCAGTTCGCCCGTGATCTACGGTTGGGATACTCCGAGGCCCTCCGCCGCACCATCCTTGATGGCGAAGACCAAATCAGTTTTGACCTGGAACCCGAAAGCCTGTTCCTACGCTACTTGACTGAGCAGGGCGGTGATCACACACGTTACACCGTTGTGCGGGGACGCGTTCTCGGACCGCTCGCATCGTTCGCCGTGAGCACAGCCGCCGACCAAATGCGAACCCGCATTATCCGCACATTGACGAAATCGAACACCGACAATCCACGGCAATCCCAACGAAACGCCACCATCGAGCAACTCACGCTCCCCCCGGAAATCCTCGACGGTGACCTTCTCGTCGCCACCCAAAGCGCGATTCTCGCCGGCGTGCGGGAAGACGTTACATTGAAATTCAGCCACGACGATCTCATCCACAAACCGGAAGCCGTGGAAATCCTCGTGGAGTTGTTAAACGGTGGGTAAGTTGTTGGAATCCGTCCGCATCACAGTCGGCATTCCCATCAGCTGGGACGAGTGAAGTATGACCTCTTGATCACGAAGTGACTGGATAAAATCGGAATCGAAGGGCAAGCTACGCCATGACAGAACAAGAGTGGCAACCCAGCGAAGATCCAGATGCTCTTCTTGTCGAGTTCAGGGGTGTCGGGAACGATCCTCGCCTGCGAGAATGGTGTTGCGAGTGTTTGCGACGTGTCTGGGAACATCTTGCCGACGAAGGACGCGAGGCGGTCACGGCTTCCGAGCAATTTGCTCGTGGCGCGATCACGGAAGCTGAGCTAGCCGTTGCTCGCGAAAAAGCGGAGTCGGCCGTTCGCAAGCTGACAAGCTACGGAGAAAAAAACGCACAACGAGCCGCCGCGCAATGTGCTAGCCAGGAAATCGATGCTCTTGGAATCGCCCGCTTCATCGGTTGGGGAGCAGCCTACGCCATCGGTAGCCCCGAGACCTTAGAAGGCCAGCAACAACTTGCCCGAGAACGAAAGGCTCAGCTCGAATTGCTTCGCCAAATCTTCGCAGTGAATTGACGCCAGAAATAAATAGCCCTGCACCGAAATGCCTTAGTCAATTTCGGCTTCTCGATTTCAACCAATCCGGTCCTGGTCCCTGGTCTCTTGTCCCATAAGTCAGTCGTCTTTCGGGGGTTCGGTGTCGAATTCGGTCCATTTCATGCCGCGGTCGACGGGTTCGATGCGGAGGACGACTTTGCCGTCTTGAAAGATTCGCACGGTGCCGGTGGATTCGGAAACCGCGATGGCGATGGCGTCGCTGGATTTGCTGATCGCTGCTGAAGCCCAGTGCCGAGCACCCAAACCGGCCGAGAGTGTCAGCCCTTCGGCAGGTGCGTCGAGAATTCGGCCCGCCGCCGCGACCACCCCTTTGCTGGTGATCACGAATGCCCCGTCGATCTGAGCCAACTCCTTGATGCTCTCGCGAACTTTCGGACTCCGGACCATACACTCTTTCTGAGTGTACCCCTTGAACGGATCGTGCACGCCTTCGTGGGACATCTTCATGACCTGCAGGTGATCGCCGACAACCATCAACGCCCCGACAGGTTTGCCCTCACGACCTTCGCGACCGATCTCGACCGCCAAATCGACGCACATCCGCAGCGTTTCGAGCGGAACTTGCGTTTCGAGCCGTCGCAAATCCCGGGTCGTCAATTTGGCGAGGTGTTCCGCCAGATTGATCATGCTGACGGTGTCAATGTGCTCTCGTTCGAAGAGCGTGTAGACGGCCACGATTCGCGAACCGCTTTGCAAAAACTCGTCCGCAATCGCTTCGAGCAGAGCCTGACTGAGTTGCACCTGCCGAGTTTCCGGTTCGTGCAGCAACGGAACCAAGTCGAGCTCGTGCTCTTTCGCGGCTCGCATCACGTCCGACTTGTCGCTAGAAACCACGAGCCGAACGTCTTTGAGGATAGATTGAACCTCGGCGAAGTCGTACGGTAAGCTAGCCAGCATCACGACGGCTTCGGCATCGACTTCCGAAGCCAGTTTGCGGGCGGCGATGAGCAAACTGCGTAGCTGGGGCGAGATTTCCACGGGGTTCATGCACACAGTGTAGAAAATCGGCCGAACGTTTCAATTCTGCCCGCCCCAATTTCCGGTTGGCTTCGACAATCAACGCTTGACGACGGTGTCTTCACCAGACTCGGGGATCAATTCTTCTTTTCGCAGGCTTACAGCTCGCATCAAGCTATCACTTCCGATCACACCGACTTCGGTGCGATCGATGATCACGGTCCGACTGACGAGTTGTCCCCGCTCGACATCAAACACCAATGTTCCCGATGGAGTCCGTTGCAACAGTTGGACTCGCACGCCGCCATCGTGAACCGGCGTGATCAGCGAAGTTTTGAATTTGATCGTCGCCAAACCATTTTTCAAAGACGACAGTTCGGAAACCCGAAGCAAAGTCACCGTCTGTTCCAAATGCCGGTCGATGTTGACACGAACCTTGAACGATTCACGCCAGGTGTCTCCAACGGTGAGGGGTTTCTCGGGGAAGACGGCGAAGATGTTTTTGGCGGGGTCATTGTCGGCGGTCGGAGAGGTTACGGGCTTGGTGACGCGACGCTGAAGCGACTCGGGCAACAACGGCTTCGACGAGACCAACTCACCGTTCGGCTGGACTTCTAATCGAGCTAGCGGTTTGCCAATGGTTTTTGCGATGGCGGCAAATCGCGGTGACACTTCTTCGTCCAGCGTGCTGTCATAACTTTCCGGTTTAGCGTTACCGAATTGAGCGGACATTTTCACGCGATCGGTGGTCAACTCCAGGGTTGCGATGCCATCCTCGTCGATTTTCACGACGCGATAATGCTGCTCGCTATCCGATTCGTCTTGGACGATTTCCGTTGACCGCCCTTTGACCGTCTTGAGCTTTGTGGAATGCGTCGCGTGGTAACGGACGGTGTCACCGACTTCAAATTTGTATCGCAGACGCATCCCGTCGGCATCGTCTGCGATGGTTGGTCCACCACAGCAAAGGGAGGCAACCGCCAACAAGGTGAGGAGAATACGCATCGGGGGAGGCTCCATCCAGGTGAATCATCGATTCGAGAACTTGGGGTGCCACTGGCTCCGCCAGTGTCTCGGCAACTCATGACTCAGTGTGCCACAGTTCACAGAACTGTGCCACACCGTCTTGAGCGGGTTCTAACAAATCCCCCTCACCGCGGCGAGAGGGATTTTGCAGATTTTTCAATCGGTCAGTGCACCCGCATGCCGGGGGTCGCTCCGTCGTCGGGATTGAGTAGGAAGATATCTTTTCCGCCCGGACCACACGCCAGCACCATGCCTTCGCTGGTACCGAATCGCATTTTCCGGGGCTTCAGGTTGGCACAACAGACGACGAGCCGACCGACCAAATCTTCCGGGTTGTAACAACTCTTGATGCCCGCGAAGACGTTCCGCCGTTCGTCGCCGCCCAAACTGAGCGTGAGTTGCAACAGTTTGTCAGCCCCCTCGACATGACCGGCTGCGATCACGCGGGCAACTCGCATGTCGACTTTCATGAAGTCATCGATCGTGCAGAGTTCGCCGCTCATCGGTTCTTTTTCAAGGGCTTCCGGTCCGTCGTTGTATTGCGAGGCTGCGTCGGCTTTAGCGTCCTCAGCGGCGGCTTCCTGCGATTCATCAATCATGGCTTGAACTTTCTTGGGGTCAACGCGTTTCATCATATGTTGGAAGGGGCCGACCGGCGTTCCCGTAAGCGGGGTTTGCGAGTCGTCCCAGTGTTGAATTTCTTGGCCGAGCAGGGCACCGGTTTGCTCCGCGAGTTTCGGCAGCACCGGCGTCAAGTAGACAACGATCTGCCGAAACAGATTCAGACCGACCGTGCAAATGTCTTTCAGTTCGTCTTGTCGGGATTCATCCTTACGGAGTTTCCACGGCTCGCGATTCTCAATGTACTGATTCGCCGCATCGGCCAGCGAGAGAATTTCCCGCGTGGCGGTGTTGTAGTCACAGCGTTCGTAAGCGTCCGCGATTTTCTCACCGGCTTTCGCCGCATTCGCGAACAACCCGCCGTCATCGGGATACGCTGCCGACAATTCCCCACCGGCGACAAACTTCGCACATCGGCTGGCAATATTGACAACCTTCCCAACGAGGTCCGCATCGACTTTCGTCTGGAAGTCGGTGAGGTTCAAGTCGAGATCGTCGACTCGTGGGCCGAGCTTGGTAGCGTAGTAATACCGAATGTAGGCCGGATCAAGATGATTCAAGTACGTTGATGCATTGACGAAGGTGCCTTTCGACTTCGACATTTTCTCGCCATTCACATTGAGAAAACCGTGAATGTGCACCTTAGTCGGCAGATTGAACCCGGCGGTTTTCAGCATCGCTGGCCAGAACAAGCAGTGAAAATACTGAATGTCTTTGCCGATGAAGTGGTGAATTTCCGCATCGGAGTCGGCTCGCCACCAGGAATCGAAATCTTCGCCTTCCTTCTTGCACCACGCTTTTGTCGATGCCATATAGCCGATCGGAGCATCAAACCACACATACCAGTAGTTGCCGGGACTGTCGGGGATCTCGAAACCGAAATACGGAGCCGGTCGCGAAACGTCCCAATCCCGCAGGGCATCACTGAGGAAGTGCCCGTTCAAATAGTTGGCAACTTCGGATTGGAGATGGTCATCGGACTGTGTCCACTCCGTGAGGAAGTCATGCAGTTGTTCGATCTGGACGAACAAGTGTTTCGCCGTACGGACCTCAGGCGTGGCGCCGGAAAGTTTGCTGACGGGATTGTTCAATTCAGTGGCCGAGTAGGTTGCTCCGCATTTGTCGCAACTGTCGCCATATTGTTTCGATGCACCACAACTCGGGCATTCCCCCTGCACGAAACGATCCGCGAGGAACGTTTCCGCTTCCGGGTCGTAAAGTTGTGTGACGTCCTTTTCGATGATCAAATTGGCCTTCCGCAACGCGGCCCAGATCTCTTCGCAGAGTTCCTGGTTCTCCGAACTGTTCGTGCTACCGAAGTTGTCGAACTCAATGTCGAACCCGCTGAAGTCCCGCAGGTGGGCTTCCTGCATATCCGCGATGACGGCTTCCTCGCTGCGTCCCTCTTGGCGGGCGCGGATCATGATCGCGGTGCCGTGGGTGTCGTCGGCACAGATGTAGAGACAGCGATGCCCCCGCAGTTTTTGGAACCGCACCCAGATGTCCGTCTGGATGTACTCCACGAGATGACCGATGTGAATATGGCCATTCGCGTAGGGCAGGGCGGCGGTGACGAGAATCCGACGGCTCATGAAACGTCCGGGCTAGAACAGCGTAGAAGAAAGAAGATGTGACCAACAACTTGGCCGGTATCATCTTCGACCCCGCCCCGCGTTTCAAGGTTCGCTGGTGATTCGAAATGTGAGAACGCAAAAAGCCCGCCGAACGAGTCGGCGGGCTTTCGATTGTTGGGGTGCCACGATTTTCGACTTAGAACGATGGTCGCCCAACGCTCGTGACGACATCGGCGGAGGCCGTGAATTGCACGGGGTCTTTGCGGCCAGCGATGGTGACGGTGAAGATTTCTTTCACGGTGCCGCGATCTTCCGGGGCGGTGAAGGTTAGCGGGATGATGTGTGTGGTGCGGGCGTTTTTGGGCAAACGAACTTTGAAGCAGCCCAATTCGGACTCGCACTCGACCTTTTCGATCTCGAAGGGTTCTTTGCCACGGATGACCACGCTGAACGGTTTGTCTTGACCGGAATTGACCAAACCAAGTTTCACGTCCGGCGTAGCGACGGTGATGTCGGACTCGACGCGGCCTTGCACCAACAGGGGCACGTATGGTGTCGTGTCGTTTGTGACGAGCATGATTCGCTCACGAATCATGCCGGCGGGGGCATCGGGAGAAACTTTCACGTTGACGACATAATTCGCCGATCCGTTGCCGCGGGACACTTCTTTCACCTCGGCTTTGATGTATTCGCTGCCGGTTTTGACGTCTTTGATTTCCCAGTCACTTCGTCCGGCGTACGCCACGTCGACCGTTTGCTCTTTGCCAGCACCAAGATCGATCGTGCCAAATTCCGCCGCTCCGGGTGTGAATACCACGTCGCTGCGAATATACGCCTTCAACGGCAACTTAACTTCCGCAAAGAATGGACGGTCGAAGGTCACAACCAAATTCGACTTTTTCTCGTGCTTGTGCTTGCGGGTGTCGAGTTTGACTTCGACATACCCTTCTTCCAAGCTTTGGAACGTCGTTTTTGGCGGGTCTTGAGCAATGGAACAACCGCACGTCGTACGGACATTGCTGATGTGCAGCGTCTCTTTGTAGAGGTTCTTGAATTTGAAGCGGTAGCTGACTTCCGCGCCCCGCGCGACGGTGCCGAAGTCATGCTCTTTCTTCTCGAACATCTTCAAGGCCCAGTCGGTACTCTGGGCGGAGAGCAGGGCCGGAGCCGACAACACGACAGTCCAGGCCAGCAAAACGGTGCGTCGAATGGTGCAAACCATGGTAAACTCACGTGTTAGGAACAGCCGTCATCTTGGGATGAGAACGACCGATCAATAGACAACGGTCGGATGAAGCAATCGAAGGGTCGATGAAAAATTCGGGCATTGTGGCACTCCGAATTCGATACCGTCCATGATTGTCAATCCAAGGCGTCCCGCCGTCGGTGGGGTAAATCACAATTTGATCAAAAATCGGCCCACGGGATTGTGGAGAGTGGTTGTGAACTCTGATCGAACACACCTTGCTCTCTATCTCCGAAATTACCCCGTTTGTCGGCATCTGTCAACGTGTTCTTTTTCGGAACACGCGTGGGGTTCTCAATGTTAACTTCAACTCCCTGAATATCTTACGCAATCCCACACAACCGGAATTGAGTTTTTGATTCAATCGCTACAGATAGATCAACACTCACCGATAATTTTAGCGAAAAGCACGCCGTGGGGGTCGGTTTCTAGTTGAAATCCGGATAAACTGACGTTTCGAAAATATCTTGAGACCGCTTCGCCCAGCAACTGCCTGACGACAGTTTCGGCGATTGATCTCCGTCATTGAAGGATCGTGACATGAGTTTAGAGTCTTTGAGTTCGCCCCAATACCGTCGATGGTCGACACGGCTTCTGTTGATGACGCTCTTTGCAATGGCGTTCAGCATTCACTCGACGCCGTCCGCATACGCTCAAGATGACGATCCGGCCCCCGTTGCCGACAAACCGGACAAAACAAAGAAAAAGGAAATCGAATACCCCCTGCAAAATCGTATTCGGATGCCTGCCGACGTATTCGATGGGGCCGTCGATTGGCTGAATGTTTCCGGGCCGATCGAATTGAAGGACCTCCGTGGCAAAATCGTCCTGATCGACTTTTGGACTTATTGTTGCATCAACTGCATCCACGTCTTGCCCGACTTGAAGTATTTGGAAGAGAAATACGAAAACGAATTGGTCGTCATCGGTTGTCACTCGGCGAAGTTCGACAACGAAAAAGAGACTGCCAACATCCGAGATGCAATTTTGCGGTACGAGATCAAGCACCCTGTGATCAACGATGCCAACATGCGGATTTGGCGACGGATCGGTGTGCGGTCGTGGCCGAGTTTGCTCTTGATCGACGCCGAAGGCCAAGCGTGCTTGTTGTTGTCTGGGGAAGGGCACCGGGAAACCCTGGATACCGTAATCGGTGCTCTGGTGAAATATCATCGAGCGACCGGAACGCTGGACGAATCCCCGATGCGGTTCGATCTGGAACAGAACGACACGAAACCCACGTCGTTGCGTTTCCCCGGTAAGGTCCTCGCGGATGCCGACAACGATCGGCTGTTCATTTCCGACAGCAATCACAATCGCATTGTGATCACACGATTGGATGGTGAACTTCTCGATGTGATCGGTTCCGGCAAGATTGGTGAGGCAGATGGTTCCTACGACGAAGCGTCGTTCGATCACCCACAGGGCATGGCGTTGGTTGATCAAACGCTGTACGTAGCCGACACGGAAAACCATCTGATTCGCACGGTCGATTTGCAACGAAAAACCGTCTCCACACTTGCTGGCACAGGTAAGCAAGCCCGTTGGGGAAATCGGGGCGGGAAACTCAAGACCAGTGCCATCAGCAGCCCTTGGGACTTACTACATTTTGATGGCGTGTTGTATATCGCGATGGCGGGTCCGCATCAAATTTGGTCACACAAACTTGGTTCGGATTCGATCGGTGTCTTCTCCGGTAGCGGACGGGAAGACGTCCTCAACGGCCCGCATGCATCAGCCGCGCTGGCTCAACCATCCGGACTCGCCACCGACGGCAAATATCTTTATGTGTGCGACAGCGAAGGTTCATCGATTCGGCAACTTGACCTCGACCCCGACGGCAAAACGGAAACGATTGTCGGTCCGTCGGAAATGCCGCGTGGCCAAACACTGTTTGCCTTCGGAGATATCGACGGCAAGGCCGACGAAGCTCGGTTCCAGCACCCACTCGGTATCGCACACATCGACGGAAAACTCTACGTGGCTGATAGTTACAACCACAAGCTTCGGGAAGTTGACATCAAGACCCGTGAAGTCACGACATGGCTTGGCGATGGAACCCCCGGTGACCAATTGGAACCCGCCGCTCGCGTAAGTGAACCAGCAGGCTTGGCGATTGCCAACGGTCAACTTTACATCGCCGACACCAACAATCACCGGATTCTGGTTGCGGACCTCAAGACAAAGGCCGTCAAACCGCTCGACATCCCGAAACTCTCGCCTCCGAAAATCGCCGACACCGCGAGCGATGACTCTGACACGCCACTGGAAGAAGCGCCTGAGCAAACGGTCGCTGCCAACCGTTCTGTGACCTTGAAGTTCAAACTGAACTTGCCAGAAGGTTACAAGGTCAACAAGCAATTCCCAGCTCGCGTCAAAATCGCTGCAAAGCCGGATCAAACGGTGATCGTGAGCAACCAACTCGACAAACGACAGCCGCTTGATATTGCGGATGGCGAATTGACTTACGCTCTCCCATTAACCGGCAAAGAGGGTTCAACGACCGCCGAGCTTTCTTTGAATTACGGATACTGCCGAGATGGAAAAAGCGGGTTGTGCAAACTCCACTCGGTCCGCTGGACGATTCCACTAACGGTCGCCAAGAACGCGAAAGAGAGTCAGATCAACCTCGCAATGCCGATCCCCAAGACCGCACCGATCGGCGAAGCGAATCCATTCAAGATTGAGTAGTGTCCGCCGATGTCTCGACGAGTGTGTCACGGGTTCCATGAGTTGTGACACACCAATCGACTATGGTCCGATTTGAGATTCGAGTCGCAATCCGTTGGCTCGGTTGCCGAGATCTTCCAGCGGAACCTGGACTTGCGGTTGCATTTGATAGAAGAACTCGTTGCGGTTCGTCGTTTGATGTGGCCACAAGTTGTCTGCGAAGAACTCAATCGGCAAATACTGATACCACGGTCTCGAGACTTTCTGATGAACTGTCAGCGTCTCGAAACCCGGTTTGACGAGTTGAATTTCATGGGTGCCGTAGTAATAAAAATCCATTGAGTACGGTGTGTAACCACGCTCGGTGCCGTCGATCAACACCAACGCGCCGGGCGGATCACTCCGGATTGTGAGCCGACGATGGACACACCCCGTCTGCCAAAAACAAAGGAATGTCAACAGACACAACCCGGCCCACCGCGATCCGATTGCGAATCGTGACGGTTCCGCGTGCTGGGAATTTTCTCGTGCAACGCGTGCCATAGTCGACGGCACCTGTGAGGTAATCGGAATTGGATTGGGAAACCGGGGCAAACCGGTGGCATTCGACGAGTCAGAGATGAGAGCGCGGGATTCTAGCCATCATTGCGAATCTCGCCAAGACCAAACTGAGACAACTATTCTACACCAAAATCAGAACGGTGATTTCAATAAGTTTCCGCGTTTCGGCTGGCATTTCCCGTCGTTCAACCTCGCCAACTTCCGAAACCGCCCCACAGAGTAAACTCATGGCGGGTCCCCATATCGAAGCTCATGAGGTTAAATGATCCCTTGATGGGACGCTCGAATCCCAAACTCTACCGTTTCATTCAGTAACGACGATGACTTAGAATACAATTTTGATAGAACTCCTCCGAGATCGGCGCTCCTTCTGACCAAGCTAACTCGGCATGCAACATGGACGAAAAATCCAGTACGCCTCTTTGAGCGATGTCGGTTTCCGACGTCGACTTAATCAGGATACGTTTGCGGTCCAAATTGCGTCCGATGCCAAACGGTGGCAGGAGTTTGGTCATCTTTTCTTGGTGGCTGACGGCATGGGCGGACACGCCGTCGGGGAATTGGCCAGCAAAATTGCGGCTGAAACCGTTCCTCATGTGTATTTCAAATCGACAGGGGAATCTCGCGGCGAAGCCCTTCGCGATGCCATCGAACAAGCAAACCATGCCATTCACGAACGTGGCACACAGAACCCCGATTTCCTCAATATGGGAACGACATGCACCGCCGCCGTTCTGGGCCCGGATGGTGTCCTGTTCGGGCATGTCGGCGATAGCCGCGGTTATCGCATTCGGAACGGGCAAATCGAACAACTGACGTTTGACCACAGCCTGCAATGGGAATTGATCCGCACGGGAAAACTATCGGCTGAGGAAGTCCAACTTCGCCAGCCCCGCAATGTGATCACCCGATCTCTTGGACCGTCGGCCAACGTGAATGTCGATATCGAAGGCCCATTCCCGGTTCAAGAAGGCGACACCTATCTACTGTGTTCCGACGGACTTCCGACACACGTCAGCGATGAGGAAATCGGAATCGTCGCCGCGAACTTGCCGGTGGCGGAGGCGTCGCGGTTGCTGTCGCATTTGGCGAATTTACGGGGTGGGACGGACAACACCACCGTCGTGATTTTCCGAATCGGTGAAACGACAAGCCAGAATGTCTTAATACCGCAACCGGAACCGTTGCGAGAAAAATCGGCCCACTCAAGCAACTGGTGGCCGTTGCTCGCGGCTTGGTCGGTAGCGTGTTTCTTTGCCTTCGGTGCGATGGCCTATGGATTTGGGCACCCCGATTGGGGTCGAAACCTGATTGGCCTGAGTGCATTGACGGGCGAAGCCGCCTGTTTGTACTGGCTCCGATCCCGAAACCAGCCTCAACAACCGAAGAGCAAACCGAATCAAGCGTCTTCCGCACCGTACCAAACGGCCCCCGCGATCCTGACCGAAGAATTCCTCAGCGTTCTCACCGGACTCGAACAAGAGTTACAACGCACTGCGGAGGACGAAGCCTGGGAAATCGACTGGAAACGTTACAATCACGCTGTCCAGCAGGCTCAGTCTGCGACCGAAAAGTTACAACTTCAGCAGGCGTTGGATTCCCTAAGCGTCGCGGTGGACGTACTGATGCTAGGCGTGCACCGTTTCCGCCGCCAACGCATGCTCAAGAAGCCCCCGCAAAAGCAACCCCACGATTGAAGGCTGTTTTCGGCGTCGGTGAGAGAAGTCTCGTTGACAGTCTTTCCCCAAGCGTCGATACTGCATCGCTTCATACCGACAGCTTCGATGAGTGCTTTATGAACGATTTGGCAGAATACACAGCGAAAGTCGCCCAGCAAGCGCGAGCGGCATCACGCGAATTGGCATTGGTGACTGGTGAGCAAAAAGCCGGCTGGCTGAGAAAATCCGCCGATGCCCTGCGTTCTCGCACGTCGGAACTTCTGGAAGCCAACGAAAAAGATATCGCACGCGCTCCGGAATATGGTCTGACCTCCGCGGAAATTGATCGGCTGCGTCTGAGTGAGCCCCGTATTGCCGGAATTGCAGAAGCACTGGAACAAATCGCGTTGTTGCCAGACCCGGTTGGTGAGATTATCGAAGGCGGTGTTCGCCCGAACGGCTTGATGGTTTCCCGTGTACGCGTTCCGTTGGGCGTGGTGTTCTTCATTTATGAATCACGTCCTAATGTGACCGTCGATGCCGCTGCGTTGTGCGTCAAGAGTGGCAACGCGGTGATTTTGCGAGGTGGAAAAGAAGCATTCCACAGCAACCAGGCGTTTCACCGGTTGCTTGCCGACACACTCACCGCATGCGAACTGCCGACGAATGCCGTTCAGCTGGTGGAAACCACCGACCGAACTGCCGTCGGGCATTTTCTGAAGCGGTCCGAGTTCATCGACGTGACCATTCCCCGAGGAGGTCGCGGGCTGATCGAACGGGTCACCGCAGAAGCCACGATGCCGGTGATTAAGCACTATGATGGCAACTGTCATGTGTACATCGATGCCCGCGCTGATCTCAAAATGGCCGAGAATATTGTGGTCAATGCGAAGTGCCAGCGACCGGGTGTCTGCAACGCCGCCGAGACGATGCTGGTCCATTCGAGAATTGCAGCGGAGTTTCTACCAGCAGCTGCAACCGCGCTTCGTGACTCGGGCGTGGAACTTCGAGGCTGCCCACGGACTTGCGATATCGTCTCCAATTGCCAACCGGCCACGAAAGAGGACTGGAGGACGGAATACCTCAGTCTCACCCTCGCCGTCAAAGTGGTAGACGACTTAACGGAAGCCATCGGCCACATCAACGAATTCGGCTCTCATCATACGGACGCCATTGTTTCGCAAGACATCACCGCGATTGAGCGATTTTCGGCGGCGGTGGATTCTTCGGCGGTTGTGGTGAATGCATCGACGCGGTTCAACGATGGTGGGGAATTGGGCCTGGGAGCGGAAATCGGAATCAGCACGGACAAGTTCCACGCCCGTGGCCCCTGCGGTTTGCGGGAACTCACCAGCTACAAATACATCGTGCACGGCAACGGTCAGATCCGAAACTGATCCAACCGCAACCGTGAGCAGAGGAGAAGCCAAGGATGGCGGATGTTCTCAGTCAAGGCGAGGTCGAATCGCTCCTGGCGGCGCTCGGGCCTGGCAACAAAAAGAAAAAGAAGAACAAACCGGCGGCCGCTCCCGGAAGTGGCGGACGGGCCATCAACGTCTACGACTTCAAACGGCCCGAACGCGTCAGCAAAGAGCAGATGCGCGCGTTTCAAGCCCTGCACGATGGGTTCGGCCGTGAGTTCGGTGCCTCACTGTCTTCGATGCTGCGGACAATCGTCGAAGTCAAACTCATCAGTGTCGACCAACTGACATACAGTGAGTTTGTCTTCAGCGTCGAAAACCCGACGTGTTTCAACTTAATGCGATCGGACGGACTCGACGGGCACCTGATCCTCGATCTCAACCCGACGATCATCTTTCCGATTTTCGACCGACTTCTTGGTGGCGGGAAAGAGTCGCGACATGCGATCCCTTCGCGACCGCTCACCGACATCGAAACACGCCTCGTCGGTCGCATCACGGACCTTGCTATCAAAGGTCTCGAAAATGCCTGGGACCGGCTGTGTGAACTCAAGCTCTCCGTCGTGCAAGTCGAGAGTAACCCTCAGTTGGTGCAAATTGTTCCGCCGAACGAGGTCATCGTCCTGATCAGCTTTGAACTGACGATGGGCGATACACGCGGAATCATGAACTTGTGCATCCCATTCAACACCATCGAACCGCTGGCGGGGAAACTATCTTCAGACACTTGGTCCGCGTATACGAAAAAATCAGCAGACACTCGGCAACGACTCAACCTGGAAACGCACATGGGCAGCGCGGGAGTCGAGGTCATCGTGCACTTGGCCGAAACCAAAATTTCCGCCGGAGAGTTGGCGACATTGGCTGTTGGCGATATTATCACGACAGAACAGGAACAGACCTCCCCCTTAACTCTCTTGGTGGAAGGTCATCCAATGTTCACCGCCTACCCAGGCGTGTTAAAATGGAAAAAGGCCGTTCGGATTGGTGAGGTCATCTCGCGTCCGCAGGATCTGGTCGAGCAGAAAGTTCGGGAAGCGGAGGCACAAGCCGCTGAATCCGGAGCTTCTATCGAGCCCGCGGGGTGAAACCCCGAGAAATTTGAACGTCGCGCGGATTTTTCCACCCGCACAGGGTATTCATTGCCGACTGGCTTGCTATACTCCTTGTTTCCCCGCTGGAATCGGCGGGCGAATTTCGCATTGAATCAACTTAATTTAGCCTGCAGCGTGCTTGTCATGCCTAAACAAAAAACCCACAAGGGAATGAAGAAGCGTTTTCGTGTGACCGCTTCCGGGAAGATTAAGCATCGTAGCGCTTACCGTGGTCACAAGCTCAGCCACAAAAACGGCAAGCGTAAACGCCATCTTCGTGCCGACAACGTCGTCACGGGAACCGAAGCGAAAACCATTATCGAAGCGTTGGCCCCCGGAATGTAATCCGCTTGGTCTCGGCCAACGAGCCGGCCAAATACCGGGATCGTTTCTGTATTCGTCCTCAACATCGATTGATCCGTTGGATTTGACATGAGAGTTACATCGGGGAAGGCGCGTCATCGCTCCAAGAAGCGTCTGTTCAAAGAAGCCAAGGGCAATCGCGGCGGCCGCGGCAAGTTGCTGCGGAGCGTCAAAGAAACGATCATCCGGTCCCGGCAATTCGCGTATCGAGACCGTCGTGTCAAGAAGCGCGACTTCCGCGCTCTCTGGATCACGCGGATCACAGCGGCTTGCCGTATGAACGGTTTGTCGTACTCCCGATTCATTTTTGGCCTCAAACAGGCTGAAATCGAGCTGAATCGGAAATCACTCAGCGAACTCGCCTACAATGAACCAGAAGTGTTCGCCGAAGTTGTGAACGCTGTCAAAGCCAAGCTGGACGGCTAAGGCAACCAGAACTCGGCAAGTCCCAGGATGCTGGCAAGCGAAGTTCTCGTTCGAACTCCTTGCCGCATCGCCTGCGCAAACTCAGAAGGCCGGAAATTGAGTGTTTGCCAGGGTAGGGGCCTCACACGCTGAATCGCGTTTAGCCTTTGTGTAGCGTTTCTGAACGGGTGGTTCCGAACGAATACGCAGTTGCATGAGCTAGACGGCAACTAGCGGTGGTTTCCGTCTGCGTTTTCGGCCTCCGCATACACGAGCCACCTCAAGCACGACAACTTCTGAACGCGGACCGTCACATGGATGCTTTGGAAGCCTTCTCCGAATACGAAGCCGCTGCCATTGAGGCATTCCGAGCCGCGACATCGGCCGAGGAACTGGAGTCGGCTCGTGTCGAATTTCTCGGCCAAAAGAAGGGCCGGCTTCGCGACCTGCAAAAAGCCGTCGGTAAATCGAAGCCGGAAGATCGGCCGGTCGTTGGCAAAAAGTTCAACGAAGTCAAGCAACGCGTCGGCCAACTTCTCGAAGAACGGCAAGCCGAGCTGGATCAACCGGCGGCGGCACTGACCGCAATTGACCTCACATTGCCCGGTGAACCTCTAGTGCTCGGGCGACGTCATGTGATTACGCAGACAATTGACGAGTTCAAAGAACTCATGGGCCGATTCGGGTTCACTGCGGTCGAAGGTCCGGAAATCGAGGACGAAACCCATAATTTCGTCGCCCTGAACATCCCGGAAGAACACCCGGCTCGCGATCCGCTGGATAACTTCTATTTCGCTGCCGCGGAAGCTGCGGCCGGTGGACCGGTCTTGCTGCGAAGCCAAACATCAACGGTGCAAATTCGGGTGATGGAGCAGAGCAAGCCTCCGATCCGAATTGTCTCATTGGGACGCGTCTACCGACCAGACAAAATTGACGACACCCACCACTTCATGTTCCACCAAATGGAAGGATTGATGGTGGGGGATGACGTCACGATGGCTCAACTGAAGACAGTGCTCAGCCTGTTCGCGAAGTCATATCTTGGCGACGACGTGGAAGTTCGGTTCCGGCCATCGTTCTTCCCATTCACCGAACCGTCTGTCGAAGTGGACGTGAGCTGGCAGGGCGGTTGGATGGAAATTGGCGGCGCCGGAATGGTTGACCCCAACGTGCTTCGCGCAGTCGGGTATGATCCCGAAGAAGTCTCGGGTTTCGCGTTCGGTTTGGGAATTGAACGGTTCTGCATGCGGCGACACAACATCACCGACATCCGCCGATTCCACGAAAACAACGTGCGATTCCTAAGCCAGTTCTAAACCTACGCTTGGTTTCGCATTGCCGCAACCGGCGGGTATGCGCGGGCTGATCTCATGAACTGAAAGCAGTAGGGCGTTAAGACTTTCGGCTCGGTTGTACGAACTGAATCTTGCCGCCGCAGTACTTGCACGCAACTTTCTGACCGATGTATTTCCGGGCAACTCGCAGTTCTTCTTCACACTCGGGACATCGCGTGTAAAAGAACAGCGAGTTCAATACCGGATCGCCCAAATCGGGAATAAACCCTTCGCGACAGAACTTGCAACCGACATGCTCGCCAAGATATTTCTTGGCAATCCGCAGTTCACGCGCGCAATTGGGACAGTCGATAAAGTATCCCTCGGGTTCGACATCCACCATCGTGGCAATCTCCTGAAGCGGAACAAATGCCGGAATATCGACCGTGTCGGTGTGCAAATCGTCGTTGAGTAAGCAACGGCAAGTTCGACACCGGACCAGATTGGCCGGCATGTCATCACCACAGTTCGGGCAATCGCCCCCGGGCCACGCAGGCATGAACGCTTCCTTGGCGTTACAAAGTTCACACGAAACGGAAGACAAGGTCAAATGAGACCATCCCCCCAATTACCAAACACGACATCCCTGGGCCCACGGAAGATTGGAACCGGTTCGTAGTTCATCTTCGGTCTTGATGCGTATTTACCCATGATAACGAATCCATGGGGCGGTTAACATTCTTGGATTGTGAAAACCGGGGTTTTACCGGGCAGCATCCGTTTCGGATTTCGAGGAAACCTTCAACGTCATCAGACGGTGGAACGTGCGAAAGTAGATTTGGTCACCTGAGACCGCGACCGTCGCGTGGCTGGGGTCGCCCAACTCGACTTCACCGAGCTTCTCGAATTCCGGACTGGCCTTCACAATATGAACCGTGCCGGACTCACTCATCGCATAGAGCTTGCCGTCGATGCAAATTGGCGAGCCGCTGTAGTTCCCGCCGACCCGTTGGGTCCAAATGTTCTTTCCGTCTTCCGCCTCGATGCAGCTAACCACACCGTTGTCATTCCAGAGGTAAACATGGTCCCCATGTGCGATCGGCGTGGGAACATATGGCAGAATACGTTCACGCTGATACCGAATTCGATCGGCCCCGTCTTTGAAAGAATCTTTGGTGAGTGAGGGATCGACGGCAATCATCAACGCGCCTTTGCCGCCACCACCGCAACTGGCGAAAATCAAGCCATCGCAATAAACCGGTGACGCCACAGTTCGCATTGGGAATTCGCCGGTCTCCCAATTCTTATGCCCAGTATTCGGATCGAGACTGCTCACGCCCGTGGCTCCGCTGACACAAATGAGTTGGGCCGGTTCACCGTCACGTTCCAGAATCATCGGCGTCGCATAGCTTGTGCGACGGTAATCACGCACGGTACTCCAAACCGTTCGGCCGGTCTTTTTATCGAGTGCGACGATCGAACTTGGCCCCATTTGATCGTTGGGAAGAATCACGAGATCCTTGTAGATAATTGGAGACACACCTTGTCCATGCTGGCTCGTGAATGCCCCTAAACGGCGTCGCCAAACCAATTCTCCGGAGAAGTCGTAAGCCGTGAGCGTGTAGGTTTCTTCATCGGCAAACGCCACATAGACGTGTTTCCCGTCGGTGGTCGGTGTGCTCGACGCCCAACTACTCTTTTCATGTTTGTGACTTCGATTCAACGCAAACATCCGCGACCATTCTTGTTCGCCGGTGATTGCATCCAGACAGAACAAATAGCGGACGGTTCCTTCGTCGATGGCCGACGTGACGAACAATTTGTCGCCCCAAATAATCGGAGAGGAATGGCCAACCCCGGGGAGTTCCACATTCCATTCATAATCTCCCGGACTCCATGTCACAGGAGCCCCCGCCAGCGAGACCACTCCGGTTCCATTGTCTCCACGGAAGCGGGACCAATTCTCGGCGGAAGCCGAGTTGGCAATTGTGCACATTAGGACCAGTAACGTCAGTCGTGAAAAAAGTGGCGACATGTTCGCTCCCGTATAACACGTGAAGATATTGGAAAAAATCACCGTCTGACCGTAGGGTGATCGCTTGGTCATCCGCAACGGTTCCGGTCATAGAATGGACAATCCCACCCGCAAGTGCAATGGTGACGCATCGGAACTGACCAACGTGTAACGGTTGTGATTAGTGAGTTGGGAACCTTCGCGCGCTATCGGTCTTGAACGGTGCGTTCGGAATGGGGTATCCTATGAGAGCTAGGCACGTCGAATTCCGCTCGCGACTTGCAAGTAATGGCCAGTACGGTTCCAACATACTCCAAGCAGGCACAGTCCCGTGGGGGTACCGCCACCAACAGGACATTTCGCAGCCATCGCGGAAACAGACGACCACAATAGGTCGAGTGTCTCCTTTCTATTCCGACTCCGATCATGTCACCAAGCTCTGATCCTTTGACAGCCACATCCGAAACAACCGCTTATCTCGTCGTACGTGATGGTTCGACGTGGCGGGATGTCTTTCGTCTGTTGCCCGGTCAAGTCACCACACTTGGGCGAGCCCCGACCAATCGCGTCGTCTTGCGTGACGATGTCTGCAGCCGGAATCACTGCGAAATCTTTTACAGTGAATCCGCATGGACGCTACGCGATTTGAAAAGTCGCAACGGAACACTGGTCAACGGCGACTTGGTTCATGACGACTGGGAACTCCGAGAAGGGCAGGTCATTCAGATCGGCTCGTGTGCGATTGGTTTCACGCACGACATTTCCAAACCCTTCGAGGCATTTGAAAACGATCTCTTGGAGAAACCGGCTGGCGATACCGTGGCTGGCTATTCCGGTGCGAATGCGGCAGACGATCAATCCGGAAGTTCGGTGTTGGAAGGTGGCGAGATCGTCCATCGGGCATCGAGTTCGCGGTATGGCCGCACGGAATCGGATGAACTGGAACTCTCGGAACGAACCAATTTCGAGTTGGCTCATCTCTACCGCTTCGGTCTCGACATGGGTTCCGCAAAAGATGCGGTCTCGTTGTGTCGGACGGGCATCGAAGGTTTGCGATCCACCACCAACGCTGGGATCGGTGCGATCTTTCTACTCGCCGAACCTGTCACACGCAACGCCGATCCGGAACAACTGTCTCTCGTCGCTTACGATTGCGCGGAAGATCAAACGCTGGAACGCGTCTCTACGAGTCTGTCCCGCATTGTCTTGGAAAGTCGAGAAGCGATCCTTGCCAGAGACGTGACCGACGACAGCGCTTTGGCTGAAAGCGAAAGCCTGAACAATTTTGCCGTCGAAAGCGTGCTGTGTGCACCGATACAATTCGAGCAAACGATCTACGGCGTGATCCACTTGTACGCCTTGAGTATGGACAATCGGCTTTCCCCTGATGACCTGGAGTTTACCCTCGCCGTCGCCGACCAGATGGCTCTTGCATTGAAGAGCCTGACAGAACGGGAGTCCCTCGCCACGACGGCAGCGCGGTATCGGGACGAAAATGTCACGCTGCGTCGTCAATTGGAACTCGACAGCCAGTTGGTCGGGAAGAGTGCCGCCATTCGTAGCTTACGCGAGACGATCACGCGAATCGCTCCAACGGATGCAACTACGCTGATCCGAGGCGAAAGCGGGGTGGGCAAGGAGTTGGTTGCTCGAGCGATTCACGAAAACAGCGGCCGACGTCGCGGGCCATTTGTCTGCATGAATTGTGCCGCGCTCAACGAGAGTCTTTTAGAAAGTGAGCTGTTCGGCCACGAGAAAGGCTCGTTCACCGGTGCGGTGGGTCGAAAGTCGGGGAAATTTGAACAAGCAACGCAAGGGACCCTGTTCCTTGACGAAGTCGGCGAGATGAGCCCCATCATCCAAGCCAAGTTTCTCCGCGTCCTGGAAGGGCACGCATTTGAGCGGGTTGGCGGGCATGAACCGATCACCGTCAACGTTCGCGTGGTTGCAGCGACCAACCGCGATTTGGAAGAAGCAGTTGCCACGGGCGACTTCCGGAAGGACTTGTACTTTCGGTTGCACGTGGTCGAGATTTCCGTGGTTCCCCTCCGAGAGCGTAAATCGGATGTTCCACTCTTGGCCGACTATTTTCTCGACCGCAGTGCCCGACGATCCAAACGCAACGTCACAGGATTCAGCCGTCAAGCCCTGCAAATTTTGATGGACTACGATTGGCCTGGGAACGTTCGCGAGTTGCAGAATGTGGTCGAACGGGCCGTCATTTTGTGTCGCCAAACAGAAGTCCAGGCCGAAGATGTCCACCTTTCCGGTTTGGGCGTCTCCGAAAGTTCCCAGACCTTGCCCACCACCCATTCCGGGCAATCGGAATACCGCGAAATCTCTCTGGAACAACACGAAAAAGAACACATTCTCGCCACACTGGAGCACACGGAGTGGAACAAGTCGAAAGCGGCTCAAATATTGGGTATCGAGCGATCGACACTTGACCGAAAACTGAAACGTTACGACGTGCAACGCCCTACACCGGGGGGGTAGTACAAGCTATGTGGCTCTTGTCCACCTGATCCTGGTTGTCAACTGCTCAGTAAATCCATTGCGATGTGAATTTTTCTTGGATTTTTGTTGACAATTCTCCGATCTGCCCTGACAATCCTGTCACCATATAAGTTTTGGTCCAGCCCAAACTCTGCCCGCGTACGGCACACTTACTCTCCGCGTTTCCCCGTGAGTGTGCCATCAGCGCGAGTCTTCCTTCCGGGGAAAATCATGGCCTTCTCACCGGATGCCATAAGAATTTTCCCACATTGTTCCTGAGCGCGTGTAGTTTATTGGTCTGGACATTCTTTCTCCCACACAAGCTGACGATTTTAGGAGGTCAGGGACTGTGAGCAATGCTTCGTTCTCATATCAAGCCGACGACGAGTTAGAGCGACTCCCGGAAGATCAAGGTGTCGCGTACATCTCGGATTATGAAGGCTACTTCGAAGATGAAGACTTCGATCCACTCAGCCTAAACCCACACACCCCGACTGAGGCAAAACCCGGATCGGAAGACAAGGTCAAAATGCTCGCCGCCCGATACGCCGCCGGTCTGCCGCTTTGGCACGACAGCGACTGTTACGACCACGGTCCTGAACATATCGAGGACGAGGAAGACGAGTTCGACGACGCTCTGGAATTTCTCGAAGACTAGTCGCCGAGATTGCTAACGACCATTTTTCAAGCCTCCGATTTTGTCGGAGGCTTTCTTTGCGCGCAGACCTTTGGAAATGCGACAACTGATTAAGTCCATCTGGGAAATTTCGACGGACCGAACGGCAAAACGATCATAGAGTGTGTGAGAGGAACTAAGTTTTTCACCGTTGATCGAAATTTGCCAAGTCGGGCAGGAAACCCAATCAATCATGAGGCAAACTCAATCAGACCGTATGCCAACCGCCGTTCCGGTCTTTCGGTTTCTTCCGATTTTGGCATGTGACTTGCGAAGATTTCGTTTGAACCGATGCCCTGGGCATCAAGACTACCGAACTTCACGGTTCCACCGTTCTCTTTCCTGACTCCCATTCGGAAATCATTCGCCTGGAGATATGATGTCGACCTACTGCCTCGATTTTGCATTGACGACTGATCCATCCGGAACCGTTGGCGCCGTGGCTTCAGCGGATGAGATGCTCCACAGCGTTCGATCCCTGACTGGCCAGCGAGTTCGCCGACTGGAGATCCTCTGCGAGGGAAACCACATTCTCGTAACGGGGATCTGCCGCGATTGGGAAACGAAACAACTCGTCACACAAGCCATTCGCAGCGCGGAACCCGGTGTGCTGGTCCAGAACGAAATCCGGATTCACTGAGTTCTCAGGGAGTCGCCGAGACACGGTACAACTGTGTCTCAGTGCGGATTAGCAGGTCTTTCTCAGCAACCGCATACGAAGCCAACGTGCGTTCCTTCATGTCATTTTCAGCGAGGACTTCGTATTCCTTCGAGGCTCGAACGACGGTCCCGACGCCTTGCTCACTCTGGAAATAAACGCGTCCCTCACTATACAACGGCGACGCGGAATAATTCCCACCAAGCCGCTTCTGCCAATGGACGGTCCCCGTCGCCGCGTCTACACAGGTCCCGATACCACGATCACTGACGAGGAACACCATCCCGTCAACATAGACAACCGATGGCGTATGCGGGGCACCTCGTTGGAGTTTCCAAACGATTTCAGCCTCGGAATCTTGCGTGCCGGGACGAATGGCCAAGAGCTGAGACGTGTTGTAACTTGTGGCGAGATAGAGCAATCCGCCACCGTACACCGGACGCGGAATCACCGAGTAGCCGGAGTAGGGCAGTGACCACAGTTCCCGACCATCCTGTGGTGCGTATGCGACGACCTGATCGGTCGCGGGGCTGATGATCTGGGTTTGGCCGTCCACTTCGATCGCCAACGGCGTGCTAAAGGAGAACTTCCGAGAATTCTTGATGGCCGGCCGATCTTTTTTCCACCGAATCTTCCCGGTCGATTTGTCCAGGGCGACCACAAATTGCACATCGGAACCGTCACAACTGAAAACCAGCAAATCATCGACCAGAATCGGTGACCCGCCGGTCCCGTGTTGCATGCGGTAGTCAATTCCCGTCTGACGCCAGAGAACTTTGCCATCGGTTGTCAGGGCAGCGGTTCCGTAGGCACCGAAGTGGACGAAGATATGTTCGCCATCGGTGATCGGCGTTGGGCTGGCGTGGCTGTTCTTTTTGTGCATCGAAGTGTCTCGCGGCGCGAAGACTTCGACATTCCAGTTGGGTTTTCCCGTCGCGACATCGAACGACAACACGCGAAGCTTCTGGGGACCGGATTGATCATCCTCCGCCCCGACCGCTGTCGTCAGGAAGATTTGCTCACCAAGCACGATCGGCGAAGACCACCCCAAACCGGGAACCGGTGTCTTCCAGACGACGTTCTTGTCTGGCGACCATTCGACTGGCAACCCGCTGACTGTGGCGATGCCTTCACCAGTCGGCCCACGAAACTCCGGCCAATTGGCGGACTGCCCCATTGTTGGCCAAACGAGAACCCAAACGAGTGCGGCGATCGAAAAATGATTCTTCATGACAACTTTCCGTGAGTCAGAACGGAGGGCAATCGGTTTGGGCAGGGACGGCCCCGAACTATTCGGGATCCTCGATCTTCGTGATTTCCATATTGAGTTTGCCACTCGGAATCTCAATCTCGACCTGATCACCAACCTTCTTGCCGGTGAGTCCTTCTGCGATCGGGCTATTGGTGAGGATCTTCATCGGCTCACAAGAGTAATCTTCCTCGCCCGGACCGACGAGTTCGTATTGCTCTTCCATTCCGTCGGACAGATCTTTGACGGTCACGACCGAACCGAATCCGACAACCCCCTTGGGCATCGCCGAGCGATCGACGATATAGCAGCTGGCGAGCTTGCTTTTGAGCTGGTGAATTTTCGCCTGGATCATGCCCTGGGTTTCGCGTTGCCCGTGGTATTCGGCGTTTTCGCTGAGGTCGCCTTCTTCACGAGCGAGCTTGATCAGCTCGGCAACTTCGGATTTCTGGACTTCGAGCTTGGCAATGTCCTCTTTGAGTTTGTCGTAGCCTTCTCGGCTGATGGGTTGCCGATCCATGACGGTCTCCGCAAGAGTGATTTTCTAGGCGGTTGAGAAACACCGATCACGATGAAAAATCGTCGCGTCAAACACTCCGCAACTGCGAGAGCCGAAAACGCGAAGCAATTACCGCGAACGGTCATGTGTCAACGAAAGCCACGATGGCCGGTGCGCGCAGGCACTCGACCATCGTGGCGTGTCGTTTGAAAGTTGAACTATCGTAGCGACTTAATCGCCGGACATGCAAGCAGCTAACTAATTTCCACCCACGAATGATCATGAGCGCTCTTTAGCACGGCGTCGCAAATCTTTTGCGTTTCCAAGGCATCGCGGAACGTCGGTGCGACAGGATTTCCTTTTTCGTAGCCAGCGAGGAAATCGGCAACCTGGTGAATGAAGCTGTGTTCGTAGCCGATCTGCAAGCCCGGGACCCACCAGTGATCGAGATACGGCTGATCGCCATCGGAAACGTGAATGTTCCGCCAACCACGAACCACGGAATCATCGGCGTGATCGAAGTATTCCAGTCGGTGCAGGTCGTGCAAATCCCATTTGAGCGACGCTTTCTCACCATTCACTTCGAAGGTGTAGAGAGCCTTGTGACCGCGAGCGTATCGTGTGGACTCGAACAGCCCCAGCGAACCGTTCTGGAAGTGACACATGAAAGAACAAGCATCGTCGATTTTGACGGGTTTCTTCTCGCCGGTTTCGGCATCGGGCCGCTCTTTTACGAACGTCTCGGTCATGGCGCTGACGTCTTTGACGAGACCGTTCAGCCAAACCGCGGTGTCGATGCAGTGAGCGAGCAAGTCCCCCGTCACACCGGAACCGGCGGCATCAGCGTCGAGTCGCCAAGTGGCGGCACCACCTTGCGGGACGTCTTCGTTGATTGTCCAGTCTTGGAGGAAGTTTGCACGATAGTGGAAGATACGACCCAAGCGGCCTTCGTCAATCAACTGCTTCGCGAGCGTGACGGCGGGAAGTCGGCGGTAGTTGTACCACACGATGTTCGGAACGCCGGCCTTCTCGACCGCTTCGCACATTTCCTCGCCTTCAGCGACATCCATCGCGAGTGGCTTTTCACAAAGAATCGCCTTACCAGCTTCCGCCGCAGCAATCGCAATTTCCTTGTGCAAATTGTTCGGCGTACAGATATCGACTGCATCGATATCGTCTCGCTTCAGCATTTCCCTCCAATCGGTTTCGACGGACTCATAACCCCAAGTGTCCGCGAATACCTGGGCCTTGTCTTTGTTCCGAGCACAAACAGCTTTCAGGACCGGCTTGTACTCAAGTTCTGGGAAAAAGTGATTCGCCGAGGCATACGCATTCGTGTGCGCTTTGCCCATAAACCCATAACCAATCATGCCGATATTGAGCGGCTTCGTCATTGTTCTTGACTCCTAAAAGTTTGATTTTGTTTCATGTATCGCATGCAGTGCGGGAAAGTTTTCAACTCCAGCCGTGTGCGTCGCGGACTTCCATCATGGTTTTGAGGATGGTGTTCCAGGTTTCCGGTTTTTCGAGCATCGCGTTGGGGAACATGCAACCGTCCCAGCAGATGTGTTCGATGCCACGTGATTGTGCGTCTTCGAGCCAATAGCCCGAACACTTCACGATATCGAGTTTGCCGTTCGGATCGTCGGCGGGGCAGTGGCGACCGGTTTTGTCGTGACTGCCAGTGCCATGCACGCTGCCGTCATTCTGGGCAACATGGAAATCGATCGTCCACGGCCGCAGGGCATCGGTCATTTGTTTGTAGGCGGCCCAGAATTCCTCTTCCGAGTAACCTTCGCTGAGCAATTTGTGCTCCGGGGCGTTGACGCCGAGGAGATACAAATACGTGTGAGCCAAGTCCGCTTGGAAGCCGAGCGTTTCAGGCATGTCGACGGCTTCGAGCAAGTCGACCATGTTCTTCCAAGAGTGCATTCCCGCCCAGCAAATCTCGCCTTCCGCGGCTAACCGTTCACCATGATCGGCGGCGATCTTGGCGGCTTTTTGGAAGGTGTCGGCGATCCGCTTCGTGTTGGCTTCCGGGTCTTTGTACCACTCGTCCGGTCCACCGGCGGAGTCGATGCGAATCACACCGTACTTCCGCACGCCATGCTCGTTGAACACTTTCGCGATGCGACAGGCTTTCTCAATGGCAGTGAGGAACTTTTGCTGTTGCTCGTCATCACCCATGGCCGAATCACCAACGGTTCCCGGCCAAATCGGAGCCACGAGCGAACCGACCGTGAGGTTGTGTCCCGCGATTTTGTCCGCGATGGCTTTCAATTCGTCATCGCTGGCATCGGGGTCGGTGTGGGGATGAAATAGGAAGTAGTCGATTCCCTCAAACTTTTGGCCATCGACTTCGGCGGCGGCGGTCAGTTCAAGCATACGATCGAGACTAATCGGTGGTTCGGCATCTGGCTCGTCGCCGCCTTTCCCAACCAATCCTGGCCACATGGCGTTGTGCAATTTCGGAAGCGTGTGGGGCATTTTCGTGTTTTCCTTCTCGGCAATTGTCGACCGAAACAAATCCAAACCGACGGCATGCTGCCGGCTTGGGGACAATGGGCATGTCGGTTAATTCATGAAGTATCGCGTTGGACGCAGTTTCCGGCTCGGTCGAAGTCAGAAAGACTGGCGTCTTCCGGCGGGAAGGCCGGTTGAAATCTTGTGTGGCTCGTGTGAACCGGCATTCTGACTGTTTCGGCTGGGAATTTCAAAGCCGTGAGAAATCCGAGTCAATCGAAGACGTTTCCATGTGACAACTTCGGTTTCGGCGAATGGCTGGGGACGGTCAAATCGCTTATGATAGATGCATCGAACACCGTCCTT